>JACQXV010000131.1 GCA_016208715.1 Candidatus Woesearchaeota archaeon | reverse complement strand
TGTGGGGTTTCAAACCCCGTCCTTTAGGGCGACATTTTTGGCATCCTAAATGTCAGAAATGCAAAGCATTTCTGAGCATGCTCAGAAACCAAAGGTTTCTGACAAATCGGTCTATACATGCAGGCGTCCGTTCAAACTCCAAACTTTAGTGCGGAGTAGGACGCCTGCGACCGATTTTTATGATATTGAAAAAATCGTATTTGTTTAGCAGCGTCGCCACCGGCCGGCGAGCTGGCGGTTCTTACAGTGTCTCGCACTGTTCTATGTCCCTGGCTTGAGCTGAATATGTACTGCAAGCGTTGTGGCGGTGCTGTGATAAAATAAGCTGAACAAATACGCGTGAGTTATTTCTCGCATTATTCCTCACACAACTGTACATCGAACACGGCAAACGTTGTCTCCTTGTCCTGCCACGCGTAAGCTCCAAGTCCCGCTTTTTCACAGAGTGCTCCAAGAAATGCCCGTACATCGGGAAATCTCTTCCATTCACTTGGAAGGAAGCTTGCGTGGTTTTTTCCATGGTTGAGTACGACGCCGACTTTGTTCTTTTCAAAATACGTGATAGCTTCGACCGGCGAAGTGCAGGCCACGCTGCGAAGCTCGCCGAGAACAGAAACGCTTATTTTGAGATCGGCCAGCTCGTCTTCTTCGAGCGGAAGGAAGTGCGGGTCTTTGAAGCCTGCGCTGATGGCGTTATCGATCACGTCAAGGTATATTGGTTGTCGGCTGGTGATCTGCCCGATTGATCCTCGCAGTTTTCCTTCTTTTTTGATGGTCACGACGCACGCGCCGGTTTTGAGGAGTGCATTTGGCACGTTGTGCTCCTTGACTGTCAATTTTTTTCCAGTTGTAAGGTATTGCGTAATCGCGTCTCTTGCGAGGGTGATCAGGAATATTTCCTCGTTCTTTTCAAGGATCTTATTTGTTTTTTCGAATGATCGTTTCATGGCGCAATACTTTTTTCAGCGTGTGCTTGAGGGTTTCCTAAGCGGTTAAGCTTACTGAGCAACGTTCTCGTAGAACGCGAAGCAGCCATACCCGACAACGTGGCTTTTGTCTTTGGACGTTCTGCCCGCGTTTATGTAATCAACGACTTCTGCCTTCCAGCCGTTGCTTTTTGCGAGATGGAGAAGGGCGAGTAGGGGAATTTTGGCGCAAGATTCGCCTTTGCTTTCTAGTGTTCGTGCATCAAGTGTCGTAAGTGCTTTTGTTATGATTGCGTCCTTCTTGTGCGCTTGATCAGAAGAATGATCGTGTGAGAGATCGGCGCTCACGACGATGATTGTTTCATCATCGCAATATGGCCCAATGATGTTCGCGAGCTTCTCTGCGTCGATTTCTCCTGTCGCGATAGGAATGATGCTGAAGTCAGGCAGTACGTTAGCCAGGAATGGAATCTGCACTTCCAGCGCGTGTTCCCGTTCATGCACTTCGGGAAGATCTATCAGTGCTGGGTAATGTCGTTTTGCGATGGATGCTGCAAGCGGATTGACGGGTGTTGATCCGAGCGGTGTTTGCCATGCGTCGACAGTGCTAACGGCCGCCCCGGGAAAATGGCTGTAGTGCGATGGTCCAATGAGGAGGATCTTCCAGTGATCGTGCTGACTGAATTTTGATAAGAGGGAAAACCCCTGCGCCGCGATGATGCCGGATTGGTCATAGGTTCCGTGCGGCACGACAATCGCGCGCAGAACGCGGTGGATTTTCTCGTCCGTGAGACCTTTGCGTTGCATCACTATTTCTTTTGCATCGGATAGCAGGATGCCTGCTTCGCATTCGAGTCCTTCCTTTGTTGCTGGGTAGAAAGTTCCCGCGCAAGCAGGATAGCGTACCAGGATTTGATCTTCGTTCATTGCAAACAGGATGTTCTTTGTTTTATTGTTATTTGTTTTATGGTATTTGTTTAGCAGCGTCGCCACTGACCTGCGAGCGAATACGGTGGTTTGAGGTAGGCGCGACTTGCTTGTCGGTGCATTGAGCATGTTGTGCTTTATCATAATCATTCCTGCGACTCATGACAACCCCGCAGCGTAGATGTACCCTGGGAACATCAGGCGACCTCCGGTCACCTACGACATGTACAGACTAAACTATTTTTGGGTATCCCTGTCATTCGTCGACGCGAGGCAGGATTCCCAAAGGGATGCCGAGCGTCGCAGGAAGGATTATTCACAAAAAGCATGACTGCACCACGCAAATCACAACGGAAGATGGCGAGCGTCGTGGCGACGCGGCTACGAGAGCAGCTCAACAAATATCTTTGTTTTATGAATCCAATTCAAGGAACAATTCGTCAAGTTCTCCGGGTTCAAGCGACTTTTTGTTGATTGTCTCTCGAAAGACTTCGGGAGTTATTTTTCTTTTTTCGAGCACTTCAAAACTCACTTCATCTTGTTCGTGTTCTTCCATTTTTCTCACCTAAGAGGTGTTTTGATGTCTGCACACTGTCTTCGCACTTTTTTCTTCACACCTTTTTGTGAGCGGTTGATGAGAAAGCTGAAGCTGCCTTGAGTCAAAAAAGGAACTTCGATTGCTGTTGCAAGCTGTTCAAGTGAATTTGTAAGTGTGCTTTTCATATGATCGCCGTGTTTACACAAAGAATGACGGGCAATGATTGAGAATGAAAAGCGGTAATGGAGGTGCTATATAAAGCTTTACTTTAGTTATTACCACCAGAGGACAACCGAATTTTGCGGTTTTGGGGCGTATAAGTGTCTTATAGCCCATTTTTAGGATGGATTTTGTCAAAAAGTAACCATTATATATAAAGGCAGATTTGAATGTGTTGCCACGCTCTTAAAGCTTGTTTAAGTAGCTTATCGCTGCAGTGAAAGCAAGAGAGTAAGCGTGGCGACATTGTCAATAATTTGTCAATAATATTAGTTAGTTTCAATATTTTTACCGCCTTGCAGGTTCACACGCTAACGCTATTCCCGAAAATCTTTGGCACTGGCACTTTCGTTAAATCGTCAAAGAAAAAACGGATGCCAAATCACTTCGTGACTCTGTCTAACGTTGATTTAACGACTTCGTTTCACTACGTCCAAATTTTCACCAATTAAAACGTAGTGGGGGCTAAAGAAACTATGCATACAAATTAATTAATTTTCTTGCTAAATCGGGAGTAACTCGAATGACTTTCTTATCATCAGCATATCGTTGAGGATCAAACATTATCTCAGTAAATAAATCGTTACATACTGCATTCAAAGCACGAGCACCAGTCTCTTCTGGACAATACTTAGCTATTACTTCGGGCACAGCGGAATCTATTTCTACTTGGTAGCCTTTTGATAAGAGTAACTGCGTATAATTTGTAATTGAAGAACGTTTAGTTCCAGTTAAAATTCTAACTTTATCATCAACAGTGAGAGGACGAAGTACGCCAAGAGATGGAAGTCGTCCAACAAGCTCAGGCCTTAATCCATAGGCAATCAAATCTTCCGGTCGAACTTTTGGAATTACATATTCTTCGGCATCGTCGTGCGGTTTCTGCTGTACTCCAAATCCCATTTGCTTTTGTCCCTTCCCTAATCTCTTTCGAATGATACCAGCTAATGAAGAATCTTTATCGGTACTCTGAAAAGCACCGGCTGTAACAAATAATATGTTCCTAGTGTTTAGACCATTATACTCTTTCTTTTCATCTTTTCTATCAGCAAGAACTGTTGCTTCTTCCACCCAGCCGATTATTTCGTCTTGCAGTCTTGGACCAAACCCGCTTCCACTTCCCCCCTCATCATTAGCTAATTTGTCAATTTCATCAAAAAAGATAACACCATAGGGAGCTTCACCAGTTGTCATCGCTCGCATTTGTTCAAACACCGTAGAGAGATTTTCACCTTTGTATCCTTCGGTAGATTTTCCCGTTAATTTTGTTTGAACCATCGGCAATGATGCTCTTTTCGCAAGTAAAGAGACCATATATGTTTTACCAACTCCTGATGGACCAATAAGTAACATATTGTCTTTTTGCAACTCATCATTCTGTGTTCGCACTTTAGTCATATAATTGGAAAAAGCAACTGAAATAATCATTTTCGCATCTTCTTGACCAACTACATACTGATCAAGATAGGATACGATTGATTTTGGTTCTTCCCAATTAATTTCTCCATTTGCAAGAGTTTCTAATGATTTTGCTGGTTCTGGTGCTTTTCCAGTGCCAATTTGAGCAGTCTCTCCTAAAACTTTCTTTGGTGAAGCGACAGTTTTCACGCATCGTAGTTCTCGTAGAAAATCTCTGATAGGTTTGTCAGCATGTCTCATTCCTTTATGATTATACGATAACAACTGCCCGTCTTTTGATTTATATAATCCTTTACAGATTATCATTTCTTCAGTTTCAGAAACAAAAATTAGCGGGTAACTTCCTTGTGTGCCTTCAACTCCAAAAAGCGAGAACGGAGATCCTTCCCGTGGTACAAATTTACCTTCCGTCTCTACACCAATAGCCGAAACTAAATCTGTTAATTTCAATGGAAGATAAAGCACGCTCTCAACTGGCCCATTTTCTTTTACCATACTTCCATCTAAAGCGGGTCTAAAATGTTCTTTGGAGAGAAAGTTATTCTTTCGTAAAAAGCCTATCGGAACTTCAGCTAACTTTCCATCAATTGTGAAATATCCATAAACTATACCATTATTGGCATCAACAGGAAGTAAATACACCGGAGAAGTTGTTTCTTTATCTTTTTCCTTTCCACGTCCACTATAACTAAACTTAATATCTCCACCAAATGGAACACCTTGCAGAGCTTTCTCTAACTCAGAATCTCGTTCGCTGTGCCTGAATGTGAAGAGTCCCATTTTAAACCATCAAAACCGTGCCTATTTATAAAGCTTTCTTTTGTAACCACTTAAACGTTACTAACCAACTTTTACGTCATTTACGAATTGACCCATAATAGTTAATTTTATTGGCCTTCGATATATCTCGTGCATGCTTCAAGATCATTCATACCGACGGTTGCTGAATAATTGCTCGGCGCCCAAAAATGGCCTCGAGGATATCGCAACCAACAGCAAGAGCCTAGCGAAGGACCTCCTTATTCAGCGCGTGCAGGAATTGTTCGATGCCGGCGCATATGTTGAAATTGCGACGCACGACCACGGCGTGATTAGGAGAATAATTAAGGAGGTCATTGAACCTGATGAAATTCCAAGTGACTGTTTTGAATTCCAGTTTCTCACAGGAGTGCAGGAAGGACGCAAGGCAAGCAAAGAACTGCAGAAACTCGGCTATAAGGTGAGATTTTACGTGCCATGTGAACTTGCGCCGGGCAGCGGAATCCCATACCTGAAGCGAAGGCTGATCAAAAATCCTGGGCTGGTGTGGAGCGGAGCGAAGAATGTCATACAGGTCGCGTGCAAATGAGCCGATCACGATTTTCATTGCATTTCCTCACTCAAGTCGTAAGTTGTCTCAAGTCATCAGTTGTCGGCTGTGTTGTCAGCGGTAAATAGCGCGCTGTCTTGAACTACAAATAATCCCAGGCGTGCACCGCAGTCAAGCCACCCATGTGCATAGTTTAGCGCAGCAAACGCGAGGACTTTGTCTTCCGTCTTTTCAAAATGGTGAGCATCGCTCACGTATCGTTCGACCATGTCAATGATGATGGCTACATTTTGCTCATGCCCTTTCTTCACTGGAGCTTTCTTTGCGACAGCGAGAGCCTTTTCAGTCACCAGGAAATACTTTGCAAGCTTTGCCTCGCTCACGGTGTTCATCGTTTCGTCTTCCGCTTCGCTTTAGTCATCTCGCGGCGCAGAAAATCTCCGCGATCGAGTTTATTCTTGATTGCGATGTTGTCCTTGTTCGTAATCGGCCCGACCATTTCTCCGTATCCCAGCACTTCCTGCTGCTGATTGAGAACAATGACCGGACCTCGCTCAACCGTACAGGAACGGATTGATTTTCCGAACACGTCGCGCCCGCAAAGAAAAAGCCACGCTGAATGGTCATCGATGATCGCGCGGCAGCCAGTTTTTGACGAGAGAATGTCGATGAGTGCAACGCTCGGTTCAAAGCGATCCTTCTTGCGTGAGCCAAGAAACGTTCCGATCGCGCATGGTTCTTTTTTAAATGCACTGCTGATATGATCGCCGAGATCACGGACATTGGCGGGCGCCTGATAGCAGCGCTCGCGCAGCCAAACAACATTGTCAAGTTGCTGGGAACTGAATTTTCTGGTGAAGGAATTGAGTTCTTTGTTCATACGGCCCGCAAAAAGAAATCAGGTTTAAATGATTTGTCCCTTTAAAATTTGTCCCTTTAAATAGGCGCCGCCCTAATAAGCTCTGTCCCGAATGTGCCGCTGCCACCCTGCGAGCTGAAGCGATAAACATGTCGTTAAACATCCTCTCGGCGACAGGATGACAAGCATATTCACAGCGAGCGGTGCAGCGGCCGAGCGCAAGCGAGATTCGGGACAGAGCCGCCCTAATAGATTCTGCTTGTAAATAATTATTGTGCTGGTGGTTTCGCCCTTCTTCTCCACACACAGGTATGCAGGCTCCCGAACATTAGCTGGATAGAAAGCAGGATGAGTATAAAACCAACAAAGAACTTGATGAACTTGAAGAATAACTCTGACACGAGGTATGCTCCAATAATAAATGCCCCCACTCCAACACAAAAGAGGACGATGTTCCACGCTGTCTGTTTCATATGACCTGCACGCCCTTCCCTGCGATCTTGCTTAGTCGTTCTGAAATACATATTTTCAAGTCATCAAGTGCGAGTTTTGATTCTTGCTCATGCAATGCGGTGAGACGTTCAGTGAGGCGTATGATCTGCTCCTGCACATGGTTGATCTTGTAGGTGGCGTCATCGATATCCTTCAAAACTCTAGTCGACCGTAATTGTTCGTCAAGGATCCTCATCGCGCCGCGCAACTCGCGATACTTTGTCTGCTTTGCAGCAAGGGTCAGCTTGCTGAGTTCATCGATGCGCAACAGGATCTTTTCTTTTTCTTTGTCAACAAAACCGAGGGTCCCGTCATTCACATTGAGGTGCAGCTTTTGGAGAATGTTCACAATCTCAAGGGAATGGTCTTCGAGCAGGGCATTGAGCGGATTTGCAACGTAGGCATCAAGGATTTGCTTGTTGTCGACGATGACACGTTGTAATTTTCGCAACGGCCTGTCCAGTACGCCAAACGTGTGTCCGATGTCATCTTCGACGCTCTTGATCTCTCTCCATAATCGTTTCTTTTCAGAATCTATTCCGTTGAATTGGGAGAAGTCATCTCCGGTCCTGAGTTCTCCGAGCTCTCGTTGGAGTTTTTCCTTGAGTTGTTCGCTTGCAGCAAGTTTTTCTTTTGTCGTTGCGATGTCCTCTTTGATTTCTGCAATGGTTTGCGTCTTTCTTAGCAGGTCGGTGATGTTCTCCTTCGTCTGTTCGATGAGGGCGAATTCGTCTGCCCAGTCATCGACGAGCTCGCGGATCTGCAGGTTGATCTCACTCAGGTTCTTGACGTCTTTGTTGATCGCTGACACTTCATTGTTAAAGAATTCTGCAAGGACCGTGTGTGATTTGGCTGTTTGTTTTGCAAAGCGCGAAATGTTCTGGTTGAAGTAATCGCAGAACGTGACGCAGTTGCGGTACGTGATGGTGCTTGAAGGCGCGCATTGTTTGATGAACTGCTGGTGTTGTCGGATATATGATTCCCTGTTGCCTTCCATGATCTGCAAGACGCGCGTGGGAAGCTGTTCGTTGAGGAGTTTTGCTGAACGTAAGACCTCAAGATTTGACATCAGTGTTTCCCGTCGCTCATCAAAGCACTTAAATTCAGCGGAGAGCTCTTGTTTGAGAGGCTCGAATTTTGCCGTGGCGTGTTTTGCAAAGAACTGCGGCAGTGAAGCAATTTTTAATCGGTTGGAGCTGGAATCAAGTTCATCTCCTTCGTTGTCGCCCGCGCCGGCAGGTGCACGCAGAGACCCCTTTTCAAAAAAGTCATCCATGATCTGCTCATTGAGGGCGTTCTCATCAAAGCGTTCCTTGCCGATTTGGAGCTGATTCATCGAGTTAGTGGAATCAGAAGATTCTGCGCAATTAGACTCCGAATTGGCAGACTCTGAATTAGTATCTTCACTTGAGTCAGCATCTTCACTTGAGTCTTTTTCAGAGTCTTTTTGTTCTGGAAGAATCTCGCTTCGTTTGACAAGGGAAACAAGTTTTTTTAGCCAGTCCATGGTGTGGTGCAGAAAAAGCGGGATTTATAAATTTATTCATCATTCAGGCTCTGTCCCGAATCTGCCGCTGCCACCCTGCGAGCTGAAACGAGAAACATATGTTCAACATCCTCTCGGCAACAAGATGACAAGCACATTCACAGTGAGCGGTGCAGCGGCCGAGCGCAAGCGAGATTCGGGACAGAGTCCATCATTCAGGCTCTGTACGAATTGTCCGCGGCCACTCTGCGAACTTGAAACAACGAACAGGCGGTGTTGAACGCGCATCATTCGCTCATTCAATGTCACCAGTCTCGTCTCCGACACAATTTGAGAAAACATGACAAAGAAAGGGTATCCCAAGAAGCGCGCAGTTGAAGTTGCAATGCAGCATATAGAGAATCTCTTTGTGCAAGCTTCGCATATTGCTGGCCAAGACGAAAATCTTGCGACGCGCTACGTTGTTGCGGCGCGCAAGATCGCAATGAAGTTTAAGTTGCGCCTGCCTTCAAGGCTCAAGCGCCGGTTCTGCAATCATTGCTATAGGTACTTGATTCCTGGCAAGAGTCTAAGAGTCCGGGTTCACCAGCATCGTCTTATTTACTATTGTCTTCACTGTAAGCATTTTTGGCGAAAGCCGTTGCGTAAGAGCGGTTAATAGAGCCCGAAGTAGACCCTGAAGTCGCGGGCGTAAGTGACGCATCACACACTGCAGTGGTTTCACCGCAAACTTTTGACAGCCTGCTCGCATCTCGAAAGCTTTATATAGAATTTACTATTCTGAAGTGGTTTAAAGGTGCTGAGCTTTCACTATGATCAGACCGATGATTATCGCGAGCTTTTGACAACTGGCGACTGCTGGTTGGAGTTGTGGTATCGAGTTGGGATGTCATATGGCAACGAGTAGACTGAAAAAAAGCAAAAAAATTCGGCAGATGAAGTTGACTTCTGTCATTCCCAAACAGCCGTCCAAAAAAGTTCGAGCACAAAAAGAAGCCCGCGCCATCGAAGAGCATGAAACTCAAAAAGAATCGGCTCAAGATGAAGCTCAAGACGACACCGCATTTCTCAACAAACAATTTGCCACCCTGCCAGCACGCCGCGAGGGAGGAAGGGCAGGTTTGATGACGGGTTTAATGACCGGTTTGAAACAACCTCTGCAAACAATGCCTGCGCCCATGCCTTCTTCCAGGACGGCACAGTTTCCACCACGCTTCTCGCAGATTCAGCAAACACAGCAATCACGAAACAAGATCAAAGAAGCATTCATTGCAATAAAGCATGACATGTTGTCGGTGAAGGAGACACAGCACCAACACTCGGCACGCATGGGCGAACTCAAACAAATTCTCAAGAATAGCCAAGCCGACTATGTGACAATTGACAAGTTTAACGTTATTAAAATTAAGTTGAGCGAGCTTGACGATCTCATCAAGAAACTACAGGATCACACGCTTCGGCTAGCGCACGCTAACGAAGATCGCACGAAGGCGGTGGAATCTCGCGACCAGATGCAGACGACTTCAGTGACCGCAGTAACAGTGAAGTTTGACAAGCTCAAGTCCGATCTAAAAGCGCTTGAGCAGACGATGGCTTCCAAAGAGCAGCTGCATGAAAGCCTTGGCGAATACCGCGCGTTGATTGAGGATTTGCAGGGCCAGCTCCAGAAACTATTCAGCAAAAAAGATGTTCTGACGCCTCAACAGGAGCAAAAGATGGATGCTGCGCTGGCCGGGCATTTGAACGCTGTTCAAATCCAGTTGAAAGAGTTCAAGAAAGGCATGGATGTTTACGTGACGGAATCTCAGACAGAGCAATTACTTGCCGGCGTTGACGCTGAATTTGACTGCGTGAAGGAAGAGATTGCTGAAATTCTTAAGACGCAGAAGGAATTCAAGTTAGGCCCAAAATTCGCGGAGGATGTTGATGCAGTGCAAAAGCAGGTGGCTGTGCTGGAGAAATCGCTAAAGAGTCTTGTGACCCAAAAACAGGTTCAGAATGTACTTGACGACGTGAATGGTGAGTTTGACAAAGTCCAGAACGAATTCAACTTGATACATAATGAGATAAGGAGCGGGTTTAATGTCTTCGCGACAAAAAAAGAACTGCAGCAGACGCACAGTAAATGGAAAGAGAATCTTGATGACCTGCGAAAGATGGCCGGGCAGAATACCTCGGATGTTGCCGCGGTAAGGAAAGAGCTGCAACAGGAGCTGAAGAACTACGCCACCAAGGATCAGCTCGCCATAGAGGTGGACGATGTTCATAAGGAAGTCCATGAGATTGCTGATGCTGTCAAAAAGTTGTACGATCGGCGCAAGAGCGGGCCAGATCTTGCAGATATCGATAAGCGCCTGGCATACCACATGATGACGACAAAAGAGAAGTATGTAGAACGCTGCGAACACAATGCACTTGTTAACGACGTGAACCGCGTCAAAAAGTTGCTCAATAACGCTCAAACAAAAAAGAAGGTGGCGACACTTGCACGGGCATCTGACCTCAAAGCATCCCAAAGACTTGCAAAGCCAAAAATCGCACTGCCGCAGGTTGATCAGCAGGGAAAGCACACACTCAACTTTCTTGGAACATTTTTCATTGTTGTGGCATTTGGATTATTGATCCTGGATATTCTCTTCTTCTATCTGAATGTCTTGACGCAAGCAGGCACCGTGCTTTCAGTCGCATCTGTCGCGTGCTTTGTCGCAGGCATGGTGATTAGAATCTACTTGACATTGAGTGGGAATAAGTAAATAAGTAAAAGGGCGAAAAAACAGAGAGTAAAGAAGTTGACTCGCCAAGATTCGAGTAACGGCTTACTCATTTAACGTCATTTAACGCGTGAAGACTCATTTAACACTTGCAGAAAGATCCATCTCGCTTTGCTCAATGGGTCGACAAACGAAAGAAAGTGGGCCCGCCCAGATTCGAACTGGGGACCTCTTCCGTGTGAAGGAAACGTCATAGCCGCTAGACCACGGGCCCGAATGAACTCTGTATGGGCTGGCTAAGAAGTAAATGGTATAAAAAGCTATCTTCAGATTGCGCCCCCGTTCACCGCCATCCGACCACGGCTCGAACTGAAAAGGCTCGAACTGAAGATATACGAATTTCACTGCAATCGAAGCGCAAAAAGATTCGCGAAGGTTTGCAGAATGGTTTATTGATCGGCAGGATGGTTGTATTTGTTTAGCAGCGTCGCCACCGACCTGCGAGCTAACGGCTTTCACATCGTCTCGCACGACTCTCGGTTCGGTAAGCGGCTTAACTTACACAGCGAGCGTCGTGGCGACGCTGCGATGTGAGTAGCTAAACAAATACGAAAGTTTGAATGCAGAAGACATTGATGGTGATAGTGGATGGATTCTATTGGTATGATCGGAAGATCTGTTGTTGGAGCCGCGGCACTGGCATTCGTTTCTGGCTGCGCCGGTGCGGTGCATACAGTGTACAGGTCAGATAGCATCAGCATTGTAGAAGGAGATTCGCACCCTTTCACTTACAAGAGCAGGCGTGCAGGCGAAGAAGATCTTGAGAAGCTTGTGCTGACTGCAAAGAAAGAGGATTCTTGGATATTTGTTGATGACAAGTCATCCAACACAGGCATATGGATCGACGTGGGCGATGAGCAGACACTCACCTCTATATCTATTAGCCTGGGTTATGTGTCATCGGTTCTCGGATCATTGGCGCACAAAGCAGATGTCGCAAAACACACATTATCTGTCTCAAATTATCACATCCATCCTCTCGAAGCATTCAACGCAGCGGCAAGGAAGTTAGCCGACAAACAATTCGTTGCCGTGACGCTCGATACTGCGACGCTTGAACGTTATTCGATGCCATCTTCAGCGGACATCGTCTTGCACGCGACAATCAGCCACCTGATAAGACGCCACGTCAAAGAGGGCATCTTGACTAGCGATCCATCAGCAGTGGTGACTCCATGGGGCACTTTCTACTTCAGGTGCAGTGCTGCAGTCCTCGATGAATTTGACAAGGATGGAAAAGAAGCGGTGAAATCACGTTACAACAAAGCAGTCCAGAGAGCGGCAGGTTGCAGAGATATAGCTTGCACGATGAAGATATTTAGTGAGGATGGGATAATCATGTCGTACGCGAGACGGCAGGTTGATCCGAGTTTGAAGGTCATGCCGAAGAAGCTGCGAGTAACCACAGCAAAAGAGGGACAGTATGAAGTACAAAGTAAAAGACATGAATCTAGCCGAGCAAGGTAGGCTGAATATTGAACTTGCAGAATCCAGAATGCCAGTTCTCAGCTACTTAAGAAAAAAGTATGATAATGAAAAGCCGCTCAAGGGCATATCAATCGGCGGCTGTCTACACGTCACCAAAGAGACTGCGGTTCTGATAAGGGCGCTCAAGGCAGCCGGCGCTGAAGTGGCCTGGTCTGGCTGTAATCCACTCAGCACGCAAGACGATGTCGCTGCTGCACTCGTCAAATACTATGAAGTTCCTGTGTTCGCGTGGAGAGGACTATCGAATCACGAATATTATGACTGCATTGATGAAGTTCTTAATAGTCTTCCTGACATTACGATGGATGACGGCGCTGACCTAATTATTCGCATTCACGAGAATTACTGTTCACTCCTCAAGAAGGTGTTTGGCGGAACTGAAGAGACTACAACCGGTGTTCACCGCCTCCGTGCAATGGCTACTGCAGGAAAGCTTCACTACCCCATTGTTGCAGTCAATGATGCGGAGACGAAGTGGGATTTTGACAACATCTATGGAACCGGGCAGTCGACGCTCGACGGTATAATTCGTTCGACCAATGTTCTTCTCGCAGGGAAGACGGTTGTAGTCGCTGGTTACGGTCATTGCGGCAAGGGAGTTGCGATGCGCGCACGTGGGATGGGCGCGAACGTTATTGTGACAGAAGTCGACCCGATGCAGGCATTAAAAGCGACAATGGATGGGTATCGCGTTATGCCGATGGATGGCGCTGCGCCGCAAGGGAATATTTTTGTAACAGCGACTGGCTGCAAGGAGGTAATCAAGCGCCAACACCTTAGAAAAATGAAAGACGGCACAATTCTCTCTAATACCGGGCATTTCAATGTGGAGATTTCGCTTCGCGATCTCGAAGAGCTGGCAAAAGAAAAGAAGGAAGTCCGTCCGAACGTAATGGAATATTTTCTTTGCAGCGGAAAAAAACTCTATCTTCTTGCTGAAGGGCGTTTAGTAAACCTTGCGGCTGCTGAAGGCCACCCGTCTGAAGTGATGGACATGAGCTTTGCAAACCAGTTTCTATCCGTCCTGTACCTGGTACAGAATAAAGGCAGGCTAAACAATAGAGTGCATGACGTGTCGCGCGAGCAAGACGCGGAGGTTGCTGTAATCAAACTTAATACATTGGGTGTGGACATCGACAGGCTGACGCGAGAACAGCAGAGATACCTGAAGGATTATACAAGCGGGACTTGAGGATAAAAAGATAAACAAAAAGGCAAAGATAAACAAAAATCATAAAAATCGGTCGCAGGCGTCCTACTCCTGACATTTAGGATGCCAAAAATGTCGCCCTAAAAGGGCGGGGTTTCAAACCCCACACAAAAACATCTGGCGAAGTTTTTGTGCATAACCAAAAAAATATTTTTAAACTCTTTTGTATTTGTTTAGCAGCGTCGCCACCCACCTGCGAGCTTGCGGTTCTTGCATAGTCTCGCACGATTCTTGGTTCCTAAAGCGGCTTAATGTCCACAGTGACTTACACAGCGAGCGTCGTGGCGACGCCGCGATGTGAGTAGCTAAACAAATACACTCTTTTTAATAGTTTTTTATCAGATGTTTCATTCAGCAACTGCGAACAATGTTGGCGTGGAGACTGGTGAAGTGATTGTTTAATCTGAACCTATGCCGCCACGCACAATCGTCTGCTCGCGCTCAGGACCGAGCGAGATCATCACGACCTCTACCTTTGCTTTGCGTTCAATATATTCAACCAGGTCGCGCATTTTTTGAGGCAGTGCGGCATATGTTTTGATGTCTGAAGTTTTCTGCTTCCAACCCGGCAGTTTCCCATAAATTGGTATGCTGTGTTTGAGAATCTCCGGATCTTGCGGTGCACAAAACAGAATGTGCCCTTGTTTAAGTGTGTATTTTCCCATTCTATATGCTGGCCCTTTATACACGTAGGCTTTGCAGATTTCAATCGCGTCACTTTCGTCAAAAACATCAAGTTTTGTTAGAATCACCTTGTTGCCATTTGTCTGGGCAGCATAGCGAAGCAGGGGCAGATCGAGCCTTCCAACGCGCCGCGGTCGTCCTGTTGTTGCGCCCTTCTCAGAGCCTGCTTTGCGTATCGCGATGCCGCGTAAGAATTCATCATCATGATTCAAAGCATTATCAGGATACAGCGCTTGCTCACGATCGAGAGTCATTCCTTCACCCTGACAATGCTTCTCCGATCGCTCACCGCCGTATTCCGTAGGGAATGGCCCGGCGCCAACGCGCGTCATGTATGGCGCTTTCACTATTCCAAGAACAAGATCAGCATCTTGCACGCGAAGGCCCACTCCCTTGGCAAGTCCTTCGATCGATGCGTCAGAGCTTGTGACATATGGATGAAATCCGTAGTCGACAGAAAGAAGATAGCCCTGTGCACCTTCAAGAAGTATCTTTTTCTTTCCTGCAAAATCGCGCAGACGAGCTTCAACGTCGGTGATCATGGAGCCGATTCGACCCGCGTACACTGCCGTGTACATCTCGACAATTGCATCAAGATCGAATCGTCGCGTTTGGGAAAAATAGGCGCCGTTTGCAAGATGTTCATGTTCCATTATTTTTTTCGTGTTCTGCATGTCCGGATCGAGTGCCGATAATACTGTGTTGTAGTGCGCGAGGTTTCGTTTAAGTTTACGCACAAAGATGTCTCTGTTCAAGATATCGTTGAGTGTCAGTCCGCGTCTTCCGGTTTGATCTTCATAGCAAGGACCGATTCCTCGTCCCGTCGTTCCGATCTCTTTGCCAGTCTTCGCTTCCCTGACGCGGTCAATGACGATGTGCTGGGGAAGCACGAGTTTTGCGTTCATGCTCAAACGCAGAAGGTCATAGGATAGTCCTGCTTTGTCGAGAAGGTCGAGCTCTTCAACAACGACGCGCGGATCAAGCACTACACCGCGGCCTATGATATTATATTTGCCATCCTTGTCGTGCAGAATTCCTGATGGTATGAGATGAAAAATGTGTTCAACGCCGCCAATCTTGATAGTGTGGCCAGCATTTGCTCCTCCGGTGCCGCGCGCAATGACATCAGCCCAAGTAGAAAGAAGATCAATAAATTTTCCTTTGCCTGTGTCGCCAAACTGGTTGCAGACGATTGCGACGGTTCGTTTTCCGTTGAGTACTTTGCTTCGGATCAATGAGTCTAACGACATTTACGCACCTCAATTTTCTGCCGGTCCCTCACTTTTCTGCCGGCTTTTGTTTGCCGGGGTAGCTTAAGAGCTCGCTGATGGAAAGATTTTTGTTCATGCGGTAGATCGCCTCTGCGAAGATAGGTGCAATGCTCACTTCTTTGTACCAGGGATGTGCGGTTTTGAACGCATCACCGCCATGGAAGATTGCATCAGTGCTGATGACGCAGTTGAGTTGTTTTGCATTGACGGCTTTCTCTATGCGCTCGATTGCCGGATTAGTGAAAAGCGGCAGTGAGCAGGCGAAGCTGACATCCTTTGTGCCGTGCTCGCGCAGAAGTGCGACAGCCTTTTCAAGCGTTCCTGCAGTCGCGATCATGTCGTCGATGAGAAGTACATTCTTGCCGCAGACGTTGCCAAGCAGCACCATGTTTTCCACTTCACCGTGCGAGTAGTCACGTGATTTATGCATGATCGCAAGCGGCGTGTGCAGGTGCTTTGCATAATATTCTGCACGGTGGACACCGCCAGCGTCCGGTGAAACAACGATCAGGTCATCTGCGCCAGGCGCGTCCTTAATGTAAGGAATAAGCATTATGGATGCGCGCAGATTTTCAAATGTAGCGCTCCTGAAGAACCCCGCGATAGCTTCGTTATGCACGTCAAGTGTCATGACGTGCTTGGCGCCACTGTCCTCGATCTCGCGAGCAACCATTTTTGCAGTGATCGGTTCGCGCCCTTGGGCACGCTCCTGGCGCGAATATGGGAAATACGGAATGACTGCCGTGATGTAGCGTGCATCGGCCCCCCTTGCCGTCTCTATCATTTCTGTGAGGGAACGCAGCAATTCATCAACTGATTTTTTTCCAACTTTGTTTTCGCAATCCTGCACGATGTAGAGATCGCAGCCTCGGATGCTCTCGTCGATGTTGGTCTTTATCTCGGTATTTGGAAATGAATCATCTCTGCTATTGATGAGCCCCAAAGGCGGCTCTGCGCCTGCCAGATGTGGATGGTCTGCCCTTAGAAGGTCATTAAGGCTTTTGACGATCTTCTCAGCGAATGGCTTTCCGGCACCACATGCGACAATTGCAATCGGTCCACGATCATAGTGTGGATGAAGCGGCATCAGTTCACCAGCACATTTGTATCAAGTACTTTTTTACTGTAGCTTAATGCGTTAAGAATATCTTTCTCAATTCACGGACGTATATAAAATTTGTGTCAACAGCGCAATTATGGCGGTAGTTTTACGATGATAAGGAGACAAAACTCTTGATTTGAATATAAGTGATTTCGCTTCTGCACTGATACCATTCAAACATATACGTTGTTCACGATAAATGTTTATATCATTCAGCATACTCCCCGCGTGATCAGAAATTTCATGACGTGGGCACACAGATCTCAAAGATTTGTCACTGACAGTGCATAATTTCTGATGCGCAAAAAGAAGTGACAAAAAAGAGGTGATTCTTCTTTTTCTTCTTCTCAAGTGTCGTGCGTCAAAGAATCGGCAGGCGCTTTCAGCGTTATTGAAAAGCTCGACCAGCACAACCAACAATCATAACGACGAAGCCAGCATCGGCCTAATCTGTGCAGCTTATATGTTCTAAACTGCTCGTTGTCTTCATTCAAGACGTTCTCTTCATTCAAGAACGAGAGGAACAAAGAAATAATTCCTCGGTATTTGTTTAACTGCTCCCATCGCAGCGTCGCCACGACGCTCGCTGTGTAAGTTAAGCCGCTTACCGAACCGAGAGTCGTGCGAGACGATGTGAAAGCCGTTAGCTCGCAGGTCGGTGGCGACGCTGCTAAACAAATACATTCCTCGTAATTGGAAACGCGGCCTCTCCCAAGACCGGTTTCCTTTAATGTCATAAAAATCCGCCGAAAGCACCCTACCTCGGGCTAAAGCCCGAGGCTTGACGGGCACTTTCTTTGACTGCGGATTTTTAGGACGCCAAAAAAGAGCCAACGCCCTAAACGGCGGGGCTATCTTTTTTGAGCGTGTGTGACTCGGCACTGCCTGGTGCGGGGGTGCTGGTCATGAAAAAAGCGAATGGCGAAGTTAGGTTTATATATCCTTCATCCATCATCTCAAAACGTAAGCTTTGCGCGCAGGAATACAATAAAAGAGGATGACTATGGGCTTTGAAGCTGCAAGACTTAAGGCCGTTCATATAGAGCCTTATAAAAAAGAAGAAAAAAAAGAAGGAAAGAAAGCTTCTCGCAAAGACAAGAGCACAACTGAAATTTCTTATAAGAAGCAGTACGCGAAGCAGTATGCCACGATCGATGGCAACGCTGCTGCAGCGCATGTTGCATACGCATTCAGCGAGGCTGCTGCAATATACCCAATCACTCCTTCTTCGCCCATGGCCGAGCTTGCTGACGAGTGGTCTACAAAAGGCAAGACAAACATGTTCGGCAATAAGCTGGTCATTACAGAGATGCAGTCTGAGACTGGTGCTGCAGGGACGATTCACGGCCTTCTCTCGGGCGGCACGCTCGCCACAACTTTCACCTCTTCGCAAGGCCTTTTGCTGATGATTCCTAATATGTTTAAGATTGCTGGCGAATTGCTTCCGACCGTGTTCCACGTCGCGGCCAGATCGCTCGCATACCAATCCCTTTCGATCTTTGGCGATCATTCAGACGTGATGTCTGTACGAAGCGCGGGTTTCGCGATGCTTTCTGCGTCATCTGTGCAGGAAGTGATGGACACCGCCATCATTGCGCATCTTGCAACGCTCGAATCGCGCGTCCCTTTCGTTCATTTCTTCGATGGATTCCGCACATCGCATGAAATCCAGAAGATAGAGCTAGTTGATTATGAGGCGATGCGTTCGATGCTCGACATCAAGTACGTCCACGCGTTCCGAAGCCTCGCCCTCAACCCGGCGCGCCCGATGATCAAGGTTGCAGCGCAGAATCCTGATGTGTACTTCCAGGGAAGAGAGGCATCAAACATCTTCTACGAATCTGTTCCAAATATCGTTAAGAAATATATGGCTGCTCTTGAGAAGAAGACCGGAAGAAAATACTCTCTTTTCGATTATGTAGGCGACCCGAACGCGGAATGCATCATCACCGCGATTGGCTCGGGTGCCGAGACGGTCGAAGAGACGGTTAAGTATCTCAACAAGCAGAAGAAAAAAGTGGGTCTTGTCAAAGTCCGTCTTTTCAGGCCTTTCTCTGTTCAAGACTTTTCGCGAGCGGTTCCGAAGTCCGTCAAAAGGATTGCTGTGCTTGACAGGACTAAAGAATCGGGCAGTATCGGCGAGCCTCTCTACATGGATGTCGTCGCAGCGCTGAAAGAAAGGGGAGATATCAGAATAATCGGTGGAAGGTACGGCCTCAGCTCTAAGGAGTTCACTCCTGCGATGGTTGTTGCGGTTTTCGATCACCTGTTAGGCAAATGCACCCATGATTTCACTGTCGGCATTAATGATGATGTGACGCATAAGTCCCTTCAAGTTGGAGAAGAGATCGATATAGAACCGCAGAGCGTCACACGCTGTAAGTTCTGGGGTTTTGGCTCTGACGGCACTGTCGGCGCAAACAAGAACGCGATAAAGATAATCGGGGAGCACAGCAATTTGTTTGCGCAGGCGTATTTTAGTTATGATTCCAGAAAGTCTGGTGGAGTGACTATTTCAGACCTGCGTTTTGGAAAGGAAAAGATCGCTTCGCCATACTTGTTGACGAAGGCGGATTTTATCGCCGTACACAAAGCGGCCTATATCGGGAAGTACAATCTATTGGAAGGCATCAAGGAAGGAGGAATATTCCTCCTGAACGCGCCTTGGCCAAAAGAGAAGGTTTTTGGCAATCTTACGAAGGAGATGCAGGACATTATAATCGGGAAAAATCTTAAATTTTATGCTATCGATGCTGACAGGATCGCCGATGAAGTGGGCCTTCACGGCAAGGCAAGCACAGTAATGCAGGTAGCGTTCTTCAAGCTGGCTGGCCCAATTCCAGAAGAGAAGGCGATTGACGTAATCATGACGCAGATTAAGAAATACTTTAAGGAGAAAGGTGAAGAAGTGGTTAAGATGAACCTGGCTGCTGTTGAGAGGGCGCTTGAAGGTCTTTACGAGGCGCCAAGGCTGCCGATTAATGCTTCTTCGGGAGCGCCCGAGAGCCGGTCAGCATTCAAGTCTGAGTTTGAGAACTCTCTTGTTGAGCCTGCGCTGTATCTGCGAGGGGACTCGATTCCTGTTTCTGCAATGCCTGTTGACGGAATGATTCGTTCTGGCACCACGAAGTTTGAGAAGAGGAGGATATCTAACCAAGTCTCGAGCTGGATTCCGGAGACTTGCATCCAGTGCGGGCTTTGCGCCATCGTGTGCCCTCATGCAAGCATAAGAATGAAGCAGATTTATCCTGCGGATCTCGCAAAAGCCCCAAAAACTTTCAAGACGCTCAAGTCAAATACTCCCAACAAGAGCAACTTGCAGTTCAAGGTCCAGGTTTATCCTGAAGACTGTACGGGTTGTGATCTATGCGTTGTTGCTTGCCCCACAAAGGCCAAGTCTTTGAAGATGAGCCCCATCGCTGAAGAGATAAAGAAAGGAGAGATAGAGAATGCCGCGTTCTTCGAGAGTCTTCCTGATAATGTTCTTGAGGGTGCAAACATCGCTACGGTAAAAGGGTGCCAGTTGCGCGTGCCATTGTTTGAGTTCTCTGGCGCGTGTTCTGGCTGCGGTGAGACGCCTTACGTGAAACTCTTGACGCAGCTGTTCGGCGAGAATCTTATCGTCGCTAACGCGACGGGATGCTCGTCGATCTATGGTGGCACGTTCCCGACTATTCCATACACAACAACGAAGGAAGGCCGTGGGCCGGCATGGGGAAACTCTTTGTTTGAGGACAATGCAGAATACGGGTTTGGCTTGAGGCTTGCGGTTGACCTCAAGCGTGAGCTGGTTATTGGTTACATGAATCAACTGCTGAAGATCGGAACTGATCAGCAATTGCAATATCCGCAGCAATATCAGCAATTGCAGTCTTTGTTGAAGTCTGCGGTTGACTCGTGGAAAGATCCTGATAAGCTTGCTGATCTATCAAGGCAGATCATCGCGCTCTTGCCGGATGTGATGAAAAAATCATCCGGCAATGCGGGCTATCTGCTTGAGAATCTCAACCTGTTGCGTGATTTCATCACAGATAAGAGTGTCTGGATGATCGGCGGCGATGGTTGGGCGTATGATATAGGTTTCGGCGGCCTTGACCATGTCCTTGCCAAAGGCAAACGAGTCAAGATGCTCGTGCTTGACACTGAAGTGTATTCAAACACTGGCGGCCAGGCTTCCAAATCCACTCCTCTTGGTGTTGTCGCAAAGTTCGCAACGTCTGGAAAAGAGTTTGCAAAGAAAAATTTGGGCCTTATGATGATGAGTTATGGTTATGTCTATGTTGCTTCAGTGAATCTTGGCGCCGACAAGAACCAAGTGGTCAGAGCGATGATCGAAGCTGAGAAGTATGATGGTCCTGCGCTCATCCTCGCGTACGCGCCGTGCATTGCCCACGGGTACGATCTACGTCGCGCGTTAGATATGGCTAAGAATGCTGTCGATTCAGGTTATTGGCATCTTTATCGCTTCAATCCCGCCTTAGCCAAACAAGGTCAAAATCCTTTTGTCTGGGAATCGCCTGAGCCTAAGACATCTTTCAAGGAGTACATTATGGGGCAGAACAGGTACAGTGCACTGAAAGCGGAGTTTCCCGAGAAAGCTGACGCGCTTCTGAATCTTGCTGAAGAGTCCGCGAAAAAAGGGTTTGAATCCATGAAGAAGTTAAGCCAGATAGACGGTAAGATGAGTTGACCAAGAAGTTTTGCTTCAAATTACTTGTATCGAATGAGCCTAAAGTAATGTTCTCTGCCGCTTGCCCCTTGAACCCTGAACCCTATGAACTTATACTTTTCCACAATTTCCAAAGTTCCACCAGCCTCATTAGCAATAGGAGAAATTATTTCTATCGTCTCTTCGAGAGACATAACTTTTCCCTCAAGTTGGCGAGCAATCTTCTTCATATGATATGGTAAAGGAATTACGGCCCCCGCAAAACCAGGATGAGCATCGTACAACAATACTTCTTTTTTTAGATCTGGCATATTCTCATCAATAAGGTAGAAGAGATTAATAAGGCTTATGGTATTTGTTTAGCTCTGTGGGACTCTGTCCCGAATCTGCCGCTGTCACCCTGCGAGCAACGATAAACCTGTTGCTTAAACATCCTCTCAGCGACAATATGACCAACACATTCACAGCGAGCGGTGCAGCGGCCGAGTGCAAGCGAGATTCTGGACAGAGCCTTAATCAAAGTACGTGGAAAGCTTCGTCGGTAAGCGAACTTCACCACATATGTACGACCAGCACCGCTCAGACGCGCTGCGCGCATCTTCGCTCAATTTCCGCCACAGCCAGCTCGTGAGTGGATGTCGTTTGTTAATGGCTGACATCCCCATAAGGGAATGCTTCCCTTATCAACCCACCTCGTAGTATTTCGCTTCGCTCAATACTACTCAATGTTCGTCGTCCGGTTGGAGCGTAGCGAAAAC
>JACQXV010000130.1 GCA_016208715.1 Candidatus Woesearchaeota archaeon | reverse complement strand
AGCGAGATAAGCAAATGAAGGTAAACCTGTGAAAACATTTCCCGCCAAGCAGCAAGGCAAGATAAAACAGATTTTTCAGGCACATTGGGCAAGTTTCTGGCCAAGCAATAAGCAAAAATTCCCCAAAGAGATGTGGAAGAGCATCGAAGAAGCAGTGGAAAAGATGCTCAAATGCGGGAACGTAGAGAATGGTTATGCGCTATACCGCTGTAATGTCTGTGGCGAAGGATATCTGCAGGTAGGTTTCACTTGTAAGAGCAGATTTTGTGCGCGTTGTGGGCGGGTGTACGTGGATAAATGGGTAGCCGGAGTAACGAGCAAGATCGCCAATGTACGGCATTGGCATGTAGTTTTTACGATACCAGAACAATTTCGAGGTTTTTTCTTCAAAAAGCGGAAGTTGCTGAAAGGATTGGCGGATCTTGCAGCAGAGACGCTATTGGCAGTAATAGCAGACCAGCGCAAGAAAAACGGGGTGAAGGACAAGCTATTATCCGGTATGATAGCGGTCATCCATACTTTTGGCCGGGATCTGAAATATAATCCGCATGTCCACATGCTGGTAGCGTGTGGTGGAGTAAACAAGCGAAGCAAAAAATGGGAAGATATTGATTTTGTACTGTATGAAGGGTTGCACAAGGTCTGGCAATATAAGTTGTTGCAATTTATCAAGCAGCAAGGCAAGGGGGATGCCAAGATAGCCAGTCTGGTCGATCAATGCTGGAAGTCGCAGCCAGAAGGACTGTATGTAAATGTACAAAAGCCAATGAAAAATGCCAGACATGCCGCGAGGTATATTGGCAGGTACCTGTCAAGGCCAGCGATAGCAGAATACCGAATAGAAGAGTACGACGGGCAAACAGTAACTTTCTGGTATCAAGATCATAACAGCGGTCAGAGAGAAAGGTGTAAACTGCCAGTAGAAGAGATCATCGGACGACTGGTGATGCATATTCCTGCAAAGCATTTCCAAATGGTGAGACGCTATGGATTCTATGGACGGCGGGTCTGCGAACTGGTCAAAACGGTAGTGCAGTCCTTGAAGAAATTTGTGCAGCAGGTGTTTGATGTATGCAAAGAAGGAAAAAAAGGGTGGCGAGAGCGTTTGATCGAGTCATTTCACCGTGATCCTTTGAAGTGTCCCCATTGCGGA
Source organism: Candidatus Woesearchaeota archaeon (assembly GCA_016208715.1). GTDB lineage: Archaea > Nanobdellota > Nanobdellia > Woesearchaeales > UBA11576 > JACQX01. The sequence goes on along the minus strand of JACQXV010000130.1, from coordinate 715 downwards.
GCAGAAATGGAATTGTGGGAAATCTGGCATCCCAAATATGGTAAGATTTATGACGTTTGGGAAGGAGCAACCGATGTCAGCCGAGAAAAGACGAAAGAAGCAACACCGCCAAGAGCAGAACCCAAAGATTTCCAACTTCGATTTGCCTTCATGCTGTCAGGATGAAGAGCAACCGGCTATCAGCTATCGCTGCCAATCTTGCCAGAAAAATGAAGCTATTCCATTGGACGTGGTAGTGTATTTCCATGTCACAGATGCTGGTGACCCTTCAGTCCCGCCTCGTTTCTCCTGTGAGCATTGCGGTGGCGAAATGTGGCCAGTGGAAGACTGGGAAGCTTTGGTGCATGGGGAAGCTTTTACACAAATGGATTGCTCTGCACAAGATTGCGAACAGACCTTATTTCAGCAAAAGGCTGGTGGTAGGGAGAAGATTGGGCGGAATGCTTTGTGTCCTTGTGGCAGTGGTAAGAAATACAAGTATTGCTGTGGTAAAACTGAATAAGCCTGTGCGATGATCTTGGACAGGCTTGTTGTCGAAGACTATCGCACGGAGAAAAGTTGCCGCGAAGCGGCTATGTTCTTTTGGATTCTTTACCAAAAAATCGTGAATGCGCTCCATAGCATATTCTGGCAGATAACGAGTTGCCGATTGGGAAACCTTAACAATTTTATCACACTTGTCAGGAGGAAATTTGGTGATTGATTCCATTGTGTT
>JACQXV010000128.1 GCA_016208715.1 Candidatus Woesearchaeota archaeon | reverse complement strand
TAGTCTTTCCTCTTTTTTCATGGTGGAACTAGCCTTCCACCCTGCCCCCTTCAGGGTAAAACCTGAAGCGGGGTCGTTTTACTTAAGATTTTCTACAGAGCCTTTGCTTGGGCAGGGAGTTTTTCCTTGAAGGGAGCTTCAAACCAGTATTCGTCTGACGCACACCAAGCCTCACAAAATTCACAGCCCTACAGAACGGGACATTTCTTCATCAAAAATCACCTCAAAAAACAATAACGAAGAACCCCCTATTAATGTACAACGTTAATTAAACATTGTCCTTTGCTGTGGTCTCATTGAAAAGTTCCGGTTTGACCGTGCTGGCCCAGCTCGCCGCGCTCGGTTCAATCAGCGCCGCGCTGGGCTCCTGATCGTACACATCGCGCTCTGGCCGACATTTCCCGCGGCGCGAGTGTATGCTATCTACATCGGGCGGCATTCCGCCTGCTGTGCATCAACTAGCATCACAGCGTCTTAAGTCCTTCCTTAGTCAGTGCTGCAAGAGTGAAGGTGACTCCCATTCTATTTAGCGCAGCAAGGAGCGCCATGTGTTCTTTTCCATCGCCAGAAATGAGATTGATCGCGACCTCCTTTCCAAGTTTGCCTTTGAGGTGCTCTTGAATGGAATTGATTAGGTCTTCCATGGGCCCGCGTGAATCGACAACCATCATGGTTACCTGCTTTTCGGCAGTGAATTTTTCGCGTCCGAATTCATTTGTGATAAGAAAAATATTGTCCCACGTTCCGTCAGCAATCAGTCTGCCGACGTGGCCCCAGGTTCCTTTTCCGACTGACAACACTGCAACAAGATCCGTCATGATACCCCTCCAATCTATTCTCACGATCTATTCTCTGACTCAAGAGCAGGCGTTCTGTATATAATAATGTATTTGTTTAGCGGGCTCTGTCCCGAATCTGCCGCTGCCACCCTGCGAGCTGAAGCGATAAATAGGTTTGTTAAACATCCTCTCGGCGACAAAATGATAAGCACATTCACAGCGAGTGGTGCAGCGGCCGTTGAAAGCGAAATTCCGGACAGAGCTCCGAAAGCAACAAAGCTTAAATACACTGATAAGAAGGAAGACCTCATGTTCGCGGTTCAAGAACTCATTGATGTTATCGTCATGAGCGTTGGTGTCGGATTCATTTTCCAAGATGTCATTCGTGTTCCCTCGACACCTAAAACTTATTCATACGATCCCCTTGCAAGATATAGCCCCGGCAGCGTCACGCGCGGTTTTTTCCAGTCTGATCTCTGGTTTGCCATTTTAGTAACTGCTCCAGCCATCATTTTCCACGAACTCATGCACAAGCTTGTCGCGCTTGTGTATGGCTTACAGGCCACATTTCATGCAGCGTACTTCTGGCTTGGCATCGGGGTCGTCCTCAAATTGATTGGCTTTCCGTTCATTTTCTTTGTGCCGGGATACGTCTCGATTTCCGGCGTCGCAGTTCCGCTCCAGAATGCACTCATCGCATTCGCCGGGCCTGGCACGAATCTACTGTTGTTTGGTGTATCGTGGTTCCTGCTCAAAAACCGATCTTTCCTTCGTAGATATCGAAGATGCGTGCCAATACTGCATGTTTAGCTACTTTAATCAGTTTTACGCATGCAGCGAGTGTCGTGGCGACGCTGCAATTGAAGTACCTAACTTCGCGCGCGCGCGTCAAAAACCATGGATCACACGTACTAGCGTACGTTCGTAGATTTCTACTGCTGGTGGGTACAATCCCAAAAAAGAGCGCGCGAGTGCCGCAAAAATAAAAAAGTATAAATACTCTGACAGTTTATAAGATTTTTAATTGGATTCCTAAAAAATGGAGGTGCTTCTATGGCAGCTAAAAAGAGAAAGGCAGCAAAAAAGAAAGCTAAGAAAAAGAAGAAAAGATAACTAGATCTGATGATCTGAATTTTTTTTCTTTTCTTTCCCTTCTTTAATGTTTTTTCTTGTAAGGTAGCACAGTGAGAGCAGCGCACTCGCCAAACATTAAGCGAGATTTAAGGATAGAGCCACACTACAACAAAGCTTAAATAGAACTCGCCGAGTGCGCGTATTCTTGTATGCAGAAGAATACAAAATTCATTGTAGTAACTGGTGGAGTACTATCGGGTCTTGGCAAAGGTGTCGCTGCCGCAAGCATCGGAAATCTTCTTTCTTCAAGTCTTAAAGTGATACCGATGAAGTTGGACGGCTACTTGAACACAGATCCTGGCACGATGAATCCTGTTGAACATGGTGAAGTGTTTGTTCTTGACGATGGTGGCGAAGTGGATATGGACTTTGGCCACTATGAGCGTTTTCTTGATACAGCGTGCAAGCGCGAGTGGAACTTGACAATGGGAAAAGTGTACGAGAGAATTCGGGAAAAGGAGCGGCGGGGGGACTATCTGGGCAGAACGGTCCAGATGATTCCACATGTGACTGATTTCGTTAAGGAGACATTTTTGGAGACGGCAAAAAAGGAGGATGCTGATGTCTTGTTGATAGAGATTGGTGGCACCGTCGGTGACATCGAAAATGAGTTGTATATCAAGGCCGCGCAGCAGCTCAAGAAGGAGGTAGGAGTAAAAAATATCATCTACGTGCACTTGACGTACGTGCCGATCCCGTCCGGCGTGAACGAGCAGAAATCAAAACCCACGCAGCAGAGTGTTGACATGTTACGCCAGCGAGGGATCCAGCCCGACATAATTATTGGCCGCTGCAAAACGAAGCTCGATCAAAAGGTCAAGGAAAAAATCGCGTTGTTTTGCGATGTAGACGAGCGGGCGGTATTCACCGGCAAGGACCTGCCGCACGTTTATTCTCTGCCGCTCTTGTTCGAAGAGCAGGGGATGGTCGAGGTAATTTCCCAAAAGCTGGGAGTCGAGATCAAGCCCAACCTTGGGCTGTGGAAGTTGCTTATTGACAACCTCGACAATCAAGATAAACAGATAACCGTGGCTGTATGTGGCAAGTATACTAAGCTTGAAGATTCGTACGCGAGCATAAAAGAAGCTCTGCTGCACTGCAGTGCACACACAAAAGCAAAGATTAAGCTTAACTGGGTCGACACTACACGAATCGAGAGCGGTGCAGAGTCGCTTGAAGAACGTCTGGAAGGGGTCAACGCGATCATTATTCCTGGGGGGTTTGGATCGCGCGGGACCGAAGGCAAAATCAATGTCGTGCGTTACGCTCGTGAAAATAAGATTCCGTTCTTGGGAATTTGTCTTGGGTTGCAGCTTGCTGTCGTAGAGTATGCGCGCAACGTGTGTAATTTGGCAGGGGCGCATTCGACAGAGATGGATTCGACCATAGCACACCCGGTTGTTGATCTCCTTCCCGAGCAAAAAAGTGTCAAGCAGAAAGGTGGAACGATGCGTCTTGGAGCGTACAAAGCGACACTTGCGCAAGGATCGCTTGCAAGCAGACTCTATCATAGTAGCGAAGTATGGGAGCGTCACCGGCACCGCTATGAAGTAAATCCTTCCTATCATGCGCGCCTTCAAGATGCGGGACTTGCGTTTTCAGGAATGAGTGAAGATGGTCTCTTGGTCGAGTTTATCGAACTTGAAAATCATCCGTATTTCATTGCAACGCAGGCTCATCCTGAACTCAAATCGAGCCTTCTCAAACCGGCTCCGTTATTTCTAGGTCTCGTTAACGCTGCTCTTACGAAATAGCTTTCGAAATAGTATGCTTCCCACGATTTTTTGAAGAAAAGAAGCGCGAATAGCGAAAGAAACATTTATTAATGAAAGTTTTTCTTGTTAGACTATGGGCTCGCTCAGTCGAAGGGAACGGCGTCTTTTACGCAGGTTTGGAACAAAGCACGATGAATTGCAGGGAACCAATCCCGAAAAGAAAGGCCCTCGTGAACACGCGCAAGTGGAAGAAAACGTTGGAGGAGTTGGTGAGCCTCGCGCAATGCCAAAGGGCTTTTCAGGAAAGATTCTTCATATCTACGACAAAAATTACAAACAGCTTCTTTTGATTCCTATGCTGCTGCTTTTCATCTGTTTTGGAATCATCGGGTACCACTGGGTGACGACTGGAAATTTCATTGAAAAAGGAATATCACTCTCAGGAGGTTCTACGCTCACGATTCAGAAAGCGGAGGCAGTCGATATTGCTGCCATCAAATCATTGCTTCGCGGGCAATTTCCCAGTGAGGACATTAATGTGCGTGCACTTTCAAAAGCAGGAAAGCGGCTGGGAATTATTGTGGAGACGACCGCAACTGACCAAAAACAAGTGCAGTTGATTACAGCAACGCTCAAGCGTGAACTTGCTGTCAAGACAGTGACTGTCGAAACGATTGGCCCGGCTCTTGGCGAGTCCTTCTTTAAGGAGGCGATTTATGCGGTTCTGCTTGCATTCGTGTTTATGGCCATCGTGGTCTTTCTCTACTTCAGAAGTCCGGTTCCTTCCTCCTACGTGGTTCTCGCGGCTTTTTCAGATATAGTCTTTGCGTGGGCGATGGTTATCATGTTCAACATAAAGCTCTCCACAGCAGGCGTCGCTGCATTCTTGATGCTCGTAGGATATTCAGTCGACACGGATATTCTGCTTACGACGCGGGTACTCAAGCGCGAAGGCGCCACCTTTAGCAAGATCATTGACGCATTCAGTACTGGCATAGTCATGACGCTTGCTGCGATAGCAGCAACAAGCATCGCTTATCTGACGACACCATCCGAGACCCTCAAACAGATCATGCTGATTTTATTTTGGGGCCTTGTTGCAGATATCATATTCACCTGGGTGCAGAACGCTTGCCTGTTGCGCTGGTACGTAGAATTAAAGAATAAAAAACATGCAGCAGGTACACCTCACTGAAAGGATTGATAGGTTTATTCATGGAAACACTCAAAAAACTGCTCAAAAGCGGACGCGTAATTGCGCTGCTCGTCTTTATCATTCTTGCTCTTGTCGCGATCCATCCGGCTCCTTGGACTGACGGTGTGGCGATCAGGTCGGTTACAAAAGAAGGCCCAGCGTACATTGCAGGCGTTGTTGCACCAAAGGCCACGGCAACTCCCGTGTCTCGTGAGCGCGTAATTGCAATCAATAAGGAAGCGATACATTCTGTAGACGATTATTATCGTGTTGTTGAATCCCTTGCTCCAAACGTCTCTATACAGCTGAAGACCAATAAGAAGTTGTATCGTGTCATTCCTGAATACCGGGTGGAGAAAGTGGTGCTCAATGAGACTGCTGTTGAGAACCGCACAAAAGACGTGTTTGATACGAAAACAAACACGACCAAGAATGAGACGTACACCGTAGAAGTTCCAAAGATCAAGAGGGTGGTACATGAGGACGAGCCTGTTGACCTCGGTCTGAGCGTGTATGATGCTCCGAAGACTAACTTGCGCAAAGGGCTTGAATTACAGGGCGGAACTCGCGTATTGCTTCAACCCGATGAAAAGGTTTCGCAAGAGGTGTTGGAAGCAGTCATCGCGAGCCTTGAACAGCGTCTTAACGTGTATGGAATCAGCGATGTTACGGTAAAATCCACAATAGATCTTTCAGGAAACCAGTTCATTCTTGTTGAGATTGCGGGTGCAACAGAAGAAGAGATCAGGACGCTGCTTGCAAATCAGGGAAAATTTGAAGCGAAAGTCGGGAACTCGACTATTTTCCACGGCGGCAGCGACATTACTTACGTGTGCCGCAGCGCGGATTGTTCGGGTATCGACCCGAATAGGGGTTGCCGTCAGTTTGACGTGAATCAGTGGGCGTGTTCGTTCTTCTTTGAGATTTCCACAAGTCCTCAGGCAGCGCAGAGTCAAGCGGACGCGACAAGAAATCTTGCGGTCATCAGCGAGCAGGGTGAAGGCTATTTGAGTGAGAAGCTGTACTTGTATCTTGACGATACGCTGGTAGATTCTCTCAATATTGGCGCAAGCTTAAAAGGCCAGGCAACGACTGATATCCAGATCACTGGCAGTGGTGCGGGATCTACGCAGGCAAATGCGATGCAGAGCGCGCTTGAGAATATGAAGAATCTACAGACGGTCCTTGCGACAGGAAGCCTGCCCGTGAAACTGAACATTATGAAGATTGATGCCGTCAGTCCGACGCTTGGGGAGGAGTTTGTGCGCAGTACGGTTGTGATGACGGTGCTTGCGATACTAGCGGTAGTGCTTGTGATTTTTGCGAAATATCGCGAGTGGAAGATTACTGCTCCGATTGCGGTAACGATGCTTGCTGAGATCATGATCCTGCTTGGCGTCGCTGCACTGATCGGCTGGAATCTTGATTTGGCGGCAATAGCAGGAATCATTGTTGCAGTAGGTACTGGAGTCGACGACCAAATTGTAATTACGGACGAGACGCTGCGCGCTGGAAGGAGTGAGAATCTCAACTGGCGCGATCGCTTCAAACGCGCGTTCTTCATCATTATGGCGGCCTATTTGACGGCGGTGGTCTCAATGATTCCCCTCTTGTTCGCTGGAGCTGGCCTATTGAAGGGTTTTGCACTCACAACAATCATTGGTGTTTCAGTGGGAGTGTTCTTGACTCGACCGGCGTATGCTGCGGTTGTTGAGATTCTATTGAATAAGTGATACTTCAATAAGTAATACAAATCAGTAATATCATAAAAATCGGTCGCAGGCGTCCTACTCCGCGCTAAAGTGCGGAGTTTGAACGGACGCCTGCATGTATAGACCGATTTGTCAGAAACCTTTGGTTTCTGAGCATGCTCAGAAATGCTTTGCATTTCTGACATTTAGGATGCCAAAAATGTCGCCCTAAAGGGCGGGATTTCAAACCCTACACAAAAATGTTTGGCGACATTTTTGTGCATGAATCGAACCAAACTGGTAAAGCTGCCTGAGAGACTTGATATGATGAAAACTCCATTGTGGTCAATTTTTCTGGTTGCGGGATGCACGATCCTTACGTCGTTTGGACAATTGTTCTTTAAGCTTGGAATGAACAGGTTTGTTCCAAGTTTCGTTGGAGTGTTAACGAATTTCCAACTGTTTGGAGGGCTTGCCTTCTATGGTTTTGGCGCTCTCGGGCTCATTGTTGCCTTCAAGTATGGAGAGATGTCCGTGCTTTATCCGATTGTATCATTGAGCTTCATTTGGGTTGCGGGGCTGTCGTTCTTTTTTCTCGATGAACATGTCAAGACTTTTGAGGTTGTTGGCCTGTTCATGATCCTCTTCGGCGTCAGCATGATCGGCAAGGGGAGCAGGGGAAAAAAGATCGTGTTGCGAGGTTGAACAAATGATTTCATTTCTGGCAGTCGGGCTTGTGGTGTTAGCAACGTTCACAGGCGCATTCGGTGCACTCTTCCTCAAGCTTGGGTCTGCACGCATCCATCGCAATCCGGTGAGTTTCATTAGGAACTCAAAGATTCTTATCGGGGTCTTGCTGTACGCGTCCAGCACAGTGTTATTTCTCTCAGCACTGCGCATGACTGAACTTTCCGTTCTGTACCCCTTCGCAGCGCTCAGTTATGCGTGGGCGACGTTCCTTTCAGTGTATTATCTTAAAGAGAAGATGAACGTCATGAAGTGGGTTGGCATCGCAAGCATCATGGTCGGCGTCGCAATCATCGGGCTTGCTGGCTGAATTGCCTCCTTAACCACATTCTTTAAATACCCAAGATCATTTCACGTGCACATGAAATCATGGATTTACTGTAACGCCCTCGGCTGCTTTGTCATCGATGAGAACAAGAAAATAATCAACTCACTTCCGTTTTCAGAAGAGGCGGCGGTGCAAGACCCGGTGTTGCCTGAGGCTGGAAAAACTCTTGATGCCCAGATGCACCTGCAAAAAAAATATCCCTCTGCAGAACTTATTGTGCCATCGGACGAGGGCGTTCCATTGGTTGTGCTCGCAGCATTTAACGATAAGAAATTTCTTGAAAAATTACGTGTGATTGCCCTGAAGAGAACAAAACAGAAGATCGCACAATCAGTCCGGCGTGATGCGTTGATCGTTCAGGCGATCAACGAGGTCGACGAGCTTGACACAGTAATGAATATGCTGGTCAAGCGCTTGCGCGAATGGTACGGGCTACACAATCCTGAATTCGAGCACGCGATAGATGACCATCAGCGTTTTGTCCAAACAATCATGGATGATGACCGTACATCTCTTCTTAAGAAAATTAAGGTCGATGAACGCTATGCTATGGGCGCACCTTTTGCAAAAGAGGACATTGAGGCGTTGATGCGCTGCGCGAAAAAGATCGCATCTCTCTATGAGCTGCGAGCGGATCTTATATCGTATGTCGAGAACGTCATGGAAAAAGAATGCCCGAATGTTCTTGAGATGTGCGGCACTTCTATCGGTGCAAAGCTTTTGTCCATTGCTGGAGGACTTGAGCGCCTTTCCCGTATGCCAGCATCAACGATACAGCTGCTTGGAGCGGAGAAAGCGCTGTTTCGTCACTTGCGCAACCGATCTTACCTGCCGCCGAAGTATGGAGTGATCATACAGCACCCACTCGTCGCAAAAGTCAAAAAGAACGATAAAGGAAAAGCAGCCCGCGCGCTCGCTGACAAGATTGCGATCGCGGCAAAGGTTGATTTCTTCAAAGGCAAAAAGATCGCGCCAGATCTCAAAAAGCAGCTGGTCGATCGTTTCGGTGAGTACTCATGAGCGTTAGTCCGAATAAGTTCCAAGGAGTGTATGAAGTGCAGCTTGGCAAGAAGCGCTTCTTTGCAACAAAAAATCTCGTTCCCGGCAGGCGCGTGTACGGTGAGGATCTTGTGCGGGAGCGCGATTGTGAATATCGTGTGTGGGACGCGACGCGCTCCAAGATCGCTGCCGCGCTCGTGAAGGGAATCTCGCAGATCGGGATCTACCCGGAAAGCAAGGTGCTTTATCTTGGCGCTAGTTCCGGCACGACAGTGAGCCATGTCAGCGATCTTGTTGGAAAAGATGGCTTTGTCTTCGCCGTTGATTTTGCTCCAAGAAGCACGCGCGATCTTGTCTTTCTTGCGCAAGAGCGGTTAAATATCGCGCCGATTCTTGCTGACGCAAATCATCCTGGGCAGTACCTTCCGCTGCTGTGCGAAGTGGATGCTGTTGTGCAGGACATCGCGCAACGCGATCAGGTGAGCATTTTTCTGAAGAACTGCAGGGTCTTCCTCAAACAGGGGGGCTTCGGCATATTAAGTGTAAAGGCCAGAAGTATTGACGTAACAAGGAAACCAAACCTCATCTTCAAAGAAGTCAGAGCACAACTGGAAAAGAATATTACGATCGTTGATTATCGCACGCTTGATCCGCTCGAGAAGGATCACTGTATCTTCGTTTGCAAGAAGAAATAATCACGTACAATAATCTCAAATAGTGTCCAAACCAGAAGCTGCTGTCAGGACATCCGCCGTGAATTTTGGAAAGGATTAGTCTACGTCAACAAAGTCGAATATTGGTCGTCAAAAGCTCGCGACCACCGCCGGCCACAAACCTGTGGTTTTCGAGCACAACAATATTCCATGCAGTATTCCATGATCAGCTGGCGCGCATGAAACCACCAGCGAAACACTGATGGAACATTGTTGTTTGAACATAACTCAAACGACTTGTGGAATTTTAGCGCATTAAATTGGTAAGAACCGGACCCTATCACAGAGTAATACAGAGTAATTTGGCCAGAGTAATTTGGCCGAACGTTGGGGCGCGTGGCCGGCATAATCATAAAATAACGGTGCTGTAAAAAAGGTATCCAATGCTCAAAATCCTTGCCATCTCAGACCTGCACGGCAAACTTCCTGACATCAGGAAGGTTGCAAAAGGCGTTGATATTATCGTTTCCGTAGGAGATTTTTGTTCTGCGACTAAACTGCGGGCACTTGAATTCAGATATTGGAACAACCGCAGGCACTGGTCTGAGATTGTCGGCACAAAAAAGGCACAACAACTGATTCTTGATGATATCGATTCAGGCAGAGAAGTGCTCGTAAAGCTTAATAAACTTGGAAAACCAGTTTTTGTCGTTCCCGGCAATGTGGATTATCCTGACACGCTCTCATTTGCAAAAATAGCAAAATATCGGTGGGATCGCTACATTTCGCAGTTACACAACATTGTAGATGCTGAGTTTTCATTAATTGATATCGGAGAATATCAAGTGATTGGGTATGGGCGAAGCTCTGGCCCGGAGAAATTAGGAGATAAGACAGTTCGAAAGATGATCGTCAAGGCGCTCGCGTCTCTTTTTAGAAGAGCGAAAAAGCCAGTGATCTTTTTATCGCATAATGTTCCCTACAAGCTGCTTGACAAGATCTCGATGAAGTCATCCCCCTCATACGGAGAACACAGTGGTTCTGATATCGCGCGCGAGATGATCGAGCGTTTCTCTCCGGCAGTATGCATCTGCGGGCACATGCATGAGACGCAAGGTGTTGCAAAACTTGGAAAAACTACCGTGATTAATGCGGGTTGTGGGATGATGGGACAATATGCGGCCATCAGACTCGATAAGAAGAATGTCAAAGTCTATCTCCAGCGCAAAGAATTAAAAACAAACCAGGATTACAACTGACAATGGCCCTGAGATCCCTGAGATTATTCAATACATACTCTCGTAAGAAGGAAGCATTCAAACCCATTGAAAAAGGAAGGGTTTGCATGTACTCGTGCGGCCCCACAGTATATGATTTTGTCCATATAGGAAATCTGCGCGCGTTTCTATTCAGCGACATTCTTCGGAGGTATCTCAAGTATAAAGGTTTCAATGTTGTGCAAGTGATGAATATTACTGATGTTGATGATAAAACTATCAAGAATGCAAAGAAGCGTGGTGAACCGCTTCAACTGTTCACGAAGAGATATACGCAAGAGTTCATCACTGATATAAAAACGGTCAACATCGAGCTTCCCGAGCAAATCGTGAACGCAACAGATCACATTCATGAGATGGTCCGGTTGATCGAGAAGCTAGCCTTGATCGGGATCAGCTCAGAGCGAACGCGGAAGGCAGACTGAGCGATTCAGACGAGTATGAGAAGGAGAATATACGAGACTTTGCTCTCTGGAAAGCTTACGCCCCTGATGACGGAGACGTCTTCTGGGGAACGCCGTACGGCAAAGGCCGTCCTGGCTGGCATATCGAGTGCTCTGCGATGAGCATGAAGTACTTGGGAGACCATTTTGACATCCACACCGGCGGCGTGGACCTGATTTTTCCGCATCACACGAACGAGATCGCACAATCTGAGGGCATGACTGGCAAAAAGTTCGTGAATTATTGGCTGCATAATGCTCACTTGATCGTGAATGGTGAGAAGATGGCAAAATCATTGGGCAATTTTTACACGCTGCGTGATCTTCTCAAGAAGGGATACAATCCGATGGCAATCAGGTACGAGCTTCTCTCGACGCATTACCGCCAACAGTTGAATTTTAAGGAAGACAATCTTAAGCAGATTCCTGCAACGCTGCAGCGGTTCTATGAATTCCTCGATAAACTTGACGACGCAATCAAACAAAAAGGGAAGGTCGACGATTCACCAAGAGTGCAGAACGTGGTTGATCATGCAACAAAACAATTTGAAAAAGCGATGGACGACGACCTCAACATCTCCGGCGGACTTGCAGCAGTCTTCGATCTCATGCGGAAAATAAACACGTTGCTTGCAACAGATGCCATCTCCCCTTCCGACGCAAGGAAGACAAAGGTAGCGATGCTGGGGTTCGATTCGGTGCTTGGCGTCATGCATCACGAGAAAGGCTCGATCAACAAGGAGATCGAAGACCTCATAGAACAACGCGAGAAGGCGCGCAAGAAGAAGGACTTCAATCTCTCAGACAAGATCCGTGACGACCTCCTGAAACGAGGCATTCAGCTGGATGATACTCCTCACGGGGTGAAGTGGAAAAGAATTGCATGAAAAGTATTTATTTAGCGGCGCTGCCACCGACCTGCGAACTTGCAGTTCTTGCATAGTCTCGCACGATTCTCGGCCCGTTACTCACCTTAACATGAGTAGCGAGCGTCGTGGCGACACGGAGATTGAAGTAAATGACTTCCTCCCACGCCCTAAAGGGGGGTTTAAACCCTCAGCTCGCTACGCTCGCTCTAAACAAATACAGAAAAACTATTGAGAAAAACTACTTTATTATTAATTTACCTTTTACCATATCCATCGAACATCTAAATTTAAACTCTCCTGCTTCTGTAGGATTAATCTCTATGGTTTCTTTTCCTCCGGCCGGAACTATTTTATCGACATTAAAGTCAGGAAATATAATTTCTCTAGCACAACCCGCATTTTCAGCGGCATAGAGGTTTATTTTCAATGGAATATTCTTCTTTGCGATTATGACATTGGGAGAATATTTTGAAGCGGTGATTTGAAGGTCAATTTCCTGATAATTCCCTTTGATTACTGTCTCTTTTATATCTTCTTTAGTTAATTCTTGCAAATAAGGCGGCAGCCGCAAATTTTGATTATCCTGCTGCGCATTTGATGATTTTAAGTTAGTTTTTGAATTTGTGTTTATCGAAAAAGACAAAATAACACTTGCTGTTAATAAGAAAATAATTACTAATGACCAAAACAAAATAATCTTATTAGAAATTTTATTTTTTACTCGGTTTTTTTCTGTATTACAGCAACGTACTCTGCAATTTACCGCATATGCAATTCCTACTATCATAATAAGAAAAATAAATGTAAAGAACGGCATAAAAATTTCTATACTAAAAGGTCTTATCATCTGCCCAAGCATAGCACCCATCATTCCGCCCATTGGACCAGCGATTGTGCCTTCCATAATACCTAAATGCCCTCCTAGCTTGCCAAATGGTACACCAAAGAAAAGCCCTATTATGCTTCCAATAATAAACCCATATAGAAAATTCCCGGTTGGTATGAGAAATAGTGTTGCTGTAATCAGTCCAGCAATCATACCAAAAGTCATTCCAATCATCATACCATGCATTTCGTCAATCAGTTTTCTTAATCTATAGACATAGATAGAAACAGCGAGTATTACTGCTAGGTATAAAACATAGATAATAACATACGATTGATATTCCATAATTTGCCTCATTAAGATTTTACTATTTACAAAGTTCGTAAAGCTTTAAATATGTTTCGTTTGAGGCGGGCGAAGGTGGATTGCACATAACAATTATTATATGAAAATATTAACAACATAAATCACACAGCACAATCTTTGCAGGACAGACCTTGACAAAATTTCTTGTCGCCTTTCTGCCGAATAGCCCACTTCTTGATCGCCATCACGATATGGATGAATTCCTCGCCGCTTTTTGTAAAAGAGTACTCACATGTTATGGGCATTGTTCTTGTGTCGATCCTTTTCTTGATCAGACCTTCCTTTTCAAGCTCTTTTAATCTTGACGAAAGAAGCTTTGGGCTGATTCCTGAAAGTGCTTTTTTAATCATGGAGTACCTTTTCGGTCTGGCCTGTTCATTATACAGCGCGAGTAAGATGAGTAGTGTCCATCTCTTTCCCAGGATGTTCGCGGCCTGATATACTGCACATTCTCGTCTCATGGTATATCTTTAGAAACTAAAAGGTATAAATAGATATTGTTTTTGTAGCTGGTACACAAAGTATACCTACTAAAGTCAGTCACATCACGCATATAACAACACTTACGAGGGGATAGCATGGAAAAGATTCTAGAATTTATGGGCAAAGACCATGACAGGCTTGACAGTATTTTCGAGAAGTTTAGGCATTCTACAAACGATCTGGACGAATTAAGACAGCGATTCCATGATTTCAAGACAGGGCTTCAAAGGCACATCGTTTGGGAGGAAGACATTCTTTTTCCAGTTTTTGAGAACAACACAGGAATGTGCGACTCTGGACCTACTGTGGTGATGCGGATGGAACACCGCCAGATAAAGGAATTTCTGGAAAAAATACACAACTGCATCGCCAAAGGTGCAACAGCAGAGATCGACGAGCTTGCCAGAGGATTGATAGCGGTTCTTTCAGACCACAACGACAAGGAAGAAAGCATCCTTTACCCTTGGATCGACGAGACTTTGGACGCAAAAGAGAGGGAGGCACTCTTCACCAGGATGAAGGAACTGCCGGCAGAAAAGTATAATATGTGCTGCGGATAGACTTGCAATATCATAAAAATCCGCCGCAGGCGTTCCACTCCGCACTAAAGTGCGGAGTTTGACGGAACGCCTGCTTTGATAGGCGAATTTGTCAGAAACCTTTGGTTTCTGAGCATGCTCAGAAATGCTTTGCATTTCTGACATTTAGGATGCCAAAAACTTCGCCCTGAAGGGCAGGGTTTTGAACCCCACACAAAAACATCTGGCGAAGTTTTTGTGCAGAACTATGTAAACAAATACAAGACAAAAAACTAACCCAACTAATGCATTGTCAAACTTATATCTCTATCTTGAGGCCTTTTTCTGTCTCTGCTGTCACAGTCTTCACTTTTTCAAACGTGATCTTTTTGGCCCGTGTCGTCGCCTGCACGTCGCGCAGAGTCTTCTGCAGCATCGCCTTCTGCTCGTTGGTGCATTCGATCGTTACCGAGGCAAGATCCGCTTTAAGTGATAATGACTTTGAAGATTTATATTTGCGTACCGCTCCAATGATTTCGAGTGCGAGCGTTCCTGCTTCTTCGGCGTCTTCCTCGATCATGCGAGAGTCAAACTCTGGCCACTTGGAGCAGTGCACGCTCTTTGCTCCGTCATGTTCAGCAAAGTACGCCTGATAAACTGCTTCGGTAATGTGTGGCATGATAGGAGCATACAGCTTCACTACCGTCAGCAGTAGCTGATATAGCGTGTACTGCGCAGATAGCCGCTCCTCCTTTGTGTACTGGTCAGGATTGTACAGCCTATCCTTAACGATCTCAAGGTAGTTGTCGCACAGCGTCCCAAAAAAGAATTTCTCGGTCTCTGCCTTCGCTTTCGCGTATTCACATTTGTTGAAGGATGCAGAGCATTCCTGGATGAGCTTGTGCATCAGCGACAGCACCCATGCGTCAATTGTCGTCGCTGTGAATTCTTTGTGTTTTGCGGGATCGTAGTCAGAGAGGTGCGAGAAGCAGAATTTTGCCGCGTTCCATAGTTTCGTGATGTTCTTGTCGCCTGTCACCAGGTCTTTTTCCTGATAGGGGAGATCGTCGCCAAGTTTTGATCCTGCCGCCCAGAATCTTAGCGAGTCAGCGCAATGGTTGTTCATGACCTGAAGAGGATCGACAACGTTTCCTTTCGACTTACTCATCTTCTTGCCATGCGGGTCGAGTGCGTGTCCGGCGATCATGATGTTTTGCCATGGACTTATGTCATGATGGTAGACTCCTTTCACGATCGTGTAGAACGCCCACGTTCTGATGATATCGTGTGCCTGGAAGCGTACCGACATTGGGTACATGCGCTTAAAGAAACGCGCGTCATCAGCCCAGTGGAGCGCGATCTGGGGCGTGACTGATGATGTTGCCCAAGTGTCCATTACGTCTGTCTCTGATACAAACTCTTTGGAGCCACAAGTACATGCTCCTCTGGGTTTGTCATGCAGAGGATCAACAGGCAGATCTTTTTCATCAGCGACTTTCACCTTTCCGCAGAGTGCGCAGTACCATACTGGAAACGGCACGCCGAAGAATCGTTGTCGCGAGATGCACCAGTCCCACTGGAGGTTCTGCACCCAATGGACATAGCGCACCTTCATGTGATCTGGGTACCACGTGATCTGATCTGCTGCTTCGATGAGAGCCTCTTTTCTGTCGAGAACTTTGATGTACCATTGCCGTGTCTTGAGAAATTCTATCTCGGTCTGGCATCGCTCGTGCACATTGACCGCGTGCAAGATATCCTTTTGTGCAACAAGAAGCTTTTGTTCTTTTAGATCTGCGATAATCTGTGCTCGTGCGTCCCGAAGGCTGAGACCTTTATATTTCCCGCCGAGGTCGTTGAGCAGACCATGCCGTTCGATCACTGCACGCAGCGGCAGCTTGTGCTTACGCCACCATTCAATGTCGGTCTTGTCACCAAACGTGCAGCACATTACGATGCCTGTCCCTTTTTCAGGATCTGCTTTCTCATCTGTGATTATTGGGACTTCGTAGTTGAACAAGGGAACAACAGCGTGCTTGCCGATCAAGTGTTTGTATCGTTTGTCTTCCGGGTGAGCGATGATTGCGACGCATGCACAGAGGAGTTCTGGTCGCGTGGTAGCGATCACGACATCGCGCCCTCCGACCTTGAAAACAACATCATTAAAGTGGCTCTTCATCTCTATGTTGTCAAATTCTGCTTGCGCGATCGCAGTCTGGCATTTCGTGCACCAGCTGACAGGAGTCTCTTCCTGGTACACGCATCGTTTCTTCCAAAGGTTGATGAAAGATTTTTGGCTTGTGCGCTGGCAGTGCTTGTCGATCGTTGAGTACCCGTGAGCGAAATCTACTGAGATGCCAAGGTCCATCCAAGGCTTCACGAATGCGGGCTTGATTTCTGCCAGTGTTTTTTCACACAGCTTCACGAACTCTTCACGCGGCATCGTTGTTGATCTCACTTTCTTAAGCGTTTCAACAAGCCGCTCGGTCGGAAGGCCGTTGTCATCAGTCCCGAACGGATAGAAGACGTTCTTTCCAAGCATGCGCTGGTATCGTGCGACGAAGTCCCCTTGAGCATACGAGAAAGCGTGCCCGATGTGCATATTTCCTGAGACGGTCGGCGGGGGAGTGTCGATAGAGTAGACTTCCGCACGCGAGTCAGGATTGAAATAGTAGATATGATTCTCTTCCCAGAATTTCTGCCATTTCGGCTCTTCCTTTTTTGGATCGTAGGCGTCGGGGATGGTTGGTTTTGTCAATGCCATGACGGTGTGCTGTTGGAGTGACATATTTAAAGATTACGCTCCGCGCGGCTCTGTCCCGATTTTGCTGCTGCCACCCTGCGAGCCCCCGCGAGCTGCGGTAAATCACATCAAGTGCGGACATAGCAAACAATTGCCCAAACATTTAATAATCCTGGAAAAGAAGACTTGGAAATGCCTCCTAAGATTGTCATCAAGCTGGAGAATGTGTGGAAAGTCTACAGGATGGGTGGTGTGAATGTGCCTGCGCTGCGCGGCCTCGATCTTGATATAAGGCAGGGAGAGTTTGTGGCGATTATGGGTCCTTCCGGCTCTGGCAAGTCGACGTGCATGAACATGGTCGGTTGTCTTGACACTCCTACCAAAGGCAGCATTTTTCTTGATGGGCAGGACATCTCGCGCATGAGCGAGTCTGATCTTGCCCAGATTCGCGGCCGGAAGATCGGCTTTATTTTTCAGCAATTTAACCTGATTCCGACATTGACTGCTCTTGAGAACGTGATGCTTCCCATGGTGTTCCAGAACACTAATGAAGAAGAACGATTCGATCGCGGGAGGAAGCTTCTCAGGCTTGTGGAATTAGAGGATCGCGCGGAGCATAAGCCAGGCGAACTGTCAGGAGGCCAGCAGCAGCGTGTCGCCATTGCTCGTTCACTTTCCAATGATCCGTCCGTCATCCTGGCAGATGAGCCGACAGGAAACCTTGATACGAAAACAGGGGCGAAAGTGATGGATTTTCTTGCAAAGATCCATCGTGAAGAGAAGAAGACGATCATCATGGTGACGCATGATGAGCACGTCGCGGATCACGCCGACAGGGTCGAGTTTCTCAAGGATGGTGCGATCGCCAAGACCAAAGTCAATATCGGCAAAAAGAAGCCGTGGCATGCAAGAAAACATTTGGGAATGGATGAAAGGGGATAAACACATAAATACTTAAGCCAACATAAACTAATAAATGCAATTAAGCAGATATCATAAAAATCCGCCGCAGGCGTTCCACTCCGCACTAAAGTGCGGAGTGGAACGCCTGCTTTGATAGGCGGATTTTTAGGATGCCAAAAACTTCGCCCTGAAGGGCGGGATTTTGAACCCCACACAAAAACATCTGGCGAAGTTTTTGTGCATAATGGCCTAAAACTCAAAAAGGCGGAATATGACTTCAGAAAAGGTACAAATAAGAATTGCATTGCATCTGTCAATGTTCGTTCTTTTTCTTGCACTTTCACTTCCGTTCGTGCAAGCTGTGTCAAATGCGACAGACAAAGTCATCAGTGGCACAGCAAGTCTGAAAGTGACGCTCATCAGTCAGGACCCTGATCCAGTAGGTCCTGGGAATTTTGTTGATGTGCGCTTCAAAGTTGATAATGTCGGTTCGCAGAATGCCAAAGGTGTAGAGATTCAGCTTTTGCCGCGTTTCCCGTTCTCGCTTGATCCAGGAGATAGCGGAATCCGAAACATCGGGAGCATCCAAGGAGGCCAGGCGGGTGAGGAGGGTGTGATCGTGAAGTATCGTCTGCGTGTAGCTGATGATGCATTGCAGGCAACAAGTGAGATAGAGATTCGGTACCGTCATGCAGACATTGACTGGCAAAAGTTTGATCCTTTTCTGGTAGACGTGAAAACTCCGGATGCATTTCTCGCGATCGATGCGGTAGATGTAGAACCTTCACCGTTGCGGCCCGGGGAGGAAGGCACCCTCACGCTACGTGTCCGTAATGTCGCTGACTCATTATTGCGCAACATAAAGATAGATCTTGATCTAACAGGTTCAAGTTTTGCGCCAGTGGGTTCGACTGCGAGCGCATATATTGGCAGGCTTGAATCAGGGAAATCTTCTGAAGTGATAATGAAGCTGTTTGCTGATCCACAGGCCAGTTCAAAAGCACATCGATTGCCCCTGCGTATGACATACGCTGATGATTCGCTTACTATATACAGCAAGAATTACACAGTCGGAATTCTCGTATATGACGGACCTTCATACGTGCTCAATGTAGAAGACCGCACGCTGCAGGCGCAAAATAAAAAAGGAAAAGTGACAGTAAGCATCTCGAACACAGGCTCAGGTGACATGAAGTACGTGACGCTCGAGATCCTGCCTTCTGACAAGTATGTGGTGCTCTCAAAAGATGCAGAATATCTTGGAAATCTGGAAAGTGATGACTTTGAGACTGCCGAATTTGAGATCTATCCTGCAACTAATGACTTGCTGGTCCCTATCGACGTCTCTGTGCGGTACAAAGACAGCTTCAACAAAGAATATGCTGACAAGCGGCAAGTGAAGCTGCAATTGTATAGTTCTGCTGAATTAAAAAAATACGAGCTTACGCCAAAGCAAAGCCGTGTGTGGCTGGTTGTTGCGTTGTTTGTTGTTCTGCTCGCGGCATGGATTGCATATCGTCGTTGGGAACGCAAACGGCTGCGCAAACGCCAAAAGGAAGCTGAAGCGTAAGGAGTGAGTGGCCGCGGGTGCATCATGTATCTGGATCATGCGCGCATCGCGGTTGGGAACTTGCGCCATAGAAAACTTCGCAGTTGGTTGACTGTTATTGGGATTGTGATCGGTGTTGGAGCGATCGTTGCGCTCTTGTTGATTTCTTCCAGCCTTGAGAATGCCATCGTCGATCAGTTTGACCAGGCAGGCGCTAACCGGATCTATGTTTTTCCCGGCACGTTGATCGCAGGCTCATTTGTATCTTCGCTTACTGATGATGACGTGGAGACGATAGAGAATACTCCCGGCGTGAAGTGGGTTCAGCCATATACGACCAGGCCGTCGGAAATAGAGTTTGCAAACGAGAAGGAGTTTTCGAACTTTATGCATTCTATTCCTGTGAAAGGCCTGGAGGAGCGCATCAAGGACACAAACTTTTTTGATCTTGAAGACGGGAGGCTTTTGACTCCAAACGACAAGTACGCTGCACTTGTTGGGTGGTATATCGCGCATAAGGCATTTGACCGTGGGATTCAGGAAAATGACATTCGTGTGAACAACAATATGCTGATCGCTGGCACGCGCTTTAAGGTGGTTGGAATTCTCGCGTACAAGGGGACTGATGACGACAAGCACATTATCATCCCAGAGGACACGCTAAAGGAGCTTTTTCCAGAAGTAAGCAATGAAGTGAGTTTCATTGAACTCAAGACCGTGCAGGGTGTAGACGTGGAGGCAATCGCTGCAAAAATCAAGTCGCGCCTGGAAAGGAAAAGAAACAATGACGATTTTGAGGTGCAGACTCCTGAAAACTTCCTTGCAACGTTGAAATCCATTCTGTTGATAGTGCAGATCGTGCTCGGCAGCATCGCGGCGATATCCCTGGTTGTCGGGGCGATCGGAATCGCGAACAGCATGTTCACGTCTGTGCTTGAGCGTACAAAAGAGATTGGGGTGATGAAGTCGATTGGTGCAAGGAATTCAGACGTGCTGGTGATTTTTATTCTTGAGGCAGCGACGCTCGGAATCATTGGCGGCGTCATCGGGCTTTCAGGAGGAGTGGCTATTGCGCTGACGGTGCAAAACATTGCGCAGAAGGCTGGTTTTGGCCTCTTGAAAGTGATCGTGACATGGAAAATCGTCGCTGTCGGGATTTTATTCGCAAGTCTTGTTGGCATCGCTGCTGGCGCTATTCCTGCCTATCGTGCCTCAAAGTTGCAGCCGGTAGAATCACTGAGGGCGTGAATACTATGAATCTTCGCGAGATTGTCAGGCTTGCGGCAAGTAACCTGCGCCGCAGAAGATTGCGTGCATTGCTTACAGTTATTGGCATCATCTTCGGCATAACGTCGATCGTGTCGCTCGTGTCCCTTGCGCAAGGGCTGCAGGATTCGATCGGAGGGCAGTTCGGCAGGCTTGGGACAAACGATGTGATTATCACTCAAAAGGGTTTGCAGGGCCCGCCAATCGGTACAAAAGCTTTGACGACGAAGGACGTAGATTTCGTCGAGAAATTCGATGAGCTGGCGTTCGTAGTTCCAACAAACATCCAGCCTGCAGGCGTGAAGGTTGGTCATGAAGAAGCCGACCTCTTGGTGCGTGTCATTCCTGCAGAGATGTATGATGAGTGGGGGCAGCTTCGTGACTGGCAGTTTGTTGCGGGAAGGAATATTCAGCCGACTTCCCGCGGCGAGGTGATCATCGGCCAGAAGGTTGCTGAAGAGGTATTCAAAAAAGAGATCCTGGTTAATACGAAGATAAAGATTAATGATCAGGAATTTAAGGTCGTCGGAATTGTGAAGAATACGGGTTCCCGGCCAGACGATCAGCTTGTTGGAATCGTGCGGGAAGACGGGGAGGACTTGTTTAAGTTCAGCAATGCCGTGAATGTGATTCTTGCACGCGTCAAGAAGGGAGTGAATATCGACGTCGTTGTAGCTCGCATGCAGCGAAGGATCAACAAGTTTCGCGGCGCCGAGGATATAGAGGTTCAGACCGCTGCGCAGGTGCAGGAGTTGTTCAGAAACATCATTGGAATCGTTAGCATAGTCGTGATTGGGATCGCGGCTATATCACTTGTGGTCGGCGGCATCGGGATTGCGAACAGCATGTTCACGTCGGTGCTTGAGCGAACAAAGGAGATCGGTGTGATGAAGTCGATCGGGGCAAGGAATGCCGATATTCTCAGCCTGTTTCTTGTGGAAGCGGGTATGATCGGGTTGATTGGTGGTGCTGGCGGAATGCTTATTGGTGTTCTGATCGCACTCGGAGTGCAGGTTGGAGGGCATGCTGCTGGAATCGATATCACGGTGAGCATAAAAATCTGGGTGCTTCTTGGAGCGATGCTGTTCTCAATGACGATCGGAATAATTGCTGGCTTAATTCCTGCAATCCGGGCTTCAAAGCAGGATCCAGCGGAGTCGCTAAGGTATGAGTGACTTGGAAGCGTTCACTCGTAGAAGATCTGTTCCAGTTCAATGAAATGAGCGAGATAATACGCTTTTCGAAATGCTGTGCATCTCGTTGACGTCCGTCATGAGCGCCACGCGTCATCCCTCTGGATACTTGTCAGATAAACAATTGTCAGATAAGCAAATAAGGCAATGCCAGATTAAATGCCAAAATCAAAACGAGCGTCGATAGTGCCGCGATTATGGATCTGATGCCTTTCAGGTGAGCAAGGGTCTCGACGGACCATCCGAATACAAGGTAATTGTAAAAGGGGACGATGCTAAAGAAAAGAAGAAGTGCTGATTCGCTTGCAAAAAGTGCTTTGAATATTGCATATGCTATAAGCGCGACAGGAATGGTGATGACAAGCAAGCTCATGAACAATACTATGAGTGTTGATGAAAAGAATTTCTTGAATTTGGCGTGTGAACCGAGTACGCGAATGATTCCATAGGCTGCCAGGATGACGCTTAACAGTAGTCCGTATACGACGAAGAAGTTTTGCACGAGAGATTTTGGAACAAGCGAGGATAAATCAGTAGGAAAGATGAGGACAATGTCGACTAGAACGAGTGCGAAAACACCCAGCAATAAGGACTTCAGCTCTGCAATTGCTGCAAGTGCCTGTTCATTGAAGAGAACAACCTGCCAGTTGTCCCACACGTGAGAACTCGTTCTCTCAAGAGCAGATTGTTTTCGTTCGCGAGGGGCACCTGCCGGCAACTTCTTTTGCTGAGCGGCAGTGTGGAGTGTACTTTTCCTGTTGAGGTGTGGTGCGGCCATGCTGTTTAGTGCGCTTACAGGTATTTTTCTGTTGCGGTTCTGTACCTATGGATCTCGACGGGAAGTGCTTTTCCTTTGAGGGTTACTTCTTCATGATGTTTTGTTGGAAAACTGCCCTTGACTTTCTCGTATATGGCAGTGCTTACGACTACATCGCCTGCGCTCGTTTGCCCTTCGAGGCGCGCGGCAGTGTTGACAGTGTCGCCTATTGCCGTATAGTCAAGTTTGTGCTTTGAGCCGATATTTCCAACTACCGCTGTGCCCGTGTGGATGCCGATGCCCACACTGATTTTTCGCCATTTTTTGATTTCGTGTTGAATCTCAAGTGCGGCCCGCACTGCTTTGAGTTCGTGGTCGCTGACAGCCGTTGGAGCGTTGAAGATTGCCATCACAGCGTCGCCGACAAACTTGTCGACGGTACCGTCGTACTTGAGGATGATGTCGGTGCTGATGTTGAAGTACTGGTTGAGGATCTTGACGACTTCTTCGGCAGAGATATTTTCAGAGAGTTTTGTAAATCCGCGCACGTCCATGAAGAAAACAGTTATTATTTGGCGCTTGCCTGACAGGTCGAGATGTTTCTTTTCGAGCAGTTTGTCTATGATCTTGGGGCTGACATAGCGTGAAAAGAACGTCTTGATCTTGACTTTTTCTTTTTCTTCTTCGATGCGTCTGCGTTCCCAGTAATCGTAAAAGATAAACATGGCGAGGGGGATTAGAGCGAGGAAGAATTGGAAGGTGCTCAGGAACTGTTCGACGCGGATGCCATATGCTTTTAACCACAATTGCGGTGTGAACATGAAGAAAAGTGCGAGCACAATGAGGTATTTTGATTCTCGCTTCTTTTTATATACGAGAAATGATTTAAGGCATCCATAGAAAGCAAAAAGGAGGAGGAGTAAATATATTGCTTGGTACAGTGATGCCGCCACGGTTTGTCAAGAACGGTTGAGTCGTACTTCTTTTTATGTTTTTCTTTTTATGTTTTTTATGCTTTCCTTTTGAGACAAAGGTTCCAACAAAGATGCTCCGATGAGGACGATCAGGAACAGAGAGAGTCAAAAGCGTTTTGCGAGTCCCATTTTGAATTCAGCAGGACCGGTACTTTGGATCGTTTCGACCATGAACACGGCAAAGGTGGAAAGTCCATGAGGGCTGTTGCCGCGAAAGACAGAATATTCTCCTTCCTCACCAAGAATAATGCTGCATGCAAGTGCGAGTGAAATCGTTTGGTGCGTTCGTGGTTTCATATGGGATGGCGAAAAAGCGACCCATATAAATGTTTCACTTATGGCGTTAGTCGAAAGCTCGCGACCACCACAGTCAACTCTATGCTTTCATACTTTTCACAACCAGCACTGCTCAGCCGCATTGCGCGCGTCTTCGCTCAACTTCCGCTACAGCCAGCTCGTGAGTGGATGTCGTTTGTTGATGGCTGACATCCCCATAAGGGAATGCTTCCCTTATCAACCCACCTCGTAGTATTTCGCTTCGCTCAATACTACTCAATGTTCGTCGTCCGGTTGGAGCGTAGCGAAA
>JACQXV010000127.1 GCA_016208715.1 Candidatus Woesearchaeota archaeon | reverse complement strand
CTGACTTTTCAGCTGCGGGGGATGTCAGCCGTCGCTGGTAGTATGACTATCACGAGCCAGGCGTGGTGCTGATTGAGCGAAGACGCGCGCAGCGCGGCTGAGCGGTGCTGGTCAAACATTCTACTTCAGAGCTTTTCAATAACGCCCACGGCGAGGGCTTGTTTGCAAGTTCATTGTTAGCACCTCATTAGCGGGTTGTGGGTGAGGCATTTAGCCTAACGCCCAAACTTGCAAACAAGCCAGGAATTACCCCTCTCGATTACAAATCATTGTTAAATTTTCTTGCTGCACAAATGCGGCCAGTGCAACGAGCGCGTCGCGGAATACCAGATGTAGGGCCATAACATCGGAAAGCCGACTTGACCGGAGACGGTTATTAACGATGAGAAAGGAAGGGGGTCAGCACGCGCGTTGCCGCGCGTGCCGGTTTGGTTTAGAGGTTAGACATGTAGAAGCATAATCAGGTGCTGAAGAACTCGTTTAAGAGTTTGTTCTGGTACTGTTTTGTGACTTCAGGACTTATCGCTATGATGTTTTCTTTGGCTTGACGCTGCTTGAACGCGTCTTCAAGTTTGTAAAAAGCTTTGCCGTCGAGAACCTCCTTAAGGATCGGGATTCCTTTGTCTTGGATGGAGACGAGGCATTCGTTGATGAGATCAAGTGATGCCTCGCTTTTGCACGCGATATTCTCTGCTGAAATGGTGTCGTGCGTATAGAGGATCAAGAACGTTTTTTGTTCATCGCGCGAGAGCACGATGTGGAGTCTGCTTTCGCGTAGAAGTTGTTTGAGCATCAGATGCACTGTATCTATTTTCTCTTCGAGTTTTGTCATACGGCAATCAAGTTCGTCCATGTGGTTCGTATGACATTGAAGTTCTGCAGTGTTCTCATTGATGGCTTGCAGGTGTTCGTCAAACTCTTCCTTAATGGCCGCAAATGAATTACGCAACAGGTTGTCAAGTTGCGAAAGATTTTTTGGAGAAGGTGTTTTACGCACGTTGGCTGAAGAAATCGATATGGTACCCGTAGTACACTCTTTTTTATTGCCCAACCTACTTCACCCCCCTGCCGTTTTTGTTATTCATGTGGTTTATATTCATTGTTGTTTTCCAACACATTCATTGTAAGACACTGCTTGGAATCACCATGTTTTAGCTTTTTTATACAGCAAAAAAGGCGAGCAAACACTTGTACTTGAGTTAGTATTTTTGTAGGAACGCTCATATTTAAACCTTCCGTTTTTTCCTTCACTTCCGTGATTTCCGTTTCTCGAAAAGAGGGTTCTAAAAGCTTTAAAATTGATATTTTTCACTTCGGATAACTTGAGAACAGGTGTTGTTTTGGGTTGTACAGCTAACAAAGGCATATGTCCCGAATATGCCGTTGCCCCCCCCCCCGCGAGCTGAAGCGATAAACATGTTGGTCAAAAGCTCGCTTTACAAAGAGCGAGGTTTTGACTCAGCGGATCCCACCAGACGTTGCTATGCTCAAACTTATAAACATAAGTGAGTATGTATGACTGGTGGAATTTCAGCGCATTAAACATCTTCTCGGCAACAAGATTACCAGCACATTCACGGAGAGCGGTTCAGCAGCCGAGCGTAAGCGAGATTCGGGACAGAGCCCTAACAAAGAGAAACAATAAAAAAGTAGTAGGGAAGTATCTGCACAATGCTGCAAAAAAAGCCTTTGAAAACTGCCACAATAACCTCTCTTGCGTCTCTTGCGATAATACTGTCCCGCCTGCGCGTGTTTGAGAAACCACAGTTGCGACTTGAGCAGTATCCCACAGACTCGCAAGTCGCGGCGGAATTATTGTGGAATGCCAAACTACAAGGAGACATTGAAAACAAGACTATTGCTGACCTTGGTTGCGGCACAGGCATTCTTGGAATTGGTGCTCTGTTGCTTGGTGCAAAAAAGGCCTTTCTTGTTGATTCCGATCTGGCTGCTTTGCAGATCGCAGAAGAGAATCTCAACATGCTAAAACTTCGGCATAGAGCGGCGATCGTGAATAAGCCGATCGCTGAATTTGTACAGCATGTTGACGTTGTGATCCAGAATCCGCCATTTGGCACGAAATCGGCGCACGCGGACAGAGAGTTCTTAATCAAAGCATTTGATGTTGCGCTTGTGGTGTATAGTATGCACAAAGAATCTACCGCGCCATTCATACGTGCCATTGCAAGCAGTCATAGAATACTTATCACACATCATTGGCTCTTTTCATTTCCGCTCAAGGCAACGCAAGAATTCCATCGCAAACGCATCCAGCATATCGATGTGGGAGCCTGGCGATTCGAACGAAAAACATAAAGGTTAGAGAAGGAAAATTATATTAACCACCGACGACAACCTGCCTTGTAAAAGACATAAAAAAAGACGTGAACTAATGAAAAAATTGCTTTATGCACTCTACATCATCGTGCTGCTTCTTCTCGTAACAATTCCTGCACTTGCTGCGGAAATCTTTAAGCAATACGTATATGATAATGAAGTTTTCAATATTAGTGGCATGAGTCATTCATTGAAGTACTATCCAGGCAACGGAAAAGTCTCTCTTCGCGCCGGAGAAGAGATCATGATTTTTGCTGTGGGAGCCTGCAAGAACCAGGGCACACTTGAATACTGCATAGACGATGCAAACACGACTGAAATTGATGATGCGCAAGGTTACCGCATTGTAGGCCGCACAGCACTTAGAGTCACTGAAAAAGTTCCGTCAATAAGTGTTGGTGTCGCAATCGATAAGTCTGTCGTCAGTGTGAACGAGCCTGCAACGCTCACCATCACGCTTCAAAATAGTGGCGAAGAGCGAGCGTCTGATGTAGAAGTTCGTGCGCGAGTGCCGATCGAGGCGACGATTACTGGCTCCTCGGTAGGCATGACGTCGCTCGGGGGCCAAGTGGTCTGGAAGGGCGTGCTTCTCCCCGACGAGAGAAAGACACTCACCGCGGTTGTCAAAGGGATGCAGTATAAAGACTTTGATGTCACATTTGAAAGCTCTTATTCTTTTGGGAGAAAGATCACGCCGATCGCTTTGGACCCGCTGCACGTGAAACTCGCCACCCCGGTTGAAATCAAGACAGGCATTTCACAAGGGAGCGTGATTCTGAACGAAGAATCCGTGTATTGGGTGAATGTCACGAACACCGATGCAACGAGTTCGCTCGAAGTTTCACAACTGCTGATCACCGTGCCAGCGGACCTGGCGATCACTGAAAAGTCGCAGGAATTAGAGCAGAATCATAATCAAATGACCGTCTCAACATCAGTCAGCAAGGGGGCGACTAAAGCGTTCTACGTAAAGGTAAAGACGTTCGAGAAAGGGGAATACAATATCACGTCCACAGTCAAATCATTGATTCATGAAACAGTATTTGACCGCTCTTCTGTCACCGCCCTTCGTGTAGGTCTTGCAGACATTATTCCAAGCATCACGATCTTCCCAGAACGTGCCGTGGGCGGAGACTCGGCAACTGTCACGATCGCGATCAAGAATGCTGGATTGCGAGATATCGGCTTGTACGATCTTGATGCGACGAGTAACTTGATACCGGCGATTCAGAAAGTGAACGAAAGCATCTCTGCCGGCGAGTTCAAGACTATTTATTCGAAGAGCATTACCCTCCCGGATGTCGCCAAAGAGACAGTGTACTTCGTGAGAATCGGCGGTTCGCACAAGAACCTTGCAGGCAGCCCTATGCAGTTTGATGCACAAAAGACTCTTATCGTGACACCAAAACAAATACTTATACAAGTTATTCCAGAAGTGTCAGTTAACGATAGGTTGGTGAAAGTGCGAGTCAAGCTGAAGAGTCTGGAGGAAAGCCTGTCTGATGTCAGTATTATTGATGTGGTCCCAAAGGGCCTGCGTGCTATCGGAAAGTATGACGCAGACTTTGATTTGGTTGAAACAGGCGAAGAAAAGGACGCATTGAATTATACGATCCTGTTGCCGTCAACATATAGCGAAAAAACGTTAACTATCCAGAGAAGCTTAAGCGCGGAACAAGCAAATGGAAAGTTGTATGTGATTGAAAATGAAGCAGTAATTGATCTTGCGTTTCAACCGACAACGAAATCACAAAACGCAACTGCCGCGCCGGTTTCACCAGAAAAGAACGAATCAGTGAAAAATGAATCTGTGAACGAAACAACCACGTTGCTAGCGAACCCATTTGAATCTCCTCCCGCTCTTGGATCACCCAATGCGCTTGCACGTGTCTGGAATGTGATCAAGGAATTCTTTATAGGACTCTTTTAGGCGCCGCCTACGGGGTTGCTGCGGAAGTGCGCCAGGGATCTTCGCCAGCGGCCGCGCCCACACAACATTTATAAATAAACCCAATTTCCGAAGGAATGACCTAAAAGAGATAATATTGAGATAATATTCGCACATACCCGTGTGCGTATATGTTATATACTCTTGGGTGATCATACATGGAACTAAAGATTCTCGAAGAAACCAAGACAAAGCTTGTGATAGACATGACAGGAGAAGATCATACGCTGTGCAATATGCTCAAGAAAGAGCTGTGGAAGAATAAACACGTCAAGGTTGCGGGGTATAACATAGATCATCCGTATTTGTTTAGCAAACAACTTCGCAGCGTCGCCACGACGCTCGCTGTTCTGGTTCAAGCGCGTAACGAGCCGAGAATCGTGCGAGACGATGTGAATTGTCGCAAGCTCGCAGGTCGGTGGCGACGCTTGCTAAACAAATACAGATTTTTTTAAGATTTTGTGCGTTACTTTCAAAACCGTCTCTGCCGCTGCCCGAACTCATTCACGACGGCAACCAAGTCTTCCTTCTCAAACTCCGGCCACGTCTTCTCTAAGAAAAACCATTCTGAATACCAGCTTTGCCAGATAAGGAAGTTTGATGTGCGGTGATCGCCGCCGGTGCGGATGATGAGCTCTGGCTCGTGGTCCGTATAGAGATTCTTTGAGAACACTTCTTCATTAATATCAGCTATTTTGACATCGCCGCGCCGAATCTGCTCGCCAAGCTTCTTCACAGCATCGATGACTTCTTCGCGGCCGCCATACGCCATCGCGAAATTGACGATGTGCCGATCATGGTTCTTTGTTTGTTCCATTAGGGCGCGCATGCTTTCCTGAATATTACTTGGAAACAAGTGAATGCGGCCGATGAAGTTAAGGCGGATGCCATGCTGCTCAAGCCGCTGGTCAGTCTTTAGTTTCTCAAAATTTTCACGAAAGACCTTCATGAGAAAATCAAATTCTTCTTTGGGCCGGTTGAAGTTCTGCATCGAGAAGCAATACAGCGTAAGCTCCCGGATACCTAATTCTCTGCACCAATCGAGGACTTTTTCGACTTTTTTTGCGCCCCACTCATGCCCCATCCAGGGTTTCATCATCAGGCGTGTTGAAAAGCGGCGGTTTCCATCGAGGATAATCCCTATGTGACTGGGAACTTTAGTGGCTTTCATGGGGGTTTTAGGCAAGACAATCTTTATAATTTTTTGGTATTTGTTTAGCAGCGTCGCCACCGAACCCGAGTTGAAATGATGAACACGATTTCAGCATCATCTATGCTACAAGAGTGCATTCACATCCGCAGTAAGCGGCGGAGCGGCGGCCGAGAGTAAGTGAGATTCGGAACAGAGCCTAAAAAACAAAAACCTTTATAAACCACCGCCCTTAACAACAACGCGTTGTTACGAAACCCGTTATACTACACCTCATTTGAGGCGCTAGGAGGGCGAAGTGATTTAAATGGATGTTGTAAAGATCAAGGAAGCAATCCGCAAACTAAAGGAAACTTCTCCGAAGAAAAAATTCATCCAGAGTTTTGACTTAGTCATTGCACTCAAGGGGCTTAATCTTAAAAAACCAGAAGAGCAGATTGACTTGTTTATTCCTCTGCACTTTGGCCGCGGCAAGCCAGTCAAGATTTGCGCGTTTGTCGGTCCTGAACTCAAAGACGAAGCAGGCAAGGTCTGCGACACAACCATTTTCGTGGATGACTTTGAACAGTTCAGAAAAGACAAGAAAGCATTGCGCAAGTTAGCAAATAATCACGCGTTCTTTATTGCTCAGGCGAACATCATGCCGAAGGTCGCAGCAGCGTTTGGTAAAGTACTTGGAACAAGAGGCAAAATGCCAAATCCGAAGGCGGGCTGTGTGGTGCCGCCCAAGACGAACTTACAGCCGCTCTATGATCGTCTGCAAAAGACTGCCAATGTGAAGGCGCGGATACAGCTTGCTGCGCAGGTATGGATCGGTCGTGAAGATCAAAGCGAAGACGAAGTGGCGGATAATATCAAGACTGTTGTGACTGCCGTTTTGCAGAAGCTTCCTCAAGAGAGAGACAACATCAAAGATATTGCGCTAAAACTAACCATGAGTAAACCGATCAAGCTGGAATTATGATCATCATCGTGTGTGACTAACTATGGCGCATGTTTCACCATTCAAGAAAAAAAATGTAGCGGAATACTCGAAGCTCGTCGCTGACTATCCGATCATTGCAGCAGTTAATATGGAGAATCTTCCTACGCGACAGCTGCAGAACATGCGTGCGACACTGCGCGGCAAGGTAGTGATGAAGATGAGTAAGCGCCGGCTGATGGCGCTTGCGCTCAAGCAAAGCGCGGAAAAGAAAGCCGGCGTTGATAAGCTCATCCCCTACTTGAAGGGCATGCCTGCATTGCTTTTCACGAAGGAGAATCCATTTTCGCTCTACAAAACTCTTGAGAAGAACAAATCTACTGCTCCAATCAGGGGCGGTCAGACAGCTCCAAAAGATATCGTCGTCCCTGCAGGGCCGACAACCTTCGCTCCGGGTCCCATCATTGGTCAGCTCGGGCAGGTGGGAATTGCCGCCGGTATCGAGCAGGGGAAGGTAGCTATCAAGAAGGATTCCCTTGTTGCAAAAGCTGGCGCGCAGGTAAAGCCGGAGCTTGCCGCAATCCTCGCTCGTCTCGGCATCGAGCCGATGGAGATCGGCCTTGACGTGACTGCCGCGTTCGAAAACGGCACTATCTATACCAAAGACGTCTTATCCATAGATGAGAAAAAGTACATTGACAATGTTGCGCTTGCCCATCAGTGGGCATTCAATCTTGCTGTCGAAGCGGGCATCCTGACAAGAGACACCACCGAGTTCATGCTCCAGAAGGCTTTCCGTGACTCTCGTGCGCTCGCGATCGAGCGGAGCATCCTTGCAGATCTTGTTGTAAACGATGTACTTGCAAAAGCACATAACGAGATGCTCGCACTTGCCGCAGAACTGCCTAATGATGCGAAGTCAGAAGATCTCAAAGGTGTGTCCGAGCAGGCAACATCGGCGGCCGCTGATGCCAGATCGCATACTTCTACAAAAGAGGAAAAGAAAGAAGAGAAAAAAAGTGAAGATGCGGCAGCCGCAGGCCTTGGCGCGCTCTTCGGATAAGCAAAGTAAAATAGAAAGAGAATAAATAAAAAGAATAAATCATACTATTATCGGAGGTAATAACCATGGAATATATATATGCTGCAATGTTGGTCCACAAAGCGGGTGGAAAAGTCGATGAAGCAACTGTCACAAAGGTTCTGCAAGCAGCCAACGTGAAGGTTGATGCTGCACGCGTCAAGGCGCTCGTAGCGGCACTTGAGGGCGTCAACATCGATGAAGCAGTAAAGAAGGCAGCAGTTGTTGCAGCTCCCGCCGCTTCAGCACCAGCAGCAGCCACTCAGCAAGCTGGCGGAAAGAAGGAAGAGAAGAAGTCGGCAGCAGAAGAAAAGAAGACGGAAGAAGCGGCAGCCGCAGGCCTTGGCGCGCTCTTCGGATAAAATGTTATTTGCCAAAAATGCTCGACGGACAAGACAAGTTAACAAAAATCGGTCTCAATGCAGGGTGTTTTGTGTTAAACTGTGGGCAAATCTCATCAGCTAAGCAGAGGTACTACACCACATTTTAACGATCACGAAATGAACCTTGAATGCCGTCATAAAGCAAACCACATAAACTGAAGGTTGGGATGCAGCGAATTCAACCGCTCCAAAAGCGCGGAAGTTCAGCGCATTCCATCTTTTTTGAATATTGAATAGCAAAGAAGAAAATCCGCGTGCTTTTAAGCACTGGAAACACCTCATCATGGGCCGTGACATAAATGTTAAATGAAGAACAGCGTAAAGATATACGGGCACGACTCAATGAGAAGGTTAAGGAGTTAGCGGAACTCAAACAGAAACAACACGAACTTTATATCAAGAAAGAGAAGGCTTTTGTAGAAAAGAAGAAAATTTCTGATTCAATTATTGAAACGATCAAGACATTGCGTGAAGCGAAAGGCTTGCGTAATACATTGACCAGACAGGTGAAGGATTCTAAGTCGCATCGATCAGATCTCAATACGGCGCTACAGCAGAAGATCAATGATTTTAAAAAACTGCAGGTTGAAAAGCGGGCGATGATCGCAAAGCTCGGAATTCATTTTGATCCAACAAGGATTCGACAGGAGATCGATCTGCTTGAGTTCAAGATCGAGACAGAAGCACCGCCATTTAATATTGAACAGCAGATGATGATGAAGATTCACCAGAAGAAACGTCTGCTTGAACAGACGAAAGAAGTGAATGCTGTTTTTGAGAAGGTTCGGGCGCTCGGCAAAGAAATTGATAAGCTGCGAAAGAAAGCCGATGAAACGCATCATAAGATTCAGACAAAGGCGGGTGAAAGCCAGGGGCACCATCAGGAGCTTGTCGAAAGTTCAAAGGATCTAAAAAATCTTCATAAGCGTGAGGAAGAGGCATTCAAGAATTTCCTTGATGCAAAGAAGGCTTGGTCCGATGCAACGGATGCGCTGAAGGCAAAGGCTGCTGAATTGACTGAGTTGCGCAAAAAGCTTGACGAGGAAGATAGGGTTGAGCGTCAGAATTCTGCAGTTAGTGCTGCGCAGACAATCACCGAAAAGAAGCAGGATGTCGAGGAGAAGATCAAAAAGCGTCAGAAGTTGACTACAGAAGATTTGCTTGCGTTCCAGGCGCAGGCGAATGTCCGGGCTCAGGGGCTGCAAAGGCCCACGCGCAGAAGATAAATTTTCTATTTCGTATTTATAAAATCGTAGGCAGAATATCCACAAATTTATTTGTGGGACGAATGCCGTGCCTCTTTCGAGTGTTTACGCAAGAGGCAGAATAAGTAAAAACAATGAATAAGCAGTTCTGTTCATTCTAATTTATTAGTGCAATAGAGAACAATAATTACTTTAACTTCACTCAAAGTTACTTAAATTTACTATAAATGGTTAAAGCAAATCCAAACAAGCATCCCGAAAAAGCAAAATATTTATATATTACTTCAACTTTACTTAAAGTTACTTAAATTTACTATAAATGGTTAAAGTAAGATGAAACAAGAAGATATATTGGCCCTCATTAAAAACGGAGAAACTCAAGAAGTAGAATTTAAAGAAGGTTGTCCTAGTGGGCATAAGCTAGCTGAAATAATATGCGGCTTAGCCAACACTGACGGGGGAGTTCTTATCTTGGGTGTATCCGCAAAAAAGGAAATAAAGGGGTTACACTGTGATTTTGATAAGCTTCAACAAGATATTGCTAATATTCGCCAGAGCATCCACTCTTCTCCGCAAGTTTCTACTTCAATCCGTGCCTTTGATAATAAGAAAATCGCTCTTATTGAAGTTAATAAGGCCAATGACAAAAATGCCCACACTTTTAATGGTGCTGTTTATGTAAGAATTGGAAGCACCACCCATAAGCTTGAAGGGCAGGCGCTTTTTGATTTTCTCAAAAATAAACAGATACTGTGCTTTGATGAGCAGGACTCGGAAGCAAAAATCGAAGACCTTGATAAACGCAGGATAGAAAATTATCTAATAAAAAGAGGCCGGCCAGATTACTTAAAATCAAATAATTCTCAAGAGTTTATTCTCAGCAACATGTTTGGCAGATTAAATGGAAGATTAAAGTTAAAAAATGTTGCAACTTTGTTTTTTGCTAAAGAACCCCCTCGTTGGCATCCCCAGAATGAGGTAAGGGTAGTTCGTTTTTCTGGAACAGAGCCTATAAACATAATTTCGCAGAGAGATTTCCGTTCTGACCCTATTGAGAATATTGAGCAAACTATTTCATTCATTAAAGAGAACATATCTAAACGATTTATAATCCCGCAGGATTCTCCAAGACGTATTGAGATTGAAGAATATCCGCATGCAGTAATAAGGGAAGCAATTGTAAATGCTGCAGCACACAGGGATTATTACAGTTATGATTCAATTCAAATAAATATATTTGAGGATAGAATAGAGATTTCTAACCCTGGAGGGCTGCCGCAAGGGCTGACAAAAGAGTTCTTTGGAAAGCGATCTGTGAGGCGCAATCCGCTAACTTATCGTATTTTAAGAGATTGCCATTATGTAGAAGGCTTAGGTTTAGGTATTCCACAGATGATGAATGAGATGAGGAAAGCCGGACTTAGAGACCCAGAATTTAATTTTGAAGAAGGATTCTTTGTAGTAACCCTACGAAATGCCAAAAGCAATATAAAGCCAGTTGAGGGATTGAAAGATTTGAATTCAAGACAGCTAAACGCTTTGGATTATCTAAGACAGAGTAAAACTATTAAGTCAAAGACATATGCTAATATAAACGGAGTTTCATTGCCAATAGCGCTTAAGGATATTAATGAACTGATAAAGTTCAAATTTATAAAAAAGGTTGGAGCATATAGAGGGGCTTATTATGTTCTGGAGGGGAAGAATGAAAGAAAACAAGCCAGATAATAATAAAATCCATCACAATGAGATAACTGTAAGGAATTTATCCCAAACTCGCGACTCTCTCCTCCCTCGTTTAATGTCTGGAAAGATAAGAGTTCTTGTTGAGGTGAAATAAGATGATTGATGCTAATAACTTTAAAGATGTTTTGATTGAGTATGCCACCAGCAAATATGGGGATAAATTTGCAGAATTCCATGATAAGTTTTATGATGAATTCCCTTATAAGATGGAAGGCCTTGATAAGAAGTTATATTTCAAGAATTTTATGGATTGGCTTATATTTGAAAAGAAGCTTCCGCCTATGGGCAAAACTATTGTAGAGGAGTATATTGCTGAGCATCCAGACATGGATGAAAACACAAAGCAGAAGCTAAAAGGAACTAAGGAATTTATTGCTTCTGAATTTATAGTTATTTCAAAAAAAGTATTAAGCCTTAAGGTTAAAGACAGGAAAACAGGCAAGCTTTACAATTCTATTTTTCAGGTAAACATTCCTGGTATCGGGATAAATTCCTTGTTGATTGGAAGAATACACCCTTTTGGTGGCACTTACCTTTTTGCCGGCGCATTCGGCGTGCATAATTCTCCAATGATTCTTGACCCCGACATTATGATGACTGCCTATGAGGAAAAAATGATAAGGGATACTGAAAAATTAATATTATCCCGCTATTCAAAACTTACTGCAATCCTAAACAAATATCCTTCCCAGTGGGTTGATGGGATATGCGGCGAATTATCACTTGATACAAAAGGAAGGAAGAACATTAAAGCGCAGGTTATTGCAGAAAAACTAAAAAGGGATATGCCTGTTATTTTTGCATCGCTTCCAGAAAAATCCAAAGAGGTTCTAAAAATTCTGCTTAATAATGGGGGCTACGTTAATTATGGCAAGCTCAAGGATTTTGAAGATGACATTAGTTTCTTTTGGATAGATAATCCGCCAACTTCAACAATAGGGATTTTGAGGATAAAAGGATTGCTGGCAGTAGGCAAAATGCCTCTAAATGGTAGGATGTATGAAGTTGCGCTTATTCCTGAAGATATCAGAGAAGAGATTAAAAAAATTATGTAAAATGCAAAAAGAATGACTGAAGCAGAAGTTGAGAAGTCAAGAGAGAATGGTAGTCTTCAAGGGGGTGAAAATATGAAAGAGAATCTATGGTCAAAAGGCTCATTTATTCAGTCAATTAGCAAAAAAGAAGCTGAGGAAAAAGAAAAAACAATCAATAAGGGGCATGATGAAGATATGAATTACAACTGCAAAGAATGCAATAAAAAGATTTCAGCACATAACAAAGACTGGCATGACAATATGTGCGATGACTGCTTTAATAAGCGGTATTTCCCGGAAGATGCCCAGATATATGAAGCGGGCATTAACGAGATTAAGGAAGCGATGAAAATACATGAAAAAGACAATATGTCTTTTTGGAAATGGCTGAAAACAGATGAGCTTGATTTTGAAAGGTTTAATAAGATAGTAAAAGAGGTTACTGAGAAAATAGACTGCACTGAATGCGGGAATTGCTGCAAAGAGATAACGCCTGTTTTGGATGATGAAGATGTTGAAAGAGCTTCTGAAAAGCTTAACATGGGTAAAAATAAATTTATTGAAAAATATACAAAAACAGATGATGACAAAGATATCATATTCAATCTACCTTGCCCCTTCCTAAAAGAAAATAAATGCTCCATATATGGCGTAAGGCCAAAGGACTGCAGAGGTTTCCCAAACCTTGATAAGGACATAACAGCCAGGTGTCATTCTTTCTTTTCCAATGCTGAAGTCTGCCCTATTGTGTTTAATGTTCTGGAAAATGCGAAAGGCGAATTTGAGCAGGAGGTTTATGAATTTGAAAATCCCGAGGTGTAAGGATGCAAGAAATAATCTCAAAAGGAAAGTGCAGAATATGCAATAAAGAGTTTTCTCAATCAAGAATAAGAAAACATATCTTATCATGCAACAAAGACAATGGAAAAGAAAAAGTTTTTCTAATCAAAGCAGAAGCAGGGCCTTTCTGGGTCTATTTTGAGATTGAAGCAAAAAAGAACCTTAAGCAGTTAGACCAATTCTTAAGGAATTTGTGGCTGGAGTGCTGCGGGCATTTAAGTGCGTTCACAATAAACAATCAAAGGTACTCAATTTATGAGCAGGAATTGGATTATGATGAAAAAAGCATGAATGTTAAATTAAAAGAAATTCTAAAGCCAAACCTAAAATTTAATTATGAATATGATTTTGGAACAACAACAGAGTTAAATTTAGAATGTTTGAAAGAGAAAGATGGAAATAAAGGGATAAATCTAATTGCAAGAAATGAGCCAATAGACTTTAAATGTAAAAAATGCACCGCAAGGGCAGAGGAAGTCTGCGTTCAATGCATTTGGGATGGCAAAGGGTTTGTATGCAAAAGATGCTCAAAACAACATAAATGCGTTGAGCCTTATTTCCTGCCAATAGTAAACTCTCCAAGAATTGGGATGTTTTAACTTTTCTTAACGTAATATATCTCTAATCGCCCAAAAGCGCTTCCTGAATACCATGGTACGCTGGTTTTTTCGTAAAGTTCTCATCAAAGGGAAGAGGGTGGTTGTTCGTAAGCCAGTAGGGGTCGCCGTCGCGCAGACCCCAGATTACAAGCGTATTGTGACGGCGTGCGGCGAGGAAGGTTTCGACGACCGTCTTAAATGTCTGCTTCTGTTGCTCATAGTCAGCCGCGTTTGCATTCTCCGGAAGTTCCACGTCGAGCTCGGTGATATAGTTGTCGAATCCAAGGTCTGCGATTTCATTCATACGCGCGAGCAGCGTCGCGGCATCGAAGCTGCCTGGTTTGACATGCATTTGCCAACCAAGGGCATGCACTGGCGCGCCCTGCTTCTTCAGGTCGATGAGCAATGCCTTGACGCCATCGAATTTAGCCTTATTACTTTCCATTTCGTAATCGTTGTAATAAAGCACGGCGGTTGGATCGGCTGCATGCGCCCGAACAAATGCTTTGCGGATATAGTCATCTCCCATAGCTTCGGCCCACTTATTATCCTCCTGACGAAGGGTGCCAGTGTCGCCGTCGTTTACGGCCTCGTTTACGACGTTCCAGAACTTAACCTTGCCCTTGTAACGGCCGACCACGGTATCGATGTGTTCATTCATGATTTTTTCAACTTCAGAATTTGGAGCCGCTTTGACCCAGTCAGGCAATTCACTGGGAGAAAACCAAACCAGAGTCTGGCCGAGAACATCCATGCCACGCGCGAGTCCCCAGTTTACTTTGGTGTCCATTTCGGAAAGGTCATATTCAGTGCGGCTTGGACGAGAACCGTCGCCCCAAAAGATACCGGCAGTCATCGTGTTGTATTCCTGTTCGAAAATCTTGTCATGGGTCTCGCTGCGGAGTTCGTAGTCATAATTGCCTCCAATTCGGATGCCGCGCTGCTCGGCGAGGGTTTTAAGGCCGCCACTAGATACGGGTTTTTCAGTCAATGCACTTGGTAGTAGTTCATCAGTTGATTTCGTTGACGGGCTTCCAGAAGAACGAAGGTCTTCACCAACATCTACCTTAGAAAAAATCGGAGGACGTTCTCCAACGTTCTTCGCTACAGACAAACGTGACTTAAACACTTTGGCAAGTCCAGGCACCTTCTCCACGCGCATTTCCGTATCGTGAGCTGGATTGCCATCTTGACACCAGCACTCCCAGTAGTCGTTCCACCATGCAAAACTGCGAACTGCCGGCCAACGTCCCGAAAGTATGCCTGCTAATGCATCATCTGCCCACCGAGCTTGATCTCCAAGAGGGTTCTGAGACGTGGCGAACTCGAATACGAAAACTGGTTTTTTTGGCGCCATTTTGACAAGCCGAGGGTACGCACTGTCCATGTTATTGACGAAGGAAGGAAACGACGTTTCAATTGGACTCTGGACGCCGTAGATTGAGACGCCTATATAATCCACAACATCATCACCCGGATAGTACTTCTCAAAAGCATTCCACGATTCAGCCGGATATTCTGGGAAGTTGATATGGAATGCCCAGCGGATGTTATTGGCGCCGCGGCTCCGCATGAGTTCTATGATGTGGCGGTAAGCCTTCCGATAATTTTTTGGTCCTTCAGTGGTTCCACCGTTATGGGCGCCGTTCCATGGATTAAAATCTCCGTTCATTTCCCACCCCCAGTCCACGATAAGCTCTGATCCAAAGTTCTTCGCCGCATCTGCCCAAGCTTCGAGATCCGAATCGAATTGCCCAGCGATGATAGCGTCTAGAGTATAGAGTGGTTCAACGGGTTGATTTTCGTCGATCACATCGATACTACGAAGATTGAGGAAAATAAGCGGTGTAGCACCGCGGTTCTTGATCGAGGCTGCGACCTGAGAGGGAAATGCGCGACCGTCTGTTTTCCATTCGCTGGCAAATCCTACCCAGGCGACAGGACGTCCGACGGCAGCTTCGTAAGCATCAACTTCTGATTTGAGCGCATCCGCTTGCTCACTAGCTGATGTAAACGGTGTAATGAGGCTGCTCCAGCTATGCGTCGTTATGCCGTGGTAGATGGGCGTAGTGCTTTCGTCAGGCTGTTGAGGCTGCTCCGGTAGTGATGGTACGGTAAGCGATACTGGCGGTTGAGCCTGTTTCGATGGTTGTTCTGGCTGCTCTGGCGGAGATCCTTCTGGTGAAACACAACCACTTATGAAAACAACTCCAAGGAAAAGAATTCCCAATAAAAGAATATAATTCAACTTCATATAAAACAATCAAAATGAATAACAGTCTTATTAATCTTCTGGTATCATAAAAATTGTGTTATCCCGTTATTTTACAAGATATTATCTTATTCTCCTCGTCCACAACAAATTTTTTATTCAAGAATAATTCTGTCACATATATGTTAGAACGGGTGTGCCGCGTAATCATCGACGTCTTAAGGCTGCCGCCGACTAACCCAAGCAGAGGGATGAGATTGTCGCACAGGTGGCTGTCAACTGCGGCTCCAGATGCAAGTTCAGCGATCAGCTTGTTCGCCGCCTCTTCACCTACAATCTCGGCGGGTTTTCCTTTTTCTCCGAGTGCATCAGTTCCGACGCGCAATGGGTTGTTAGGATCGACATCTTCAGCATTGTGCGAGAAGATTGCCCAAAGCGTGATGCCGCTTCCAGTGCTTAGGGTGCGCTGATATTCGGTGTGTATCGTGACAGGACAGCCTAGCTTTGCAAGAACGTGCTTTGCGGCGTTGGCTTGGCGCTCTGCAACATTTGCCGCCTGAAGATCACTTGACGCGTGGCTCAATCCTTTAATGTAGATGAGCTTGCCGGGGTTAATAAGCACGAGTGGTGGAGCATCTTTCAGCCGGTTCTTGGTGAATGTTCCTTTTATTTTAATGTCGACTCTCCCGCCACCAGCCGGGTAATAGCCTCGCATTTCAGTTTTGTAATCGATCGCCGCGTATCGTCGTAGTTGGGGGAGGACAACCTCTGAGAAGTAATCGACAGGCGGCGACCAAGAAACATCAGTTCCTCCCCTAATGCGCAGCCGAAACTTTCCTTTGCCAAAGATGCACGGAAGAAGAAGCGACTGTAAAAGAAGAGTAATCGACCCGGCTGTCTCGATATCGATGGAAATGGTTTGACCCTTGATGGTCGATGGGCTGAAGTAAAGCTCTCTGCTTCCTATTTCTGCACCAGTGCTAGTGGCGTTGCAGAGTTTCGTAATCGCTTCGATACCTTTGAGGTGTTGTTGCTTAAGTCCCGGAACTTTTCTTCCTTCCCGGATTTTGACGACGTGAAATGACTTGCCGGTGAGCGCCGAAAGCGCAAGCGCAGTCCGCACGATCTGCCCTCCGCCCTCACCGTACGTGCCATCGATCTCTATCATGCAATTAAAATAACAACGACACTATAAAAAACCGCGGTTAGTCAAAAGCTCGCGACCACCACCAGTCGTACATACTCACTGGCGTTCGTAGGTTTGAGCATAGCTCAAACGACCGGTGGCATGCTCGCCCTGCGGGGCTCTGGTCACTCGCTTTACAAAGAGCGAGCTTTTGACTCAGCGGATTCCACCAGTCTGGAACTGGTGGAATCTTAGCGTATTGAAAAAGAATCTACAGGAAATAAACATCCGTTTTCGAGGTCTGCCCAAAACGGTATTTTTCTTGGTTTTATTTCCAATACTTTTTTATACGCGACTTCTGTCAAAAGCTCGCGACCACCCCCAGTTATACATACTCACTTACGTTCGTAGGTTCGAGCATAGCTCAAACGACTGGTGAAATTTCAGCGCAGTTAAACGAACATGACAACGCGTACACGAAGACCGCTGCATAGGTATCCCGTGATCGTCTTTGACCTAGACGGGACGCTTGCACCAAGCAAGTCAGAACTTGATGCAGAGATGCAGGCTCTTTTGAAACAATTATTGTCCTCAAAAAAAGTGGCAATTATCTCCGGCGGATCGTTCAACCAATTCAAGAAGCAGATAATTGAACCGCTTGCACAAGGGGCCGTAGGCAATCTTAAGAATCTGCTACTATTCCCAACATGCTCAACACAACACCACGCGTATCAAGATGGCTGGCGATGCGTGTACGCTCTCCAAATCCCATCGAGTGACAAGCAACGCATCACAATAGCGTTTAACAGCGTCATCGATCAACTCGCGTTTCGGCCGCAGCAACAGTGGGGTGAACTCATCGAAGACCGTGGTTCGCAGATCACATACTCTGCACTGGGACAGCAGGCGCCATTGCACGTAAAAGAAACATGGGATCCAGACCAGAAGAGAAGGCTTACGATGAAACGACTTCTCGACCGGCTTCTTCCTGACTTTGAAGTGCGGGTGGGCGGATCTACGTCTATCGATGTGACGATGAAGGGGATCGATAAGGCATATGGCATAAGAAAAATCATGGACGTGCTCAACCTTCCCGTATCAAGCATCTTATTTGTAGGCGACGCATTATTTCCGGGAGGAAATGATCATGCTGCCCTACAGACGGGCGTCGACACGTACGCCGTGAAAAATCCTGAAGACACGAAATTACTTATACGAACCATCATTGGAGATTCTCTTAAAGGTTTTATCTGACAAATTGTAACCACCGCGTAACAAGCTTAGCGACTTCATTCTCGCGCTTCACGAACGAATGGTTGCCTTTTTGAACGATCGCCGAATCAAATCGCTTCGAGTGCGTCTTCTCTTTGAGCAGAGAAAGATACGCCTTCACAGGCCTATCGGCATACTGCTCTTCACTACCAAACATCGCAAATACCGGAACGGTTATTTTACTGAACTCTCGCAGTCTGCCATCATAGTTGAAAATCCTGCTTTCCACTCGTTGAAGATCGGCGATCGATGCGTATCTCCGTGCTGAAAATCCTCCTGGGATTTCTTTTCTTGTCTCATTTCCTTTTCCTTGTTTTATCAGCGCTTTGCAAAGATTCACCACACTCTTCCATTTTTTTCCCAGATTTTTCCTATGCGCGTTGTAATCATCAGCTGGAGCAAGCAGAATGATGCCCGCCACAGACCTGTCCCTTGTTTTATACTGGTAGAACGCAATCTTCTGGCAGCCAGTACTGTGACCGCACAAAACGAATTTTCGGAAGCCCATCTTGCGCAATGTTCCCATCGCGCCCCGAATATCAAACACACAATCCTCAAACTTTTCGAAATTAGTGCCTCCTATAATTTTTTTCTTTTTCTTTGTATTTTTTCTCTTTCTCTTTGTATAATTCTTTGCATAATAGATAGGCGCAGCACTATCGTGACCGCGCGTGTTCATAGAGAAAAATCCCAATCCCTTCTTCCTTGCGGCTATGCTGAGAACAAAAGGAAGCTGGTGACGGTAAAAGTTCCCACTCATTCCATGCACATAGATGATGCACGTTTTTGCTTGGGACGCACCTACAAGAAAACCGTGCAATAGCAACCCGTCGTCGGTCTTGAATTCAACGAGGGTTCCCGGAATTCTCAATGGTGAACCCTTGAGTAAGGTTTCTTTTATCGTTGTCATGCGCGCCCGACTATATTTTTAATTTCATCAGGGTTTTGCATTACGTATCCCGCGTGTGAAGTATCCCTCGTGTGAAGGTTTGCTGATTTATAATTTACTGATTTAAAATAATGATATTTCCTCTTCCTTTCTTGATGCGCTTGACTAGCTTCTTGTGCTCAAGTTCCGATATCATGAGACTGATCTTTGCTTCAGAGTAAGGGATTTCGCGGCGAAGGTCTTTTTGTGTAGTCCTTCCGCCCTCGCGCTTGATAAACTGCATCACTGCCAAAAGATCGCCGTCGAGATTTGCAATATCTGCAAATTCATTTACGTGAATTACTTTTGTTGCTTGTTCGGAAGTTGTCTTCGAACTCTCCTCTCTCTCTTCGCTTGACTTTAACTCCTGCACAGCGTTGTGCTGCGCTATATTCAGTGTTCTAGCTTTATTGTTCTCCTGTTCCTTGTTCTCCTGTTCCTTGCCCTCCTCTTCCTTGCTCTCCTGTTCCTCACGGATCCTTTTCCGCTCTTTGAACACGCTCGTTGACTGTCGTTTCTGCGCTAAGGCCTTTCTGGGCGACTTGACTGCATCAATCACGCCAGCAATCACGCGTCTTGATTGATTTTGTCGCAGTCTCTTGACAAGGAAGTAGACCATAATGATGATCACGAAGAGAATCGCGCCAGTTAGAACCTGCCCCGCGTAGTTTACTTCAGAAGGCTGCTCCACTGCACCGACTGCATCTACATCGAAGTCGCTGAGGATGTCTTTGTCTTCATCTAGATCAGGAAGCAGGAAGAGATCGAATACGTAATCTCCCTCTTTTTGTATCTTGATGCGGTCAAGGGACGTTAAAGTAGTGAAATTATCAGGACTGTATCTTGCGCGTATGAAGTAG
Organism: Candidatus Woesearchaeota archaeon; assembly: GCA_016208715.1. Classification (GTDB taxonomy): domain Archaea; phylum Nanobdellota; class Nanobdellia; order Woesearchaeales; family UBA11576; genus JACQX01. The sequence goes on along the minus strand of JACQXV010000127.1, from coordinate 2,678 downwards.
GAACCAGGATCAACCGAAAAAGAGTAGGTCCCATTTTTTGATACATAGCGTTGTACCGGTGTCGTATCGATTTCAACAACGACATTATTGAGTGTTTTGAGCTCAAGGTCATACGTGCTTCCATGCAGGGTTGCTCCAAGGACAAAAGGGCAAAGCAGGAACAGCATGAGGGCACTTGAGATGGCACGTAACAGCAGTAAAAGCCTGTCTTTGGAAATCATGATGGTTAAAGAGAATAATATTATAAAAATATATCGTACCAGATGAGCCAAAAAAGGACTTTTAGAGCAAAATAAGGCCAATGAGCAGGTAAAAAGCAATGCTAAAGCCTCATAAAGCTTTGTAAAGGATCTTTCTAAGAAATAAAGCTTTGCTGAAAGAAAACAGGAAAGTATGTTTATAAATTTCTCCGTTACCGTAAATCCTTGTTTTGATACTGACATTGCATTAAACGGTGCAATGTATAACGGAGCAACGTATAATAAAAGAAAAAGAAGAAAATAAAAAAACAACAAGATGGAGGAAAAATCATGGAAATCAATGGATTACAAAAAATCAATGGATTACAAAAAATGAGTGCACTCGCGATACTGGCTTTGTTTTTGGTCAGCTTGGTGCCGTTTGCAGGCGCTGCTGCTGAGCAAACAGTAGTGATGGCAACAGGGGATGTCGCTGCAGTAGATGTTGACGCTTCTTCAGACACATCTACTGAAGTATCCGCGACAGCCGCTTCTGAAGTATCTGCGACTACGGCGGCTTCCAACTTATCTGTGACTACGGCAACTTCTGAAGTATCTGCTACTGCCGTTTCAGAAGAAAAAAGCACAGAAAAACCAAAAACGCCTAAACCATTGAGACCATTGGTCGACAAAAAACCATTGGTTAATCAAGTAAAAAAAGACATGAAGGCGATGAAGGAAGATGTCAAAGAAGATGTTAAAGCGATGCGAGAAGATATGCGCAAGGTCGTGCAAGTGCGCACCAAGAATCTTGAAGAAAAGCACAAGCCGCGATTCAAGATGATGAAGGAACGTCTCGAGCTTGAGAAGAAGCGCCTGCGCGCGCAGGCCGATATCGCGCGTGCGAGAGCAGACTACCTGAAGGCTCGTGCACGCTTTTTAGATGTCCGTGCTGATTTTGTCAACGTGCGGGCGGATTTCAATAAAGTGCGCACATCATATACGCGTTGTAAGGACAACGATAGCGAAGAGTGTAAGGCAAAGCGGGAAGAGATGAAGGCTCGCTCAAAAGAATTCCTTGCACACACTGCCGACGTCGTGCTTGCAGAACTTCAGAAGATAAAGGAACGCGTGCAGGCATCGGAAGATCTTTCAGATGAAGACATTGCAAGTATCGTTGCAGATCTTGACAAGCGGATTGCTGCCGTCGAAGATGCGAAGGCAAAGATCGATGCGCTCAATGAAGAGTCGAGCCGTGAAGACTATAATGCCGCAGCAAAGAATCTCCGTGAAACTTGGAAAGGCATCAAAGGCTACCTCAAGAAGCACGTTGGTCGTGTGATGCACGCGCGGATCGGCAACGTATTGCATCATGCGCAGAAGCTTGAAGAGCGTTTCTACAAGATTCGTGACAAGCTCGCAGAAAAAGGCGCTGATGTGAGTGCACTTGATGCAAAGCTTGACGCCTTCAGTGCAAAGCTAGACACCGCTGCTGAAAAGTATGAGCTTGCGCTAGCCAAATTCAAGTCCGCAACAACTCCCGAAGACATTGATGCAGTTGCGCACGAAGTTCAAAAGCTCCTCGCAGACGCCAAAGCAGCGCTTCGGGATGCTCGAGCTCTTATTAGGGACATCTTGAAGGAGATCCGCGCAGCAAATAAGGGAGCGGTGGAAGTTGAAGGTGTTGAAGTAGCGGGTGAAGCAGAAATAATGGCCGAAGCTTCAGCAGCCAATTCAGCAGTGAGTGATACAACGACAACATCAACAACCCAAGCCGAGACTGGCGATGCTTCTGCAGATACATCCGCAAGTGCAGAAACTTCAGCAGAAGCGAGCTCGGCATAAATAATTTCTTTTTTTCTTTTTTGAATTTTATATTTTTGAATTATTTTGTCATGCACAAAAATGTCGCCAAACATTTTTGTGTAGGGTTTGAAACCCCGCCCTTTAGGGCGACATTTTTGGCATCCTAAATGTCAGAAAGGCAAAGCATTTCTGAGCATGCTCAGAAACCAAAGGTTTCTGACAAATCGGTCTATACATGCAGGCGTCCGTTCAAACTCCGCACTTTAGTGCGGAGTAGGACGCCTGCGACCGATTTTTATGATATTGCAACAACGGAATAAACAGAAAATTTTAAAAACAACGATTATTATTAATTACAAACAAGGAGAATTGAGATGTCATGAATCCGTTACAGATGCTCAGATTGATAGCTATGATGATTAGATAGTGATTATTTAACAAAATGGAAGTGATACGATGAAAAAAACAGCCGTACTGGTGATGATTCTTACTTTGATAGCGTTGCTTCTGATTGTTGGCTGCGCTCAGACGAAGCCAGGCGCAACTAACGAGGCAACAATAGCGTCAAGCGCTGGCGGGAGTGCTGCGCAACTAGTGACTCCAACAGTCAGCAGCGAAAAGTCAGTTACTACGATTGAATCTGATATCGCAGGTATTGATTCATTGGATCAGGATCTTGACACGAGCGATCTT
>JACQXV010000167.1 GCA_016208715.1 Candidatus Woesearchaeota archaeon | reverse complement strand
TCTGAACGGAATTGCGTCACATTGTCTGATACAATCCTGCTTACAGCTTGTCCACCAGCGTCAGTAGTAATATGGCCCGTTAGTCTTGCACCAAGCAAGATGAGAGTGCTGCTGAGAGCCACCGCCACCAACACTATTATCAATACCTGAACATTCAGCATGCGTTTACTTCTTCTCATCCTTGCTGTTCACCCCCTTTTTGTTGTGCACGCTCTTTTTCAATGGCGCGTTTACGCACCGTCGCGATCGAGGCAGGATTCTTGTGAAGCAATACAGCAATTTTTGAGTTCGAAAACTTGTGAACAGCCCCAAGATAGGAAACAACATGTTCGAGAACGCTTTTAGTGCGTTCAGAGAAAAGAAAAACCGGAAGGAAGATGTCGGTTGAGATGTCAATGACGAATGGCTCTTTTGATTTTCGTAAAGCGCGCTGATAACTCGTCCACACGCTGCGATCATCCCGCTTCAGAATGACCGCGATCTCGTGATAGGTTAAGCTGCGATTCTCTTTGAGGTACTTACACAGGCTTTCAGAAGGGCTCAGTTCATGAGAGAAAATAGAAAGCGGAATAACCTCTTTTTTGAGCCCTGTTTCTGTTTCATTGTAAAGGCCGACTATTTCTGCAAGGGAAAGCCCTTGCCGTGACTTCATGAATGAGATTATACTCTTTAGCAGTTCAAACGAATCATTGCGGCTTTGTATTGGCGGCGGCATAGCTGGTTGTTCGACTTTGCTGGAATCGTCCTGTCTGGCTTCGCTTAAACTGCATTGTTTAATTTTATAATATAATACTCCTTCTATTTAAAATTTTCCATTTCTTACTTCTTTTGTTTATTTTAATACCTCTTGTATTTTCTTTTTACTTTGTTTGTATAAACAAATGCGAAACACGTTCAGACTACATCTATATAAACATACAAGAACCACGCGAAAGACATCATGAGCTACGAACTCATCCTAACTGAAAAACCCAACGCGGCACTCAAGATAGCGGCAGCGCTTGCAGACGGCAAAGCCATCAAGGAAAACATGAAAGGCGCTCCCTACTACAAAGTCACACGCGGCAGCAAGGACATTGTTGTCGGATGCGCGGTCGGGCACCTCTACTCAGTCGGGGAGCGCGAGAAAAAGAAAGGATGGACCTACCCGATCTTTGACATCGAATGGAAGGAAAGCAGCGAAGAGCGCAAAGAATCAGAATTCTCAAGAAAATATCTTGATGCGCTCAAAAAGCTTGCGAAAGACGCGGATGAATTCACTGTCGCAACCGATTACGACATCGAAGGAGAAGTGATCGGCCTGAACGTCTTGCGCTTTGCGTTCAAGCAAAAAGACGCAAACCGCATGAAATTTTCAACACTCACAAAACCAGACCTTGTTAAAGCGTACGAACACAAATCAAAACACCTTGACTGGGGGCAGGCATTTGCCGGAGAGACTCGGCACTTCCTTGACTGGCTCTACGGCATCAATCTCTCACGCGCATTGACTCTCTCCATCAAGGAAGCGAAGGGACTGCACAAGATCCTATCTTCGGGGCGTGTCCAAGGACCAGCGCTCAAAATCATAGTCGACCGCGAAAAAGAAATCAGAGTATTCAAACCAGTGCCATTCTGGCAGATCGAACTCTCAGGCAATGTTCGCGACAGCGATATTGTCGCACTGCATGAAGAAGAAAAATTCTGGGAAAAGGCAAAAGCCGAAGCCGTCCTTGCAAAAACCGAAGGGAAGAAAGCAAGCGTAGCAGACGTACAGCGAAAAGAATTCACGCAGGAGCCGCCGCACCCATTCGACCTGACAACGCTGCAGACAGAAGCGTACCGGTCGCTCAATATCCAGCCAAAGGACACCCTTTCAATGGCGCAGAATCTTTACAGCGACGGCTTTATCTCATACCCACGAACGAGTTCACAAAAACTTCCAAAAGAACTGGGATTACAATCCATCATTAAGGCATTACAGAAACAAACGGAATATGCACCGCTGTGCCAGATGCTGCTTTCGAAAAGTAAACTAGCGCCAAACGAAGGAGAAAAAACCGATCCGGCGCATCCAGCAATCTTTCCCACCGGAATTGAGCCAAAACTCTCCGGCAAAGAAGCACAACTCTACGACCTTATAGTGCGACGATTTCTTGCGACATTTGGTGATCCAGCTGTGCGTGAGACCATGACTGTCGTGATCGACGTAAACAAAGAAAATTTCATTGCGAAAGGAACACGAACTCTCGTCAAAGGATGGCACGTCTTCTATGGGCCCCACCTCTCGCTCAAAGAAGAAGAACTTCCTCCGGTACAGAAAGGGGACGATGTGAGAGTCAGGAAAATCGAAATGCTTTCCAAAGAAACACAACCCCCGAAGCGCTACACTCCCGCGAGCATCATCAAGGACCTCGAAAAACGGGAACTCGGAACCAAAGCGACACGCGCCGCGATCATCGATAACCTCTACCAGCGCGGGTACGTCAACAACAAGACCATCGAAGCCACAGAACTCGGCATCCACACCGTCAAAACGCTCGAAAAGTACTGCCCTGAAATCCTCGACGAAGAGCTCACACGCCAAATTGAAATCGAAATGGACAAAATCCGGGAAGGAACAAAAAAAGAGGACGAAGTTCTTGAAGAGGCGCGCACGATCTTAACAAAGACGCTGGCACACTTCAAACAAAATCAGCTCAAGATCGGCGAAGAGCTCGCTGACGCGATGGTCGAGACGCGCAAAGAGATGAGTACGCTTGGGGCGTGCCCGACCTGCAGCGAAGGAAACCTGCAGATCCGCAAAGGCAAGTTCGGCAACTTCGTTGCATGCGACAAGTACCCCGCGTGCACCACCACGTTCAAACTTCCGGCTGGAGCGATTTTCAAGCCAGCAAAGAAAGAATGCGAAGCCTGCAAGCATCCGCTCATCATGATCATCCGCAAAGGAAAACGCCCGAACGAAATCTGCATCAATCATTCATGCTCCTCAAAACAAATCGAAGATCTTGGGCTGCGAGAGGAGGCGGCACGCATTGAGAGCGGAGAAGTATCGCTCTCGTGCCCCTCGTGCAAAGAAGGCAAGCTTGTGCTGCGTAAATCGATCTACGGACAATTCTATGGGTGCAGCAATTACCCGAAGTGCCGGTTCACGAAGAAGCTGCAGCAGGACAAGAATTTGTGAAAGAAATCGAGCAAGTGCATAAATCGAGCAAGTGTATAATTCTCATTTAACTTCGCAAGTATAACAACTTCGCAAGTATAACGGCCAGCACAATCAGCACCGCCGCCTCGCCAAATTCGGTAATTTCCTGCGGTTGAATGATCCGCCCGGACACATCAATCACGAGCTGGCTGTGACGGAAGTTGAGTGAAGACACGCGAAGCGTGGCTGAGTGGTGCCGGTCGTGAAGAGAATAGTGAATGACTGTCACGAAAGCAAGATAAAAAACAAGGTATTTGTTTAGCAGCGTCGCCACCGACCTGCGAGCTAACTGCATTCACATCGTCTCGCACGACTCTCGGTTCGGTAATCAGCTAAATTTAGATGAAGTTTGAATTAATGTGTAAAGGTTTGATAGTCGAAGGCGACTTCGGCGAAGTCGAATGTCGCCTGAAGGTGCCAGCTGACTTTTCAGCTGACAGC
>JACQXV010000166.1 GCA_016208715.1 Candidatus Woesearchaeota archaeon | reverse complement strand
TCGTGCAGGGGGCGAAAGCCGTGCGGGGCATCCCCCTTGTCAGCATCTATACAGTTACTTTCATCCCTCGCAAAAGGGCGGTGGCGGAAATTGTGCTGGTCGTTAAGCTTAAGGTGAAGTTCGTCTAAGCTTTCCACGTACTAATCAAAGATAATCATTTAAAGTAATTATTTGATTAGGATTTAATTTTATTGTTTTCATTTTCCCGCTGTATTCTCCATCAACATCTGCACTTCTTGATATGAAAGTTCCCGCATCTTTCCCGGCTGCAAATCTCCCAGTGATAATTTTCCGATCCGTGTTCGTACGAGCCGCTGCACTGAGTAACCGAGTGCGTTGAACATGCGGACAACAATGCGATTGCGGCCCTCGTGAATAATGAGCTCAACTAGTTTCCCCCCGGGATCGCGGATGCGCGCTTTTGCTGGCGCGGTCGCGCCATCCTCAAGCATAACTCCCTTCTCAATTTTCTCCAAGTGCTGCTTTGAAATCGCTTTGTCAAGAAGTGCGTAGTAGGTTTTCTTCGTTTCATATCTTGGATGCGTGATTCTGTTTGCGAAGTCTCCGTCATTGGTAAGAAGAAGCAATCCTTCGGTTTTAAAATCAAGGCGGCCGACAGGAATGAGCCGTTCCTTAGATTTTATGTAATGAAAGATTGTCTTTCGTCCGCGCGGATCGTCAAGCGTGGTCAAGCAGTCCCCTGGTTTGTAGAATGCGTAGTAGAGCCGCTTCTGGAGTTCTATGAGTTTTCCTGCAACGGTTATGCGATCTCGAAGAACATCCGCTTTTGACCCGATCGTGATGATTTGTCCATTTACCTTGACGCGGCCCTCCTGGATCAATTGCTCGGCCTTGCGCCGGGACATCAAACCGGCATTAGCAATAATCTTTTGAACGCGTTCGAGTACCATTGCCGCATCAGCGTTTTCTTGCGCTATCTTGAATGATGTGTTCTAACTGAACCGGATTTTGTCAGGTGGCTGCAGGGCGCCGTAAGCGCGCTTAGGCGCTGGTCCCGGATTGAGGAGCGCATCATCAACATGGCCCCTTAACGTTATGGCGAGCTTTTCTCCGGCAGACTTCACATCATCGATGCGCCAGCCAAGAGCGTCAACGAACGATGATGGAAATGAATACGCGAGTGAGATGAATTCTTCTGCTGTATAGATGTTTCTCTCGCACAGGAAATCAACAATGTCTTTTGGAACGTACAGTTTGCGGCCAGATACTTCTGCGCAGAAATCGCCCACTGCGGAACGTGCAATAGTTAAGCTTTGCTCGATCACTAATGTTTCAAGTTTTTTCTCAATCATGAGATCACCTTGTGATAAACTCGTTTAACTCTTTTATAAATATACCTTTTAAAAATAACGCCAAGATTACTTGCCGCCTATGAAGCACAGCATATAAACAGTCACGCCTCTAAAGTCGGCACACCTTCATTCATAAATTCGCCGTTTTTTGCCCTTTTTTGCCTAGAAAAGCTCAATTTAATCGTTTCCGTTCTGCACTCGGAAGGCGCGTTAAGGGCGCTTGTCAAAGCCCTCAAGAAAGACCAGTCCGTATACAGCCAGGTCAATCTAAATAAGGAGAAAATGATTTCCCCTTGTCGTCAAAGGGCAGATTCAGAGAAGGGTCGGATAAAACCAATATGGTGCTATAAAGAGCAATTTAAGAAGATACAGCCCAATTATCTAATATTATAACGTGATTTAATCAATAAATACGTATTATTACCTAACAGATTCCTTCAAGGACTATCTTCCCTTGAGAGAATCACAAAAGGACTCTTTAAACTCCTCCAAATTTGAAAAAAACGCGATAGATTTATATAGTAGTTCAAAAATACAGAGAAAATCAGGTTATTTGTGGAAATATCATTTGAAAACAAAAAGTTTTCAAAAAAGCCTGAAACGCCAATTAAGGCCTTCAATTTCGGCTCAAAGCTCAAAACAAAAGAACGGCAAGTATAAAAACAAAAAACAGTTAGTATATAAAGGAACGGAACAAGAAATGTTCAAAGAAATCTTCATGAACCGACTCAGTGTATTCGCAGAAGCAAATCGCTCGCTCATTAAAATGAGCCTCATATGGGGCGCACTTCTCATACTCACCAGCGCGTTTCTATACTCATATGGCATTACCCCGGTCGCGATTCTCTTTGTAATAATTGCAATCCTGTCAATGACCGGAATGCGCTACGTGCCTTGGCTCGGCATCGAGTTATGTTTCTTTTTCACAGTATATTGTTCTATGGTATTTGGAATCATTCCGGGCATTATTGTAGGAAAGGTTTCAAACATCGTTGGGGTTACGCTTGCGGGAGAGGTTGACCAGAACATCTTTTATGATTTCGCAGCGTTTTTCGTTGTTGCAGTGATCGCAGCAGCGTTTCCTGTCCAGCAGCTACGCATCGTTGCGTTTGCGTTGCTCGCATTGTACCATCTTGGCTATGTGGCGTTCAACAAGCTCGTAGGAGCATGGGACAGCCAGAACCTGCTTTACGTTATCACTAACATCGCGTTCAACGCGTTCGTCATCTTCTTCCTGTCGGACGAGATGATCGCGTTGGCATCAGTGTTCCGATAAGCCGTTTCTTTTTTGTCATTTTGTTTCTTTTGGTGTGATTCTTTGCTTTTCTTGATATTCTGTCCGCACAAACTTCAAAACCCCAGACGAAGTCAGCGTATTTGACAGATTGATACAAACCATTTAAAGGTGATCCGATGAAATCAATCAAATTGACCTCAATTAGTCTTTGTGTGTTAGTTCTTTCAGCGTGCGGTTCTGAGTCTGCTGAAACCTGCGACACTACTCCACCGACGGAGACCACGCCTGCTCCAACCCACGCTCCTGATTCAAGCATCTTAGGGCAGTTGTGCGCTGCATATCAGGGTCTCACCCGACAGACTGATCCTTCAGCGGTGCTCGCGATGGGCACGCGAAGCAAAGGTATGTATCTCACCTGCACAGAAAACGCGGCCTACCCTGAGATGAGAGAACTGACCTATGAGATGTACTTTGACTCTGTGGCGGTCGTACAGCTCTCGACGTGCGAGAGGAGCGACTATGCGTCTCTCACGACAGTCACACGCGAGCTTGTAGACGCGAAGAATGCTTGCGATGATGATCTCCCATCATTCCCGGTCGGATCGGCGGCGTTCATCCAAGGGAACATGTACGATGAAGCCACGATCTGGAACGCCATACTCTTGCCGTTCAAGTGATGCTGTTCGAGAAAATGCGTTATGTCCTTCAGTATTCCGATAAGTCTGCCCTGTCCAAAAATAATTTGTCTCAAATAATTTGTCTCTATTGTTATGACTTTCCTGCGTTCTTCGTGATCACAGTCAACGTACTTGACGGCTCGAGACAGTATCTATCGCATAGATCATTTCTTTCTTGATTCTTCAGTCATCTTCTAAAGTTCACCATGAGTTAATTCTATGAGAACTTTCTTTCCGTCGTGTGAGGTATATACTAGAAAAGATAAGATAGTGAATGATTGGTGTGAAAAGAACATCTCCTGATAGTATTCAGAACTCCACATCTACAAACTCTCTCTTGATCTTGTGCACGCAAGTGTCGCATCGCGCAGCCAGCTCATAATCTGTTGATGCTTTGCGGATCTGCCCGAAGAGGTCGATCGCTTGCCTGAATATTCTGATGAGGTCACCTTCAAGGAGGTTAGTGTGCTCTAAGAGTTCTGAGAATTGGCACGCGTCCACCCATCTGCGGCAGATGAATGCCAGTTTCTTGACGACTACTTTGTCCATGTTCTTGGAAGCGTATGGGTTTCTTGAGATGAACGACATCAGCCGCTCTGTGTTCGCTTTTTTTGGCTGCTGCTTGAACATATCGCTTTTCTTCTCTTCATACATGATCGAGCACACGAGCAGCACGAGTTCGAAATCGTCAAGTTGCTTCCATACACCTTCATAGAAAAGTTCTGTCACAAGCACCTCATTGCTGTAGATGTGGCTTGCGAATTCTCCTTTGAGTGTGAGTTTCTTGTCGTTCGTGAGAAATCCCAGCTTGATGAGGAGCTTCTCTTTCTTCACGAACGCTGCCTTGGTCAGGGCTATCGCGCGTTGTGAATGTTTCTGGAAGCATCCGAAGTTGCTCTTGAGGATGACTTCAACCTGTTCCTGTGTGTGGTTCTTTCGCATGTTGAGGACAGAGTTGAAGCTCATGCGAAACTGTGATATTATCGGGTCCTTGTCTTCGCCGGTGAGAGCTTCGATGCGGCCCACATCCACGTGTCGTCTATCGACCAGAGCCACAGCCCATCCTTCTGTGTCGATTCCGCGTCTTCCTGCACGGCCGGCGAGCTGGAAATATTCTTTGGAGTGTAGATAACGGAATGTCCTTCCATCAAACTTCTCAAGCGAGTCGAAGCCCACGACCTTTGCTGGCATATTGATCCCGACCGCGAAAGTCTCTGTCGCGTACAGGACTTTCACCAGCCCCTGTTCGAAAAGGTGCTCGACGATCTCCTTTAACTGCGGTAGCAGTCCCGCGTGATGGATGCCGACGCCCCTGTTGAGGACCTGGAGAAGCAGCCGTGTGGTGTTCATCGTGCGTATCTGTTCTGCATTCTCTGTCTGAGAAAGTCTTTGTCGAAGGTAGTTGCTCACTTTGATCTCCTCGTCTTTTGTGAGCAGGTTGTAGCGCGACGCCAGCTCTTTCGCATTTTTTTCTGTTGCCGCGCGTGAGAATATGAAGTATATGCAGGGGACTTTCTTCTGCTTCCATAATTCAGATATCAGGTCGAAATGCTTCGGGCCGGGAGGCAGTTCAGTCCGTTTAGAAGTCCTGCGATGGAAATACTCATAGCTCGGATACTTGTCAAGCTCCAGGGATTTCTTCATCTCTTTTATGTCGGTCATCCCCAAATGCTTGTCGAATAGGAAGTGCTTTAGCGGCACTGCGCGCTTTCCATATGTTACGACGTCGACCGGATGTTTTTTGATCTTGGCAATCCAGTCTGCGAACTCTTGCGCGTTCGGGATCGTCGCCGAGAGGCAGAGGAATCTGACATGGGGCGGCGTAAAGATGACGCTCTCCTCCCACACCGTGCCCCGTTCGATATCGCTTATGTAGTGAATTTCGTCAAAGATGATGTATGAAAGGTGCTCGATGCTCTCGTCTTTTGTCATGAGCATGTTGCGGTATATCTCGGTTGTCATGACCAGGATTGGCGCGCTTGAGTTGATGACGACGTCTCCAGTCATGATGCCAACCAGCTCTTCACCGTATTCTTCCTTGAATTGTTTGAATTTCTGGTTGGAGAGCGCTTTGATCGGTGCAGTGTAGATGACGCGCTTGTTCTGCTTGACGTCGGTATCGATGATGTAGTCTGCGATGAGCGTTTTTCCAGTTCCTGTAGCCGCACTCACAACCACCGAGTGATTGTTCATGATCGAGTTAATCGCGTCTATCTGGAACTGGTCGAGGGTGAAATTTTTGTACATTGCAGGCTGTTTTAC
>JACQXV010000165.1 GCA_016208715.1 Candidatus Woesearchaeota archaeon | reverse complement strand
TAGTGAAATTCGGCTATTATCACCTTAACTTGACCTGCTTGAGGAGCCAAAAGTGCACCGCAATTAGGGCAAAATCTAACATTTTCGCCTTCCGGTAACTGCATTCCACATTTAGGGCAGAATGACGTATGACTCATCACAAATAAACAATGTATACTTATACAGAAAAACCTTCCTGAAAATGTAATAGATGACTGAAGTTTTGCGTTTTTTGCTTTTAAGCTTTTGTGTGATATTATTTTTAGGTTCAGGTGGAGGGATTTTGCTGTATGCTTGTTTCGTCAGCCGTAGGTGTTATGGAGGGGCTTTTGGAGCAGTTTAGGCCCTGCTTCTCCAAGCCTCAGTTCAGGAACTTCTCCACTTACATCCTAGGTCTCGTGGCATGTGAGGGCAGGAAGAACGTGGACGCCATAAATGGATGCTTCGTGGAAGCAAGGGACCAGAGCGCCCTGAATCGCTTCCTCACCGTTTCACCTTGGTCTCTTCAACGCCTTGAAGCGAAGAGGCTAGCTGTCGTTAGGGAGAGCCTTCCCGTCCCAGAGGGCTCTATAGGTTTCCTAATCCTCGATGACACCATCAACAAGAAGACGGGGCTTCACATGGAGGAGGCTGGATACCACTACGATAGCTCCGAAGGTCGAGCCGTCTGGGGTCACTATCTGGTCACCACCCACTACGTCAATGGGAAAGTCGAATACCCTGTGCGCCTAGACCTCTACGTGAAGAACAAGACATGCCTCAAGGAGGGACGAACCTTCAAGACCAAGATCCAGCTCGCCTGCATGCAGATAGAAGCCTTCAAGCCTCCAGCAGGCACGAAGACGATACTGGTATATGACAGCTGGTTCTTCTGCCATCAAATCGTTGAAGCAGCGAGGGCTAAAGAATGGGACTGGATTACCCAGTCCGAGTCAAACCGAATAGTCCATCATGAGGGACAGAGGATGAACGTAACCCAGCTGGCAGAGCGTCTCCCAGAGAAGTGCTTCAAGACAGTGAAGGTTAAAGGTGAAGCTTTCACTCTATGCGGCATTGAAACGTGGATGCCTAAGCTGGGAAATGTAAAGCTGGTGGTCTCTAGGGAGAAGGACGGCTTCCATTTCTACGTGACAAATAGGCTTGACTGGTCGGACAGGCAGGTGCTGGAAGCTTACAAGGTGAGGCACACCATAGATGATT
>JACQXV010000151.1 GCA_016208715.1 Candidatus Woesearchaeota archaeon | reverse complement strand
GGGTCAACTTAAGAGATGACAGAAAAAACTTGAACCGGTTAAGGGACGCTGCGGAAATGGCGAAGATCCATCTCTCAAGTGAGCTTTCGATGACCATAGATACCCAGCTCTATCTAAACGGAACTGAGCTCAACCCACACATCGTTCTAACCCGAGATAAACTGGTGGAACTCATAAAACCAGTACTTGACAGACTACGAGAACCCCTGAAACAGGCCTTAAAAGACGCCAGCCTAGAACCTCAAGATATAGGCAAACTTGTTTTCGTAGGCGGACCCACCAGGATGCCAGTTATTAGAAAATACTTCAAAGATTTCTTCTTTGGGCTGGAACCCGAAGAGGGCATAGATCCCATGGGGGTCGTCGCCGTGGGTGCCTCTGTTCAAGCTAGCATCCTGCAGGGCGAGATAAAAAATATGCTGTTGCTCGATGTCACTCCTCTTCCATTGGGCGTGGAGACTTCGGGTGGAGCTTTTACGAGATTGATTAAGAGAAACACTACCATCCCAACGGAGGCAAGCATGATCTTTGCAACAGAAGAAGACAACCAGACCTCCATGATAATTCACGTTTTACAAGGAGAGAGGGAAATGGCGCAAGACAATGTATCCTTGGGTTTGTTTAAGCTGGATGGCATCCCTCCCGCGCCAAGATATGAGCAAGAGGTTGAAGTTACCTTTAGGATCGACGCCGATGGCATATTAACGGTCTCCGCCGAGATTTTGGAAACGGGAAAAAAGGAAGCAATTAAGGTGACCAAGCCCACGGAACTTTCAGAAGAGGATATTACAAGAATGATTATCGAAGCAACCAAGTTCGACGAGATTGACGAAAAGAAAAAGGAAATTATCGAAACTTGTAACTGTGCAGAGGCTGTGATCTATGCAACAGAGAAATTAATGGAAGAGATAGGCGGAAAAATCTCCGAATGGGAAAAAAGTAAACTTGAAGAAACTTTAGAGAAACTAAAAGCGGCGTTGAACTTGGATAATGCTCGGAAAATCAAAGACTACACGGATGAACTCTTAAAGCTGGT
>JACQXV010000150.1 GCA_016208715.1 Candidatus Woesearchaeota archaeon | reverse complement strand
GGCCATTACCGCCATCTGAGCAAGACCCAGGATATGACCGGCCTTATAGCCCTTGAGCGGCCCGATAAATCTCAACCACTGCCGGCCGTATTTCTTTTGCCCGTATTCCAGTTTCTCTTCAAGTTTCCCGCTTTCATAAACCGTCTTTCGTGCCTTGAAATAACGTTTGTCCGCGCCGGCCAAACTATCACGGGTCTTATTCATTATATCCTTGTAGGTCAGGCCGTGTTTTGAAGTCCATTCCGGATTGATACTTGGGCTGTTAGACCCAGCCCTTCTCGCCAGAAGGGCTGGGGAGTTACAGCCCAGTATAGTCGGCAGTAATTTCACACCATGTCGGTATGACGTGGCGCTCTGCTCAAACTGCCGCACTATAAAAGAGGCAATCGTGTTCTCTATGGGTTTGGCTATCTTTTCCTTAAAATCCTTCCGGGTCTTGATGGCTTTTTTAGCCCTTTATAGGTCTTAGAAACCGCTTTTTTAGACCCGCTTAACCATCGCTCCTTGATTTCCGGTGGAATCTCTGCAAAGTATGGCGCGACCAGCCGGGCCGAAAAACTGATTTTGCCCATCTTATATCTCCTTATAAAATATATGGTTAGAACGAATGGTCTGACCCCACCCTACTCCCCTACCCTACCCCATACTACCCTGTATCATTACCCATACTACCCTGTGTGATTACCCCTACTACCCTGTATGATTACCCCTACTACCTTGTATGGTTACCCCTACTACCCTGTGAGGTTACCCCTACTACCCTGTCAGGTTATCCCTACTACCCTGTGTGATTACCCCTACTACCCTGTGTGATTACCCCTACTACCCTGTATGATTATCCCTACTACCTTGTATGATTATCCCTACTACCTTGTATGGTTATCCCTACTACCCTGTATGATTATCCCTATTACCCTGTATGATTACCCCTATTACCTTGTATGATTATCCCTACTACCCTGTGTGATTACCCCTACTACCCTTTGAGGGTTTTATCTGTTTAATCCGTTTAATCCCGTTGTTTATATTGGCGGCTGATTAAGAATCTGCGGACATATATTCAGTAAGTCTAATCTCAATCCCCTTAATCGGTTTCCATGTACGCTTATAGCCCGGGCTGGAGTCGGGGATATCGGCGGCGCGGGCCGGGTAAGACCTGACCTGCGCCTGATATTTAATGCCGCAGGAATTCAAGAACTTCTTGCCATTAACCAGACCGAAGAGACCGGGTTTGACCAGTTTAATGGGAAGGATGACTTCGCCAATTTCCCGATTGACCGGCACAAAGGCAATCTTTTGCATTTCGGGCTCATAATAAAGTTTGACGAACTTGCAATCTGAGGGCTTGACAAAACTATCATAGCAGGATTTATTAAAACAAATCAGTCCGGTGGTCAGGATGCTGATGACCGGCTTATCGCCCGTGACCGGCCACTTGCCCTTGAATG
>JACQXV010000149.1 GCA_016208715.1 Candidatus Woesearchaeota archaeon | reverse complement strand
CTCCGTACACTGACGCAGGATTTCCGTCAGAAAATTTTGGCAACAGAGAAACTCCTACCTTGCCTTTCATCAGCGGGTCTTCCCGGCATAGTTCCCACACATATGTCCAGTTTCTTAAAAACAGGCCTTTGCCCTGTTGAAAGAGGTGTCTGGAAGATTCCTCCATACGTTCACTGTAAGTATTTTGCGGCGATACCCGATATTCCCATATCAAATCGTGCATAAAGTCGAGAGCTATTTTATTCTGCTCAGAATTAACTATTATCCTTCCCGTATCGTCAATTATTCCACCGTTGTTACTGCCAATAAATTCAACAAAATTACAGACCAATCCTTCATATTGTTTCCCCTGCCAGAGATAGCCGTAAACATGTTCAGGAGAAGAAATCTTTAAACACGCCTTCACGAGATCATCCCATGTATGCGGCGTATCAAGGTTGTATTTTTCTAACAAATCCTTTCTATGGTATAAGAGACCGATATTAGCATCCCAGGGGGTGGCATACAGATGTCCGCGAAAGACATCGGTCTTTTCTGTTACAGGAATAAAAGACGCACGCTCTTCCGGATCGATGTTACCCTCAAGAGATTCTAACCAGCCAGCCGATGCAAATTCAGCGATCCAGATGGTATCGATTCTCATCACATCAATTTCCCTGGTTTTTGCGCCCAGCGTGGTAAGATAATAATGGTGCTGCTGATCGGTAGGGGCGGGGAGGACGTTTAATTTAACCTTTATGGCAGGATTTCTTGCCTCAAATTCTTCTATGAGGCTTTTTACGAAGCTAATTTCTTTGGTTCCTGCCCCAATACTGAAAACAACCTCATCTGTTTTGCTTGCTTTGAAAAAAGTATAGGTAGTCCATAATCCGACTATAATATAAACAGATAATAAGATTGTTTTTTTGGGATTAAATTCCACTGTGGACTTCCATAGTAAACCATAATTTTAAAAGGCAGGTGGCATATTAAGCGTTTTGTTTAAGTATTCCTCCAACGACCGAGCTCACTGACAGCCGCTTGCAACCCCAAAGCGCCAGTAGGCAATCTGACACTCGACAACCAGGGCGCATCGGCTCGCGCTGTGGCTGGCGGCAATTCGGTGGAGCGCATTGTTCGGCTCTTTCTTCACTCCTTCCGTTCGTATCGAATGAGGTCTTCTGAATTGATAACGACTTCTTTTTTAAGACTGGCGACCAGAATCTTGAAAGACCCGGTCAACTCGCTCCTACGCTTTTGGCCGAAAAATCCCCCGCTCCAGACTTCAAACGAAAACTTTGTGCCATCCATGAGGATCATGTGGCCAACGCCATAGTAGCCGCCGCTATCTTTCGAAGTCGGGATGTCGATGCAACTTACCTCGGACATCTCAAACGCAGAATCTCCAACACTGAGCTGGCCACCGACCAAGGTGCCACTGTATCGAACGCCCCAAACCGAAACTTCGCATGTTATGCTCATAGGAATGTCTTGCCGAACGGCGGGCATAACGGGCGCGGAACGAAGTGGAACGTCCCAGTTCATGCCCTTGTTAGGCACGTTCTCGGCAAATTTTAAATCTCAAGTTGCAATCTCGCAAGACCGCCCCTATTTGTGCCTGTGTAATATTAATTATTTGCCTTAAATAACAATACACTGACATACACATAGTTATTTCTAACTATTATTTCAAATTGGCAGAGGGTGCCTCTGTTCGTCAAACATGGATATTTGGTCCTCGTTGGCACAACATGCGAGTACTGGGTAAACTCGCTTAACGGAACTTCCCAGGGCGGCCTTCCTTGCTGAAGCGGAGCAAATCTTGCTCCGTGGTAGGGTCTAACGGCAAACATTGTGTTCTCCCCTTGGATGGGATGAACCGGCTTAAATATGAAATCCGCCCCGGCGACAGGTTCTTGGTATGGGATGCATCGGTCGCTATCAAAGTCCCAATAGCTAATACCCCAACGGTCTCCGAGCGGTCCAGTCTCACGACACGTTAATTCAGAGACCACAGCGAAGTTATCTGAGAGGTGTCCCCTTGGAGCCGGTGGTTCCGGTCTACTGCTTAACCAACCCAACGAAATTGCAATTGTCACCAATCCAGCAATCGATCCGATCAAGCCTGCGAGGGCCGTCAATATGCCGGGAAGCGTATGCCAGAAAGATTTGGGCTCGATCATCACCTTTTCCTCTAATCCTGCATTTCCCCATGGAACTTACCCGTTGGGCCTAACAATGATTATACAGTCTGT
>JACQXV010000135.1 GCA_016208715.1 Candidatus Woesearchaeota archaeon | reverse complement strand
GCAGAGAGCGGCGTTGTCAACAATAGAATAATCCCCATCCAGTGCCGCCATGGAATCATCTCCAAAGCAACCTACGGTTCCCAAAAAAGGCCCTGCTTCTCCATACCGCTGTTTTACAACTCCACTTTTATCCGATACTCCAGTTGGTAAAAAAAGCAGCTTTGCAACTAGATTGCCCACATTGTCTTGGCCGCCAGCCCAGTAGCCATCCTTGGATAATAAGGAACGGATACGAGAAATAGGTTCATAAAGTTCAATCAGATAACGATTCATGCCAGGCTGCGTCCTGATTTTTTCGTCCAAAACACGGCAGCGCATGGGCTTTTGAAATTTGAGGCTGATGAAATAAAAATTTTTTACCATAAGAATTAAAAGTCCACGAGAATACATGACTCGCCTGGCTTAATTCTCACATAAGCCATGACATTGGCGCGCTCGGGAATTACGAGTTCAGGCCAGCCGCCTTTCTGCCATTCATAGTTGTGGGGATCAGGATATGGATCATTGCGACGATTGCTTGCTTTAGGCGCTGACCGAGGGACTGCCCCCGCCCTCTCCAACGTCCCAATAGCCAAACAATTTCCTGCGTTAGCATTGGGTAATCCAGCCAGAATTCTGTACATTGACTTCCATCCTACATCGGGGTTAGTGGGAACAGGCGTCATCGCGTCAAGAGGATTCATGTTGGTCCAGGAATGGCCATACAACTGGGCTTCGCCTCCATAAACCCGATACACGATTTCGCCTTCTTCGACGCCTTCGTCTTCATTGATTGCCGCTTGAGCCTCGGCGTCATGCTTTTTTCTTTCTAATTCCGCAAGAAGTGCCGCCTCCCTTTGCCTCTGCTCCTCCTGGGCAGGGACAACGAGCTCATCTTCAATCCTTTGGACATCAATATTTAGATAGCGCGGCCGGTCAAAGGTGGTGGAGAAGGGCTGTCCGTTTTCCGGGATGATGACAGCGGGAATGGTGACGGTTTCGCTCAAGAAAGGCAGGACATGGGTTTCTTGGGGCTGGTCAT
>JACQXV010000134.1:1020-2652 GCA_016208715.1 Candidatus Woesearchaeota archaeon | reverse complement strand
TTGGTCAGGGTTAGATTGTCGAAACTCTCAATTCCAATCTCACAATTGTTGATGGTGCTATTGGTGACGGTAATGGGCACGGCATGCTTTATACCGGTCTCAGCGTTCTTAATGATCACATGATCGAGATTGCCTCCCGTGCTTCCTGTCCATAACTTGATGCCGACCCAGTCGTCTCGTCCGTTACTCTGCCACGATTGAAAGACGACGGGATTCTCGGCAGTACCATTTATATCGAGGTAACCCTCAATGTTGAATTCGATTCTTGTAGCATCGAGCCCCGTTGCTTCGTTGTCGTCGCCCGCAATATTGATCACGGTTCCGGGATTGATAGTGAGGGTTTTCCCGGAAGCAACCGTAAGGTCGCCGGACACATATACTGTGTTCGACCACGTCGTGCTTTCTGATAGCGTTCCCCATTGAGTGAGGGATCGGTAGGCGTTGACAATTCCCACACCGAGACTATCTGCCCATGGTTGACCTTGTTCGCTAGGATTCAACGGCGTGGCACCCCGCTTCAATTCGCTCTCCAGGAAGTCCGGCGTGGCATCTGGATATAGGGATTTCAGGAGTGCGAGTATGCCCGTCACTTCCGCACACGCTCCTGATGTGGCTATAGATGTATACCAGAAGTGGTGAGGATAAATACTCCCCGGATATTGTGGCTGAGCGTGTGGCTGATAGGCACACGAGACGATCTGCAACGATGTTTCACGTGTCCCTCCTGCCGGCGCGCAAATATCGACTGCAGCACCATAATTCGAACCGTCGCGGCTTCCATATTTCACTGTCTTTTTCCCCGAACTGTCGACAGCGGCAACGCAAATGACTTCCGGCCACACATTTGGATATCTCTCGTATGCATATGCAAGGCTTGTATCTGCGTCATCTGCGGAGGTGATGGTGAGAATTCCCGCTTGTTCTCGAGCTCTCACAATGAGTTCATGCCACATTGCAAAAGCAGCAATATCCCGTGCCTCTGTGGGCGTTGCAATTGTAAAACTCATGTTTAAAAGATGAGCTCCGTTGTCGACCGCATACTGTGTGCCCTCAAAGATGTCCACAAATTTGGTGTAGCTCTCTGCGCATCGTACTCCCATGACTTTTACCTTCCATGCAATCCCTGCCATCCCCCCTGTAGGGTCATTGTCGGTTACTGCAGATATGATGGACGCCATTTGAGATCCGTGAGTATGCGGGTACTCCAGAGTCAGAATTTTATGCTGAGGATCATTGAAATGACCTGAGCAAGTATCTGGAGGAATCCCGGTCGCATTCTGGCAGTGGAAATCCCATCCCACGACATCATCTGTAAACCAATTCCCATCGTTATCGAAATTATCCAGATCGCCACCGAGACTTTCTGGGGCATCGTCAAACGCGCCGTTATGGTTAATGTCTTCCTCTGAGTTGATCCAAAGGTTTTACATAAGGTCCGGGTGTCCCCAGTCTATCCCTGTATCGAGAACGCCAACGATCACGGTGGAATCACCACGACAAATGTCCCACGCGCGATCAACCTGCATCAAGTAGTAAGTCCACTGATCCAATCGGCCATCGTCGTTCCAATCGTTATTCATCCCGTAATCGTTAGGAACACGATCTACAATCTCGCTCGGAATTGTAAAGTTG
>JACQXV010000134.1:0-989 GCA_016208715.1 Candidatus Woesearchaeota archaeon | reverse complement strand
GTTGCCGCAAATATAATTCATGATGCCAAGTTGGTCGATTTCTCCGGCCACAACGTCCAAATCCGTTGCCGGCGGAAACGTCAATAGAAAAACGTTTTTCATTAGAGAATGTGCCTGAAACAACGGCCGGGCACAGATCAATCCGTACTCCCCAAAGATATCATTCAATGCGGAATACGTGCTGGTCACCAGGCAATCCTCGATTTCAAGCACCGTTCCTTCCTCATCCGCGAATGCCACAATGATTTCTCCTGGTGTAGCTATGAGGCCTTCGCTTCTTCCCCTCATAGGAGTGAGGATGATCGCCAAACCCGATAAGACGACTAGTCCGGCTCCAACTCTCTTACTTGTCATGGCTCTCCCCTTCTTTGTAAAGTGACTTGATGCTGCCCCACGATTTCTGCAACACTTCCACTTTTCCACACAGCACCTCAAATGCGCCAATTAGCCCACAATCGTAGCCGTCGGGATGATTTCCGGGAGCACAGGGCGAGTCACTCTGAAGGAAGTAGTTCCCACTATCGTCGATCCCACAGAACTCCGGATCCACCGCGATGTTTCCATTCGATCCAGTTTGATCAGCGCACCCCTGGTACCGACGATATGCGTCATAAATGTTGTTGCACTCAAACATAGGTGAAGCACCCGGGATGCATTCCACAGCGTAGAGTATCCTCGAGATAATATTCTTCCCAATCAAAGGATTGGATGCTTGGTCGATTATTATTCCATCGGATCCCAACCCATCAATCGTATTGTTTTCAATCTTCACTCCTAGAGATGAAAGAATTGATATGCAGACCGCACTTGTTGCAATAGTGTTGAATCGCACGATGAGGTTGTGTGCGCCGCTAAGTTCAAGAGCATTCCATCCCGCCAGTGCAATTCGATTGCGCTCAATCACCGACGGAGGTGTCGCCCCGGGGGGTGTATCCGTGACGATCCAGCTGCCGTCGTACTCAACATTGTGGATGTTATTGCCGGCAATG
>JACQXV010000153.1 GCA_016208715.1 Candidatus Woesearchaeota archaeon | reverse complement strand
GCTCTGCTTCCAGGGCATATTGTGACATATCTATGCACTGATCACCTTAGTGATGTAACCCTTGTGTACGTTCGGCCTACAGGGGAATCTTGACCTATCTCTGCACTGTTAACCGAGGTGATTTAACTCTTGTCTAGGCTGTGCCCACAGGGGGATTGAGACATATCTCTTCACTGATCCCGAGGTGATACAACTCTTGCCTGGTCTCTGCCTACTGTGGACATTGTGACATATCTCTGCACTGATCTCCCAGGTGCTGTAACTTTAGTCTAGGCTCTGGCTACACGGCATTGTGACATATCACTGCACTGATCACCCAGGCGATATAACTCTTCTCTAGGATCTGACCACAGGGTGCTTTGTGACATATCCCTGCAATGATCACCCAGGTGATATACCACTTGCCAAGGCTCTGCCTACAGGGGCATTGCAATGTATCTCCGCACTGATCACCTAGGTCTTGTAACGCTTTCCTAGTATCTGCCTACAGGGTGCTTTGTGACGTATCCCAGCAAGGATTACCCAGGTGATGTACCTCTCATCAAGGCTCTGCCTACAGGCAAATTGCGATATATCTCTGCACTGATCACCTAGGTCATGTAACTTTTTTCTAGGCTCTACCTACGATGGCATTGTGACATATCTCTGCACTAATCATCCAAGTGATGTAACTCTTGTCTAGGATGTGCCTAAATTAACTTTTTGACATAACCCTGTACTGATCATCCAGGTGATGGAGCTTTTGTCTAGGCTCTGCCTAAGGGGGCATTGTGACATATTTCTGCATTGATCACCCAGGTGGCGAACTCTTCTCTCAGATCTGCCTATGGGGGCATTGTGATAAATCTCTGCACTGATCACCCAGGTGATGTAACTGTTGTGTAACCTCTGCCTACAGGGGAATTGTGAGAGATCTCGTCACTGATTACCCAAGTGATGTAACCGTTGTCTAGGCTTTGTGTACAAGGGGCTTTGTGACATACCTTTGCACTGATCACCCAGGTGATGTAACTCATCTAAGTTCTGCCTACAGGAGCTTTGTGATATATCTCTGCACTGATCACTTAGGTGATATAACACTTTTATAAGCACTGCCTACAGGGAATGTTGACAAATATCTGCACTGGTCACCTAGTTGATTTAACTCTTGTCTACCCTCTGCCCAAAGGGGGCATTGTGAAATATCTCTGCACTGATCACCCAGGTGATTCAACTCTTGTCTAGGATCTGCCTACAGGGGGTATTGTGAAATATCTCTACACTGATCAACTAGGTGATGTAACACTTGTCTAGGCTCTGCCTACAGGGGCGTTTTCACATATCCCTGAACTGATGACAGAGGTGATGTAACAGTTGCCTAGGCTTTGCCTAAAGGGGACATTGGACATATATCTGCACTGATCTCCCAGGTGATGCAACTGTTGCCTAGGCTTTGCCTACAGGG
>JACQXV010000152.1 GCA_016208715.1 Candidatus Woesearchaeota archaeon | reverse complement strand
TGCACACAACCTCATTTACCTGGCAAACCTTTTCTTCTGACTTGTATTCTATCGCCCCATAAGGGCACATGGCCTCACAGATTCTGCATCCGGCACACCGTTCCCTATCTATTTGGGAGGTGATAGGCTCTATCTCCATCACCCCTCTGGAAATCATGGACAGGGCACAAGCTGCTGCTGCCTGTCCCTGGGCAACGGTGTCCGGAATATCTTTAGGCCCCTGACAGCAGCCGGCTATAAAAACCCCATCAGTCATCGTAGCTATCGGGTCAAGTTTTGGATGCTTTTCTATGAAGAAACCATCTTTATCCGCAGAGATAGAAAATAGTTTGGCTATGTTTGCGGCATCTTTTCTTGCCTCCAGAGCCACGCTCAGAATGACCATATCTACCGGAATACGCCGTATTTTTGCCACCAGGGTATCTTCACACCTGATTACTAATTTGCCCTTTTCGCTATCATAGATGGCAAAGTCAAGCACCTCTGCTGCCCTGGCACGAATGAATCGGATATCCTCTTCCAACATACGGTTATAGAATTCTTCGTATCTCTTGCCAAAACATCGCATATCAATGTAAAACTCATAAACCTGGGCTTCCGGTACCTTTTCTCTAACCAGATGAGCGAATTTAAGGGAGTACATGCAGCAGACCCGGGAGCAGTAGGGGTGATAATTTTTATCCCGACTGCCCACACAGTGAATGATAGCTACGGATTCCGGTTGCCTGCCATCCTTGAGCTGTATCTTCCCACCTGTAGGGCCGGCCGCATGATTCAACCGTTCAAATTCCAGGCTGGTATAGACATTCTCGAACCTGCCGTAGCCGTACTGAACGAGCGGGGTTGGCTCAAAAGGTTGAATCCCTGTCGCCACAATTATTGAGCCTACCTCAAGTTCCACTATTTCCTCTTTCATCTGATAATCAATAGCCTCTGCCGTACATACCTTATTTACACGCCTCACACTTTCCTTTAGTTAAATAGATACAATTTTCTTCATCAATCAAATAGGTGGCTGGTACAGCCTGTGGGAATGGTCGATAGATAGCCTTTCTTTTTGATAGCCCTTCATCAAACTCCGAGTCAACCTTAACCGGGCATTCCTTCTCACATTCACCGCAACCACTGCATTTGTCCAGGTCAACAAATCTTGGGTTCTTTCTAACCTGCACCTTAAAATTGCCTACATACCCGGAAACATCTATTACTTCGCTGTAAGAGAATAGGGTAACATTTTCATGTTGTCCCACCTGACTCATCTTTGGTGTCAGAATACAGGCGGCACAATCTAAGGTAGGAAAGGTT
>JACQXV010000138.1 GCA_016208715.1 Candidatus Woesearchaeota archaeon | reverse complement strand
TGACAAGGTGACAAGGTGACAAAGTGACAGGGTGACCAAATGACAAGGTGACAAAGTGACAGGGTGACATTGGAATTGTATTCACCCCTGATTTTTTAGCATTCGTTCTTTTTTAAGAACCCTGAACTCAAGTCTTGTTCACCTTTTTCGATTCTGCTCGAACGTGCTTTTCCATAAATTCACGGAATCGCTTTTCTTCTTCGTTGGTGTCGGTATAAGTCGCAATGGCTTGTTTCAAGACTGCGTGTGTATCGAGTAATGCCAGCACAATCAAAATCAGGGTCAACAACAAACAGGTGCCCCAATAGAATAAGAAAAAAATCGGCGAGGGAAACGCCGTGCGATGCTGCAACCCGAAAAAGGTCATAAGTGATATGATCAGCAGCAGGATCAGCCCTACGGTGCGGCGTCCAAAACGAGCTTTGGCCGATGGGCTGTCTTTCTGTTGGAGTTTAAGATTTCCATAGACAGAAAGTTCATACCAAAACAGGGCCGCAATCACCATTAAAATCACAGCGAAACCAAGCCAGGTACCCATAGTGTTTACTGGTTGTGAGGGGATACAAAGTCAGATGGTCGGCGAGAGACGCTACCTGAACTTGCGTGGGGCTGAAAAAATCAGGGCTTGGGCTGAAGAAAACGGGTTGAAAACATTGGGCTGAAGAAAATGAGAAAATCTTTTACCCAACTTCTTCAGCCCCGAGCTTGTGAGTCTTCAGCCCTAAGCCCGATGTCTTCCGCCCGAAGTTTTCCGCCCGAAGTTTTCCGCCCGAAGTTTTCAGCCCGATTTCTTCAGCCCAATTTCTAATTAAAAATCACATCGTTGATTTCGACATTTTCTTCATATTTCAGAATCGTGACTTTAATGGTGTAAAACGGGAGGCGCTCACTATAGGCGTGTGGAAGCTTAACTCCGTTGACATCGCGATAATCACTGGTGTCGAGTTCGATGTTAAAGGCTGTCGGAGCGGAAAATGCGCCGGACGAAGACATGGGTGCGGTACCGATCAGTCCACCACCGCTCCCACTCACCGGGGCCGCCGAACCGGGAGATGCCGCCGGGTTATAGAGAACTGAAAATGTGGTCCGAATTTGGTTCCCATTGATGGCATCCACAAACAATTTGGGCGTCACATCGGTTTGTTTCAGTTCGAGCTGGTAGGATTCAACGTCGTTGATTTTTTTGTTGCCTTTGATTTTGAGCTCGCTTTCACGTTGAAAGGCTTCGATCAAGCCATCATAGACTGAGATTTCGTGCAACAACCCACCTGATTTGAGCAGAGAAAGAAAGGCTTTGGTCATGGCACTATCACTG
>JACQXV010000137.1 GCA_016208715.1 Candidatus Woesearchaeota archaeon | reverse complement strand
GATTTTGCAATCCTTCAACTTGAATCGTTCCGGCTAACTGTTGATGAGGCGAGCGCACGATATAACCCAACGGGCCACCGAGTGAGAGAATAACGATGACGAGGATGCTAAGTACGATGCGAAAAATTTTCATGATGTGTCTCCTTGTGGCGATGGCAGAAACCCGTTCTCTTGGAGAAAACGGGGTTCTCTGAGATAAGAAAGATTATGATCGCTCTCGTTCTTTATGAAGATACCAAAACGATTCTGGATTCTACTCGATGTCGCCGTCGTGAGCGCGTTAGCCTATTCGTCCACGATCATGTTCTCGTTTAACGGCGGCGACAGCCCTTATACCGATGACACAGGTGAGTTTCAACTCGCGCTCACGTTGTGGGGCGTGCCGCACCATACCGGCTATCCGTTGTACATGCTACTCGGTTCGCCGTTTGTAAATCTCTTACGACTCTTCGGCATCCCACCCGCGCTTGGCTCGTCGTTATTCTCGATGATGTGGACGCTGATTGCGGTTGTGGGCGTGGCGATGATCGTTTGGCGATTAACACAAAGACACGAAGACACTAAGTCACAAAGTTTGTTCATTGTTCATTCTTCATTGTTCATTGCTCTTGTTTTTGCGTTAACACGCTCAATCCGGATTCACGCCTCAATCGCCGAAGTGTACGCCCTCAACATGGCATTTGAAGTTGCAATTATTTGGCTCACACTTGATCTCATGGAAAAGTGGGATGACAAAAAAGGTTGGCTCCTCGCCCTCGTCGGTGGACTGGGCGTGGCGCATCATCGGTTAGTTGCAATGGGTTTGCCTGTTGTAGGACTCATGTTATTGCCGATGGCTTTAGGAAGTAAAGGAAACAAAGGAAATGGAGGAAAGAGTTCCCTTATTTCCTTGAGTTCCCTAGTTTCCTTTGCCAAATGGTTCGCTATTTCTATTCCCTTTTTCCTTTTGGGATTTCTGCCTTACCTCGACATCATGCGCCGCATTGCCAGTGGCGCAACGTGGGTTTATGGCAAGACAGATTCGTGGCAGGGATTGTGGAATCTTTTTACGGCAAGCGAAGTCAGCGATTGGCAGAAACCCGTTTTTGATCTTGCGACGATAGCCCAAAATTTTGTGGACATAATAAATGTATTAGGTAATGAATTGACGTGGTTCGGTTTTGCCGCTGCCACGCTCGGAACTTTGATCGCCATCATCGCCCCTCGCACCCGCAAACCCGCTCTGCTTTTTAGCAGCATCGCGTTGTCTTACGTCGTCTTCACCGCCCTTGTTCGCAAAGCCGTGATGATCGAAGCAAATCTCATGTTCGTGAGTCTGGCGTTGCTGCTCGGAGCCACATTAGGTTTGAATCAAATCCTTAACCGCGAAGACGCAAAGGGCGCAAAGATTTTAAATATCCCCCTTCGCGTTCTTCGCGCCTTTGCGGTTTTCGCTTTACTCGTCTGGGCAACAACTCTCTTTGTCGTTCACCGCGACTCTGTCCTCGCCCTCACCCGCAACCCGCAAAGCATTGATTACGTTTCGCAAATAGAAAAGATCGAAGCGCCTGCTAATTCTTACATCATGGCTCCGTGGGGCTGGCGATATTTTGGTTTGTCGTATGCCAACCTAATAGAAGGACGGCTCAAAGGATTCACCATCATTGATCACAACGCCGATTACGGCGCGTTAGCCAGCAAAACCGATTCCATTTATACCTACTACGACACCTTC
>JACQXV010000136.1 GCA_016208715.1 Candidatus Woesearchaeota archaeon | reverse complement strand
CGAAGGCGACTTCGGCGAAGTCGAATGTCGCCTGAAGGTGCCAGCTGACTTTTCAGCTGACAGCGAGCGTCGTGGCGACGCTGCGATATGAGTAGCTAAACAAATACGAATTAAGCATTATTTACTGCGCATTCTTCGAAGAAAAGATAAGCCCTCTTCAAGACCTTCTGGCACATTTTTGTAGATGTTGATTGCTTCATAAAGATCGGAATGATTAACAACAATTCCTTCAACGTCGTCGTAATATCTTGAATACGTGATCAGGTCAGCGACCAGGGCATTGTTAAGGTCTCCAAGCGGGGCAGAGGGTTTTCCGTAGATTTTCTCGTACGCGTCGCCAGCTTCACCATTCAAATCTTTGAGGATGTCCATTTTGCGCTTCAATTTCGTTTTGTCATGAAGACCGCTTGCATAGAGTTCGCGCAGTCGCGCATACGCGTTGTTGACAGCACTCCTGCGTGCTTTCATGTATTTTTCAAGATCGTCACCTTTCTTTTTGAGTTCTTTTGCTGCATCAGGCTCAAGCCTGCTGTCTGCGTACAAGTGAAGCCCGTGATAGCCTACAACAGAGCAGATCGGCTCTTCCAGCAATGGATCGGCATTAATAGACTGATGCATATTCTCATGCAAAACCGTCATGACTATATATTCAAGATTGTTCTGGAGGAAGCTATCCGTGATTTGCGACGTGGACATGGCTCCACTCTCGCGTGTTCGGATGTCGTACCCTTGTGCCTCGAAGCGTGCTCTTTCTTCGTCAAACTGTTTCTTGTTTGTGAAGGATTGATAGTACGAGATTGGCGAATCGTTGTAATGATCGGCTATTTGGAGTTGCTTTGAAGCTATGAGTATGTATGTGACTGTGTTTTTTTCGTACGTTAGAAAGTTGCCGTTCGAATTCAAACTTAGTGCGCAATCGCCAAACGCGCTCACTTCCCAAATAATCGCGGCTTTTTCTCTGTACTCTTCCGGAATCCCCATCAGCTTTGCCGCAACGCCGTAGTATTCATTCTTATGGCATCCTCGCCATGGAGGCCATTCTGCGTTCCTTCGACAACCAAGCAAAGCGACGCGAGTAACAGTCAGCAGTGCTGCTGATGCAGCGAGCTTTTTGAGAAGATTTCTTCGATCCATGAGTTCACTTCTTTTTGTGATGCGCTCGCAGAAAAGAGAGCCCTTCGCTCAAATCGTACGGAACTTTTTTATAGACCTTGATTGCCGCAGGAAGTCCTGTGCTGGCCGTTAACACTGCTTCTGCGTCCGCGTAATATTTTGAGTACGTAATGAGGTCTGTGACGTTTGCGTTGTTGAGTTTACCGACATCTCCGTGCGTTCCGTACGCTCCTTGATGCGCTGCTTCCATTTCTCGTCGAAGGTTCTCAAGGATGATCTCCTTGTCTTTTGCTTTGCGTTCGATGGGTAACCTGCTGTTGTAGAGTTCTTCAAGGCGTTCTGCCGCCTTAATGACTGCCGTCCTTCTTCCTTTCAGGTAGTGTTCACGCTGCCTTGCTCGTCGTTTGAGTTCTGTTGCCGCGTGTTTAGGCGCACGCTCGAGCAAATAGAGTTCAAGTCCCTGGTATTCAACGACAGATGCAATTGGTTCCGCAAGTCGTTCGGTGACGTTGATGGTATTGTGCATATTCTCATGCAGCGCTGTTGAAAGAATGTCGCTGAGTTCTCTCTGTAAGAAGTCATTAGTCATTTGGGCGGCCGTCGCCACTATCCCGGTTCGTGTGCTGACATCGTACCCCTGTGCCTTGAGTTTTGCTACTTCTGCTTCGAATTTTTTTTTGTCCGTGAACAGCAGGTACTGGCTAACTTCCTGTGAGCTGTAACTGTCGGCAATCTGAAAGGGCTTGCATGCAAAGAGCAAGTAATTGATCTTGTCCTTCTCGTAGCGTGAGAAATTATCTTTTGAGTTAAGGCCTAAAACGTTGTTGCCAAAATCGGTGATGTCAATGATGAACTTTGCTTTCTCGCGGTATGCTTCGGGAATGCCAAGTTTTGCCACAAGCTTGTCATAGCTATGATGATACCCGTACACTGGTTCTGCTGGCATACAGCCCGAAAGCAACGCGGGTGAAAAGACTTGGATTCCGAGATATGCAATAATTGTTTGAAGGCTCGTCCGACGGTTCATACTTGCGCTCTAGTCCTTGTTGTCGTCCACCCCTAAAAATAGACTGATAGTTGTGTGAGACGATCTGGAAGCTTCAGCACGCAGGTCAGTGGCGACGCTGCCAAACACAAAATGGTTAAAAAATTAGGTTTTTGCGCTCTTGTCGATCGACGTTGGCGTAATACCATTCAGAGCCTTCGCTGCGAGAACATTGGTGGCAGCAATGTTAGTGACTTCGACCACCGGCTTGTCTATATCTACTGCACTCGAACTTGTGACGATAATGCCGCTATCGAGCCTTCGAACAGTCAGCAACGTAGCGCCAGCATCGATGATGCCTTCTCCAAGATTCGTCAACGTGTCACCTTTTTTTCTTTCAATGAGCAAGTGACGTTCCATATCGATACTAAAACGTGTTAATTCCTTCTTTTCTTTATCGATCTGGATTATGGTCAAGGCCTTGTCGATCACGTTTGGAAGAGCAATCAGCACCTCGGGTGCGTCTGCCGGAGCAACTACCGTATAGCCGCTTTCAACCGCATTCACGATGTCGATTCTGTTCTTGAGCACGTCAACTTCCTGAGCAGTGAGAGCTTTTCCTTTTTCTCTGTCAATAAGCATTTTCAGATTTGTGATATCTGATAAGTCAGACTTTGCAAGCGCTCTGATAAATTCCCTGCTTGAGAGTGCCGCGGCATCTCTTTCACGCGTAGTCATGTCTATGTCTCGTGGAGACTTCATTCTCAACGCCTCTCCTGCGGCGGTTTCTACTGGAATGCCAACTCTTACCTCGCGCATACCAAAAAGAACCATCGACACAATGCTTATAACTGCAATAATTGAGAGGATCCACAATTTTGAATTATCCCTCATCTGAATGTCACCTCTTTTCAAACAGTTTGTCAAAAGCTCGCGACCACCATAGGTCAGACATACTCACTTACGTTCGTAGGTTCGAGCATAGCTCAAACGACTGGTGGAATTTTAGCGCATTTAAGCCAGTCGAATGACTAAGCTCTGTCAGCATATGCCGCTGCCAATCCGCGAGCTGAAACGATGAACATGATAATCATCGACGTTAAGCGATCCACGTCGAGTGAAGCAGTGGCCGAGCGTACCGAGTTTGTGACAGAACCGAATGACTTCTTTATAGGTATTACTATTCTTAATACTTTGTTTTAATTGTTAGGTAGTTATTTTAAGAGGTGATTAAGAAATCGTGAATTTATTATTTCTGCCTCATACGGTCCCGATTAAACTGATTAAACTTTGTTGACATCGCATAAATCTCCCAATTTCTGTAAAGTCCGTGCCCAGAATAATACTGGTCGATCCAAACAGGGTGGCCGTCGCAATCGACATTCCATGAAAATCCAGCGTCGTCCACTGCAAAAAACCGACTTTCACTTGTTTGATAATAGCACCAGCCAGTGCCGCTGTTGGGTCCTTTAAACATCACCGGCGGCAAGACATCTTTCTTTCCACGCCACTCTTTTGGCATGTCGCGCTTCACGCAGTACGCGGTCGGCTCAATTGGCTGTTCTGGTTTCGGGCATGCTGAGCCAAAGATAAAGTAGCAGCCAGAGGTTGTTGCAAAAAAGTTCGTTGCCAAGGCTGCCGCGGCTGTTGTTTTGATCGTGCGGTTGCGGAGGTGAGATTCAAGGCTCATGAAACGCAGGAATACAACCCACAATATAAGTATTTTGTAATCGAAGAGTGGTTACGACAGATTTTCTAAAAAGTGCCATAAGTTCACCGTGCAGTCATGCAAAGGCAGAATATGAGTCTGTTTTAAACTTCATTTTTCTCTTGTCTTCTTGGATGCTGCGGAGGACACATTCGCGCTCCGCGCAAAGTCTTTCATCGAGTGACCTGCATGAATCGGTCGCTGTCCTAAGCATGCTCCAAGACAGCATCTTGATTTGAGGAACTTTCATACAAAACCAGCTCTGTCCCGAGAGTCTTAAAAAGCCAAAAAAAGAGATTCGGGACATAATCCGCCATTTCAAAACATTTATAAACCGTAAGTTCTCATTTACCGCTTAATCGGGGAAAATTAGCCTAGGTTGTGCTTTTATGACTAAAAAGAGGAATCCTCTTACCAAAAAAAGAGCATCAAAACCTTCTCTGCTTGCTCGCGAGGAAAAAGAAATCAAGCACGTTGAGCACGAACTGGAAGAAGAGTTCTTTGTCCCATCACCGGTCCACCACGGCAGGTATGTAATCCCTGTTGGCATCAAGGTCTTGATCTGGTATCTTGTGTTTCTGGGAATTTTCTATGTTGTTTCCTTCGCGTATGGCATAACGTTTCCCACAACGATCCTTCTTGGGAAACTCGTCACAGGAACACGCGCACTTATCATTAATGCCGTGCTGCTCTTGCTGATCGTCGTGATGATCTATGGATTCTGGAAGCGCAAAGCATTCACGTTTGATCTTGCCATCAGCTGGTTTGGCTTCACGCTCGTAAACGCGCTGATCTCTCTCCTTCTTTTTGAATCACGGGAATACGCGATCTTTCGCAGCATGCTGTTTCTTTCCCTTGTGACAATGGTCTTGATAAATGTCTTCGTGATATGGTACATCCTCCATGAACGCAAATATTTCTACGCAGAGTATTTTCGTGATCGCGGTTTCCACCACCGCGATAAAGTATTCACGTACACGCTTGTTTCCTTTTGGACTCTGTCGCTTCTGATCGGCTTCACACTCGGAATGAAATTTTATGATCACTCAAAAACACTCATCGATCAAGTCATCAAAGAGGCAGGCAATGATTACAATTACGGCGAGCAAACGTGCTTATCAAAAGCGGGCGAAGCAAAAGACGTGTGCTTTCTGGTCCTTGCATCCGGAAGGAACCAAGCAGGGATTACTCAAGACTCGGCGATTTGTGACAAAATAGAATCAGACGTTTATCGGTTTACATGCCTGCGAAGCATCGCGAGTAAGACGTGATCAAAAGAGGCAGGAAGCTATGACTCATATTATAACTCATTATGACTCATATTTTTTGCAAAAACCAAATCCTGGGACATCTGGCAACCCTACAGCGTAAACCTCAGAGAGGTGTGGAAACGATAGTGACCACATCTACGCTGGCAAGATCAGGCGACGCTCGCTGCTGCGAGGTCACCTACGAAATATACCTGACGGGTCTATTTTGAGGAACCCGGTCAGATGTCCTCTGAGGTCATCAAAGTGCAGTCTTTTCACTTTCCAACGAAAGTGAAAATTCACGCTACAATCGCTCTCAATGCATCCATGCAACACGCGCGGAAAGTCGCGGGGGAGGAGCGAGTTTCCAATAACGAGAATTGATGAGATAACGAGAATCGATGAGAATTGATTGAAAAATACGTTTTCCTAAATACATTTCCTAAAAAATTTTTCAGAACACTGATACTATGAATAAAAAAAGAGGAAAAGACCTACTTCGCTCCATGCGTAGTAGAAAAGCACAGATCACGGTATTCATGATTATTGGAATCATTTTGCTCTTTTCATCTGCACTCATCTTTTACATCAGAAGCCAGATCATTTTGGCGGGAGTCGAATCGACCTTTCGCCCAAAAATTGAAGAAGTGCCGCTCGAAGTGCAACCCATCAAACTGTTCGTAGAGGACTGCATGACAAAGACTACAAAACAGGCAGTGAAGCAACTGTCGCTGCGGGGAGGCTACATTGATCCATGGGATGCAGAACTCTCAGGCAAAGCCATGGCCGCTGGCGGAACTCCAACAGAGTCTGATATGATAACCTTTTTTCCAGGAGGAAATCTCACAGTCCCGTACTGGCGGTATCACGCCTCATCTAATGACTGCAAGAAGAACTGCAAGACAGGATCAAACAAGCCCGCGCTGTATAAGACTGTTGGTAGCAATTCCATCGAATCGCAGATCGACAAGTTTGTGAACAGGCACCTTGCCACGTGCCTTGGAGGATTTTCACAATTTAAGGAACAAGGCTTCACGTTTGAAATCATTGGTGAGGTAAAAACAGACGCGCACGTGACTGATAAGGATGTAGCGGTGCTCGTGACCTACCCGATTCGCGTAGGCCGCACTGGCCGGACGACGGATGTACAAAAATATTTCACCAACGTTCCTGTACAGCTGAAATTGGTCTATGAGCTGGCATCAGAAATCGTTAACATCGAGGCAGATACCTCAGCATTAGAAACACACACGATGAACCTGATCAGCATGTACTCGTGGCCTTCATCGCAAAGCAAACTGCCGCCTATTTCCGATGTCCGTTTCGATCCTGGCGATTACATGTTCTGGACGCGCCTTGACACGCAACGTAAGATGGAGGCACTTGTTCTGCCGGGCGGCATTGGACAGCTCAAGGTTGACAGGACAAACAATTTCTATCGAAACATCTGGTTCACACAAGATAAGACCGGCAAGTATGTCGAAGATCCTTTCAAGAATTCCATGACCGACAAGATGATTCTCCAACCAAACATCAGCGCTGACTTCTCCCGCTTAAACGCAAAGTTCACGTATCTTGATTGGTGGCCCATCTACCTGCAGCTTAATGGAGGACAAGAAGTTGTTGGCCCTGACCGGCTGCAAGGAGCAAAAATCCTGGCCATCCTCGGCATCAACACGTACAGGATCTGGTATGACCTTTCGTACCCGGTGATGGTGACCATTGAAGACCCGAACGCGTTCAATGGAGAAGGGCTGCAGTTCAACTTCGCTGTCGAAGTGAATATTCGCGACAATGCGCCGCTCAACGAGACCTGGTCGCGTTTCAGCACGCTTACAATCCCCCAAGGAACGCAGGTGTGCGATCCTGAACTTCGAAATGGCGGACCCTACACGATAAAAACTATTGATGCGATCACAAAAAAGCAAGTGTATGGAGCGCGGGTCGAATTCATCGCTGCAGGCCAGGCCTGTTTCATCGGAACCACCGAAGAGGTGCTTCTCAATGAGTCAGCAGTAATCGAGAAATTCCCGGTGGGTCTTGGACAACTGCAAATCCTCAAAAAAGGCTATCAGCCATTTGTCAAGGGATTTGCCTCTGCAAGAAACAAATCGAAAGAATTCACGATCGAGCTCTTCCCAATCAAGCTGATCAATGCAACGATCTTTGCTAAAGGACTCAATTTTGAGCAAGGACAATATCTGCTTCCCGCAGCCGCGCCATATAGTCCAGTCTCGCCTAAGGAAAAGGCCCTTCTTGTGCTTAAGCGCGTGACAAATGACAGCATGTATGGTTTTAGTGCATACATTGCCATCACCGGCGTTAACACGACCGAGGTCGAGCTCATACCCGGAACCTACGAGGTGCAGGGCAGCATGGTCAAGGAAGACAAGAACAATCCGATGCGGGTGCCTGCAGAGGACCTCAAGATCGAAGTGCCGTTTGGAAAGGACCAAGAGATCCATTTCGATGAAAACAAGTATGATGCTTTTCCCGACGGGGGAGTCATTTTCAACGAAGAGACCGGTTACATCGACATACCTGCCGACCAATTGTATGGCAGCAAGAAGGTGGTGTTCTTTGTCTTGAGATTCCCTCCGCCGATCACTCACGCCGAGTCTCTCAAGAAAGCGCCCGGCCTTGAACAGATCGGGCAATTGCAGAAGTATTCAACGATTTATAGAACCGAATTGCTTCCCCAGTGGATTGTCACCTGAAGATGATTGTTACATGAAGATCAAACCACGATACGAACCACGATACAAGAAACTGAAGCACGTCAACAAGACGCTATTGATGCTCTTCTTGATACTCACGCTTCCAATCTATTCTTCGCTTGTAATCGCTGCAACAATACAACAGCCTGTCGGCGTCTACGGTTCAAAACAGATCAGCGGATTCATGGCGCGCACCGACACTATCACGATCAACGCAACAGTATTATCTCCTGAAGATCCTCAACTCGGGCCTGGACAGCTCAAGATCGTCGAAGACCCGACGCGGGCATTTGACTGTAAACTCGAAGATCCTGCAACAAGCAGGTCATTATGCACCCACACGCGTTCGCAGCTCACGCTTCCTCCTGGCTATGGCGTTGTTAAATTCACGCTGCAGTTATTCAGCGATGCAGATTTGCCCATCACTACACCAGTTCCTGGCTCGATCTACGTCGATGAACTCCCGCCAAAGGTCACAAGTCTCTCATACTTGCCTCTCCCTGGCGGCATCGTCACGGCAACGTACACTATCAAGGACGAAGCGTGTGATGCTGCAGTGTGCAGCGGTGTCTGTTCAGGACTTCAATCAATCCGATTCACGGTGTCGGGAATCAACGTTGGAGAAGAAAAAGAACTGCCGGCCGGCTGCGGAGCGACAAAGACAATCACTCTAACCATACCTGTTGTTGGTGTAGAGAAAAAACAAATCTGTGTGGAAGCAAAAGACCTGCTTGATAACACGGGACAGCAGTGCCAGCAAGTAACAATCGACACAAAGCCTCCAGAAGTAAAAAGCGTCGCACTTGTCAATCAAAATGGCAAGAGCATAGTGTCAACAAATGGGCTGCCGATCTCTTCTGCACGGCTCATCGTAAACTTTTCAGAAGATTCTATCACTAGCGCCGAGGCATTGGCTTCTACTGTTTACTTCGATTTATCATCGATCAATGCACAGCCGGCATTTGCCGAGGCGTACAAGCAGTATGGAGGATCGCAGAAAGTCAACTGCGTTGGCCCATCTGGAAGCGACAAGAAGACATACATGTGTAGCGCCGGCGGGCTGATTGTTCTTCTCACAGGGCCTACGACCATCAGCATCGGCATCGAAGCAAAGGACAATCTCAATAATTCATTGAAGACTACAAAGACGCTCAGTGTCCTCTATGAAAAAGACGCGCCGGTTCCAACGAAATTTTATACCGAGTATGTTGACGACAAAGGGAACAACTGGGTCAAACCTGCATTCAATGACGTCAAAGTCGACATCACAGAAAGCGGGTCAGGCTTGGCCAGCGCACAAGTGTTTGCTGATTTTTCAGAATTTGGCGTCCAGGAGGTCGTGACTGGATCAAGCTCTTCAACAGTGCTTCTCCCAAATGAATGCAAGAGTGGCTGGACCTGCGCCTGGAAGAATATCAAAACGGACAAGCCATCACACGCACGGCTCAACGTCCGCATCATCGAACCAACGCAGGACGATGCAGGAAACCATTTGACAGGCCCGTTCGTCGGCACGTTCTTTGTTGATGCGAAACCGCCAGAAGTTACAAAAGAACTTTCAGTGCTGACAAACCTAACCGCGATTGGTGAGAAACATGACCCCCTGCCGATCATGTCAACTGGTGACTCTGTTGAGGTGCGCGTGTTTGTTGCAGAACAATCCCAACTAAAGAAAGCAGTCGCTAACTTCACCGCGCTCATTGATGATCCAAGCGCCGCAGAAGTTGAAGGCGAATGTACTGAAAATCAAGTCATTGCTGATACAAAGAATCGCATTTACGAATGCGTCTTCAAGCCGGAAGCGCCAGTCATCCCAGGATACATCGGGCCATTGTCAGGCAAAAATGATTTGCGGATTAACTTCCAATTTACCGACTTAGTGGGCTTTGTCGGAAATTACACGTATCCTGAGAAAGGACAAAAAGGGCTTGAAGTGCTCGCTGTTGAAAACCAGAGTATTCAAACATGGAAGTACCGCCTGATAGATTTCTCTCCGAGCATCGGGCTTGACCGCCTCGTCTGGTCGCTCAATCCGCAGCGCATCTATGAGCACTTCAAACTGGAAGCAGTCGGTGGAAGAAACCCCCGCGTGCTTTCGCTGCAGCTCAATCCGCAGGATTGCAAGAATCTGGAATTCGTGAATGTTGACCCGACGACAAACAAGTACGCGGTGACGCTGTTCGACTTCCCAAATTACGCAAGCCAGCCCGAACAGGCAACTCTCGAAGATATTGCTGTCCTGGAAATGAATCCTGCAAGCACTCCGGAAGTCTACACCGAGTCCAAAGGAGTAAAGCGCGCAGTGAACGAGATATGGGTCAATTGTACCATCAGAGTAACGTCAATCGTTAAGACGTTCAAGAAAGGGTCTGAGAAAGCGATCACGCAGCCAGATCTTGTCAATGCATCATTCAGGATTCCTGTCTTCAACAACCCGCTCGGCCAGAACATCGGCAACATGAAAGAGCGTGTCGCTGAGCTGCAGGACGACATAAATAGATGGGACTGGCTCGTCACCATCCGCAAGATCTTCGAGATCGCAAAAGCGATCTGCAGCATGCTCGCGACGCTCGTCCAACTCAATGCCATCTTCGGCGGCATCAGGGACTTGTTTGCAGGAACTTGTGACACGCCTGCTGGAGCCGCTGCAGGTCAGTGTGATGTCTCATCGACGATCGGAAGGTACAGCGTGACGCAAGACAACTTTGCGGTGGAACTCATGTATCGTCTCCATGAATTCTGCCAACTCTTTATCGCGTGCAGGGTCAGCACACCACCGAACCCCACTTGCAAGACTGCCTGGTGTAACATCCAAAGGACCTGGAGCGGCGTGAACGGGTGGTGGGCTAATGCGAATGATAAGGTCACAAATCCCAAGGTTGGCGGCGCGCCACTGTTCAGCCAAGCTGATTTTGACCCGCAAAAGAGCATCGTCACAAGCGTAATGAGCGCATGCTTACCGGGAATAATTCTCAACTTGGACAAATACTTGCAGATTCAATGCAAGCGATTGCTATGCTACAAGATCGACGTCCCGAGCGGAAGACCACTCTGGCGCTGTGACAAGGAGTATGACTTTTTGATGTGCCAGTACTTCACCGGCCAAGTCATGAACATCCTGCCGTTATTCCAGTACTTGGACCAGCTTAGCAATATTCTTGCAGACATCGGACGCCAACCACTCCAGCTCGTCGGCTGGGTGTTTGACAA
This sequence comes from Candidatus Woesearchaeota archaeon, assembly GCA_016208715.1. Classification (GTDB taxonomy): domain Archaea; phylum Nanobdellota; class Nanobdellia; order Woesearchaeales; family UBA11576; genus JACQX01. The sequence continues at coordinate 28,503 of JACQXV010000136.1, read as the reverse complement.
AGCGTGTAATCTGATCTTTTGCCAAGAGCCACACACGGTTGGTTGCGCCGCTTGCCGTTTCCTCGAATGGGGGACAGCGCTTACGAACATTATTGCAGACATTGTTGAAGGAGGCATTGGAGATCGTTTCAGAGCAGCAACAAAGGACATATGCAAAGAGGCTCTCAGAGATAATCCAAACTATGAAAACATCGGATTGCCGGGACCACCGCAGCCTGCAGCAGGCTAATCTCAGCCAGTGCACTTCCTTGAAGTGATCATCTATGAACCCAAAATCTATGAACCCAAAATGAGCCCAAAAAGAACAATCCACAAATCGTTCGCGATTTTTGTATTCACTGTAGTGCTGTTCGCATTGATGGCATCCCCTGTAGCATCGACACTCCAAAAGTTCGTTGATGCACAAAACAAGGTCGTCTGGATCGACAGCGAGACTGGTGTTGTAGTTTCTCCAACAGGGAACTATCTCGGGAAGGCTTCTTTTACATCATATGAAGAAAACAAACCAGTATACAAAGGAGACAAAACCTCGTACAAATTGGCGCCGGATGCTGCCGATGCAAAACCGCCCGCAGAAGTTCAGAACACCGCAGACCTTCAGAGCGCCATGAGCAAGTCTCTGGCAGATACGGCTGCCCCTGATGAGGAGATTCCGCCAGTGGCTGCAACTGGTACAGCACCAGGCGCTTCTGCAAAGGGCGCACCCGCCACACCTGAAAAGCCCGTCGAACCAAAGAAAACACATAATGACCAAACCGGTTCAGACATTTATGAGACAGATGGAGTAAACTACGAAGTCGCCAGTGATGGGACTGTGTGGGAGCTTTATCCGAGCGGCACAAGAAAAACGATATCACCTGTGACAAAAGCGCAGGTGGAGGAAGCATCAAGGAACCTCGCGAAATCAGAAAAGGCTAAGGAAGAAGCAAAAAAGAAAGCCGGCGACGCAAAAGACAACAAGGCAGCGGCAGTGACTGGCGGAGATGACGAAAAAGATTCTCCCTCACGCCCGGCATTCGGCAAGGTGACAACGGAAGGATTCATCAAACGCGTCCAGGCAAGCGGCGGATGGGCGAGCGCGTTCTTCAAGCCAGGGTCTAATCAGCAATTCTGGATATCAATCGGACGCTGGTACGGCGTGCAAGAACCAGCGTGGCCGGGGTTTGTTGATTTCATGCAGAGCTGGAGTCCGACAAATCTCGCGAACTCAATCTTCTGCGAGAATCGTCTCGGCGATGACACCGGCCAGAGAATCGGCATGTCAAATTCTGGACGAAGCTGGATCTCGGCTGAAGGAGTAAAAATTCGGGTCAACCCGTGTCCCACAGGGCTTGCAGGAAAAACTCCATCATCAAATATCAGCTGCAAACCCTACTGGCTCTACCGCATTTCAGGTGAAGCAATGCCGTCGGAAGTTCGGCTCTACTTTAATGTAAAACTACAGCCAGGCAACATAGACATGTATGACGGGTTTACAATCAAAGCTGAGAAGGGAAGCACCAAATGGTCGTTATCAGGAACAAACATGTTCGTCTTCAACTCCACAAAAGAATACACGCAAGTGTGTATTGACTTTGACGACGGCACATTCACAGAAGTGCAGACCGTTTTCCTCGCTCTCGATAATGACGATGACCCTCTCTGCAACGATATTGTCACGACGCCGCAGAATCCCGAACAAGTCTTCACGACGGGGCCGGGCGGCGTCATCGTTCCACCTTCATCAAAAGGAGGAGGTGGCGCTGGCGGCCAGTCTCAGATACCGCCAAGCCCATCAAAGAACCTGTGAAGTCCTTATGGCCAAGCAAAACTCTTCACCTGCATTCTTCAAAGAGCAGCTCAGCACAGCGCAAGATTCGTTCAGGAAGTTAGATCGCCGTTTCTGGTGGATACTGCTTTTTGAATTTCTCGTGATCGTAGTGATGATTTTAGCGTATCAGGGGTGGTTATTGTCTGCATCAACGCTCAATAAGACTATGGACACTCTTTTTGCAAACGTCAAGGCTTCGGGAACTACTGGCGCAGTCATTGACCCATCATCGCTAGACGTGCAAGTCGTTGCAAATAATCTTGTAAGGCTCAAAGATCAAGATAGTCTTGCAGCATCCGTCCTGTACCGACTCCTGGGGTACGCGGCAATCGCAGTGGTCATCGGCGGAGCAGCTGCGATTCTCCTCAAATCTCTCATCTATTGCAAATGTTTTCATAAGAAGTGGTCGCTGCGGCTTTATGGAAAATTCTGTGCCATGACCCTGCTCTGGGCACCGCTTGCCTACATCACCTTCATCATTTTGCAGCGGCCAGTGTTCATTTTCCTTGCAGAAAAACTTTCGACGAGCCGCGCAGCGCAGGCATGGTTCATCTTTGACGTTTCGCTCATATTCCTATTCATGTTCTACCTCACGATCGGATTGTTCGGAGCGCTCGTCACGACAGAAAAATTCTGGCCGGCACTCAAGCTCTACTGGAAAAAATTCCTGTCGCGATTCTGGCTCGGCATGCCTGCGGTATTCCTTGCTCTTGTTATCTTCATGCTCATCAACTTGGTTTTGTTCGTGTTTCAATGGTTCCCGGGAAGATACACGTTTGTAATTCTATCAACAGTCTTAATCGCACTTTTTGCTGTGTGGGCAAGACTGTATTTTCGAGAAATAGCTGCAAAGCTTCTGGATATGCCTGGACGCGCGCGGAGTTACCCGGCCAAACAAACAAGAGTCAAACGAAAATCACAGAAAACATGATCCAAAAACATGATCCAGCGTCATTCGTTTCACGCTCTTAGGAGCAAAAGCGGCCAGATCACTATCTTCATCATAGTGGGAATCATCATCCTCTTGTCGACGGCATTGTTCCTGTACGTTCGTCAGGCAGGAGTGGAAGCTCCAAAGATATTCCAGCCCAGGACTGCTCCCATAGAAAAATTCATCGAATTATGCCTGGAACGCACTGCGCGTGAAGCACTTGATCTTATAGGCGCGCAGGGGGGATACCTGGTGCTGCCTCCCTCGATCGTGTACAACCCGGCACGATACGTGAACGCGATTCCCGGGCTTGGCGGCGTTGATTCACCGAAGATCCCTTACTGGTATTACGAAGGAAAGTCTCAATACCCGAGCGACAAGTACATCGCGAGAGAGACGGAACTTTACATCGAAGATAACATCAAGACCTGCTTTGATGATTTTCGTGCATTCGGAGATGAATTCGTCATCACACCAAGAAGCAACCTGACTGCAAAAGTGCTCTTAAATGAACAGGACACGATTGCGGGCATAGACTACAAACTTGATGTCCAGCCCAAAGGAAAAGATGAAGTCACGCGAAAAGACAAGTTCATCGTAGTCATGGATGCCAAAATGAAAAAAATGTGGCGTTTAGCTGGAGAGATACTCAAAAAAGAAAACGAGGAATTGAGCTTTGAGAAGATGACACTCAACTTCATGGCATCGCACCCTCCTGAAGAAATTCCATTCAGCGGAGCGACGTTTCACTGCGGAAGGCTTCAGTGGAATCTTCTTGATATAAAACAGACGCTCGAGCGAGACTTGCCAAATGTTGTAGGCGCAGTACGATTCAGAAACACCAACCATCCTCCATTCCTTGCAAAAGACAATGAATACGAAAAATATCAAGGCTATCTTGCAGGCGACGTGCTGCCAAAAACGCCGCCGCCTGAAGATTCATATGAATACTTCCAATACTACTTTCCCATTGCAGGAGAAAACAAGTATCCTGATATCGCCGCGGGTGCGCAGTTCAAGAAAGAATGGGGCATCCGCATTAAAGCCACGCCGAGTGATGGTGCACGAATGCAGTCAGGAGTCGCAGACCTGCGCTCGAAACTCTTAACCTTCTTATGCTTTAACCAGTACCAGTTTGTGTACGACGTGAACTATCCGGTTGTGATCTCTCTGCGTGATCCAAAGGCGTTCAATGGCCAGGGACTTGTGTTCAGGTACGCGGTTCCCGTCAATATTTTCCATAACCGCGGGCACCGTGACATCCAGGCACCCGTTTATTTTGAACCAACAGATACCGCCAGCGACTTTTGCACGTTTGTAAGCGGTCCTGAACGAACAATCATCGTGCGCGATAAAGTATTCCGCAACGAACTATCCGGCGTGAATCTCGAATTCAGGTGTTTTTCACAGAACTGCAAATTAGGCACTACAAAAACTAACAACCGCCACTTTCAGTAGACCGGCAAGATCCCTGGAGGATGCACGGGAGCATTCATCTATGCAAACAAATCAGGATACCTTGAAACGCGGGCGCAGATCTATGCCGAAGACCCGTTTGATATGGAAATGTACCCAACTGTTCCGGTGACATACAGCGTACGACGGCATCAGGAAAACAGCCCGAATGTCGCACGCTTCCTCGAACCTGACGAGTACGCCATCATCAACGTCAACCTGAAAGACCCGCAAGTGTCGATCTTCACCAAGTTTGGCGCAGATGAGAACTTCAACAACAGCAAGACATTCGAGCTTGTGCGGGCAGACAAGCTCACTTACGAAGTGAGCGTCATGCTGCTTAAGACCGTCGGAGAAAATGACAACCTGATCGGAGGCTGGATTGGCAGTTGGACCGTGGACGCGGCCGACATAGAAGACGCAAAGGAAGTGCGTTTTCACGTCATGCAGAAATATCCAATCCCGGAAACAACCGAAACATTGCTTGAGACGTACAATCTCATCACGAACATCACCGCATATCCCGACGTGAAGCCGGAGATCATCAGAATCGACACGGGAGCAGAAGAAGCCGGCTTTTTCAGCTAGCATTTTTCAGCCGGCATCATCATCACCGAGTTCTTATATAAGAACTCGGATAAGAACTCGGTGATGAGAAACATGCTTCCGTCTCGACGTTGTGAGCGCTGCTTTTGTAAAATAGCGCTGAAATGGCTGAAATGGCACCAGTTATAAGATACCAATTGTAAAAACTCAAACGAAGAACTCTAACGAACAAGCACGAAGAAGCATTATGAAAAAGAGAAATAATGTTACGAAAAAGAGAAATCAGCAAATCTGGAACACTATTGCCTTGTTTAGTGCGTGGTTGATAATCCTCTGGAACGTCGAGACAGCTTTCGCTTTGCAACTGCAGTTCAACCCCGCAGCAGATGTCGAGGCCGGTGTACGTAATGCAACGATCAAGTGGACCACTGACCAGAATGCAACAGGAAGGATCAATTATGCGCCCGAACAGCCGCTCGCATCAAACAAAGTCGACAACGCGCTTGTCACAAATCACACCTTCTTGCTTCTGAGCCTCACGGCGAACAGGAAGTACCTCTTTGAAATCCTCTCAAACAACGGAACGCAGAGTGTAAGGCTGCCTGCAGACCCGGCGCAATTCTTCGAGTTCACGACGCTGATAGCGCCAGACAGCACCCCGCCGGGGCCGATCACCGCGCTCTCGATAAGCGACCTGAAAGCACGTGAAGTAACAATCACCTGGGACAAGACCCCAACAGACTCTGACATCGCCGGATACGACATATACCAAAATGATGAACCAATCAAACTCAATCACACCGAAAAAAAATACACGGCAGCAGGACTCAAGGGATCGGCAAAATACACGTTCAAAGTCCGGGCGCTGGACGCGGCAGGAAACCAGGGGCCATTCACTTCTATCGAGATTACGACAAAAGTCGACACAGAACGAGAAATCATCATCACGGATGTAACAGCAGACGCGATAGGACAAACTGCACTCATCCACTGGAAAACAAACTTCCCGTCACATTCCCGCGTCGAGTACGCAAAATCGGGGCTCCTTCTTGAGAACAAACAGGAAAACCCCGCGATGGTCAAAGACCACAACACCACCCTTGGCAATCTTGAAAAGAACCAGAACTATACCTATAGAGCTATCTCATGCGATGAATATGCAAACTGCCAAAACTCGAGTGAGTTCACCTTTGAGACCGTCGAGCGGGAAGAACTCTTCCTTGAAATCGACAAGTTCAAGTGTGGCGAGACAAAACCCTTCCTGCACAACTCGAACCAGCTTGACATCGGCGGGCGCACCATCGCAAAAGCAGACGTGACTGCTGACGTGAATGGCGCACGAAAACGATACAAGAGAACCGGCAACGATGGAGCTTTTGTCTTCAATGGAATCGACCTTGACGCCAATAGTCCACAAAACATAATCAAGGTAACTGCAGATGACCGGGTCTCAAAAAAGATTGACTGCGAACGCGTTATCAAACTTGACTATCTTGCGCCCGAAGTCCAATTGAAGAATGTGACGCCATTCACGCAGCAGTCTTCAATCGAGCTTTCAGGAAACGTCTCTGACGATAGCGACATCTTTGTCAAAGTCTACCTCACATCCGGCTCCGATACGCAAGGTCCTGCCAAAGTAGCAAACCTCGTCAACAAATCGCTTTCTGCAGCAGCCTTGAATCTCAAGTGGGACAAACTCACCGATGAAGATTTCGATCTATACCTCATCTATCGCGATGATGTAACAGGAGGCCCCGTCGATTACACAAAAGACTCAGAGTGGACTGACGAGCAGATCTCACCCGGAGCAGTCTACACGTACCGTGTCTCTGGAGTCGACCGTGCAGGCAACGAAGGAGAACGCTCGAACGGGCTACGCCTTCGAATACCCGGACCAGCAAAAGAAAGCAGCGCAACGCCCACGGGCGCAACCACCGCGCTTTCAAAAGAAGTGGCAAAAGCTGCAGAGAAAACCCAACAAAACAAGCTAACAGGAAAAGCAACAGCAAAACCCCGCACCGTAAAAAAAGACATTCCAACAAAAGCGCTCGTCGTCGATGAAAAGATTCCCGCAACCGGCGTCAATCAATCAGCCGCGTTTAAGCACGCAGTTCAACCATTGTATGAAGGCGTCAACAACATCCGAACAGTATTCAGCGACGAAGCAGGAAACATCTTTGAACAGACATTCACAGTCCTGCGCGATTCAAAAGCTCCAAAGATCATCTCTCCAACGTCCGCTCAGCTTGTCCAGTACTACAGCCCAAGCTACGTCTCTGAAATCGAGATAGGCGGACAGGTTGACGATCCAACTGCCTCGGTGTGGGTGTTCGTGAATCCGGAAAGCCAAAACTCAGCCGCACCCCAGAAAAAAGTGAAGGTTGGGCCGAACGGCACCTTCACCATCACCGTCAATCTTGAAAAAAAGATTGCAGGAACTGCAGCCGCGGGAGGAACGCAGGCTACTGTCGGCATAGGGAGCGACGGAGTCTCGACAAGCACACCACCGCCAACCGAAGGACCGGTACCCGGCTCTGCCGGCGGGCAGCAAGGAGCGTACGGGGGGCTTGTAGCTTCCGGATCATTTGAAAACCTCGTGCGTCTCGTTGCGGTTGATCCCGCACAGCAAAAATCCGAGCCCGTCGAAGGAAAAATCCGCCTTACCGCGTGCGGCGAAGGAAATGTCATCTACACAAAGCTTGACATTCCAGGAAGCATCCTCAACACACGCGAAATTATCCAAGGTCTTGCAAGCTTTGGGCTCAAATTTGAAAATGACTGGCAGGGCGCCGGTTCATGCACGAACTGTATGCAAAAACCCCGCGTCGTTTCTCCGCCTCTCTCGCAAAAAGAGGCAAAACGTTACGATAATGACTGGGTTCAGCTCCCCGCAACAGTAACTGCGAACATCAACAACACCCAGGGCTTTATTCTCCTTAACATCAAGCAGCAGGATCCTCCAGGAAAAACAATGTACGAGAAGGAAAATTGGCTTTCCACCCATCGCAAAGACGAGTGCTGGCCAGGAAATGCCCTTGGCTGCATCCATCTTCTCTTAATGATGGAACAGCCCTACATCAATCCTCTTCCAACGACGCCACCGCCAGGAGGCGTTCCATCTCTTGTGACGCCTGAATTCACCGCACCGGGCATCCAGAAAAAATGCATCGACATCAAGATCATGATCGATGCGCGCTCAGATCCATCAGTCATACCGAAGGAGTTTCTGAAGTCAATGATCACCGCAATCAATGAAACGATCAACTTCATCAATCTAATCTATGGCCCGATCAAGACGATAACGCTCATTACTATAGGATTGTGTTTGCTGTCATGGGTAGCGCAGTTCTTCGTTGCAGTCAACGCACAATTCCAGTGCAAGTTCGCGTCAGTATCTGGCGGATCCGCAAGCGTCACTGACTTCATCAAAACACTTCGACAACGTATCGATATTGAGCGCATCGCGAAATTTGGAGGGTGCGATGTTGAATTCGTGCCTCCGGATGGAGCCAAAGAGGAAGAAAAGCAAGGATACGAAGCACTGCGTTCAGCGTGCAACACGTGCGCAAGCGCAATCAGCACAAAGAAGGACGTGAAGTACGCGTTTCATTTCGTGTGTGACCGCATCATGTGCCCAGCAGTCCCGACGCTGCAGTACTACATAAAACAGCACTACCGTTCCGGCGGGCGCCCAACGATGCTTGCTGATTATGATTGTCCGACGGGAGAGAATGATTACTGGGATCAAGAAACGTCCTGTGTCTGCAAAGCAGGGGGACCCGCGCCGCAAACGAGTGCAACAACACCCGGACAGCCTCCCACGTCTGGTGGTACAAAACCGGCAACACCCTCTCCGTCAGGCGCAGCAGTATTTGACGCGGCACAAGAATTTGACGCAACATCCGAATTTGATGGAACATCAGAATTTGATGCAACAGCAGAAACTTCAGAAAACGCCGCATTAATGACTTACTATAATGCACCAATGACCGGCTACCAGGTTGCGGACGCACAGTCAGCCGTTGGAACAGCCAAGCAAACAACAGGCAATCGCTGCATTAAAGGCCAACGCTGCCGTAACGGAAAATGCGAGGATGCAAAAAACTGTAATGACTTGCCATCCGCCCTCAATCGGCCGCCGTGCAAGTGCGGCCGCGACCTATGCAGAGACGGAAGCCAAACTTGCGTCGGCACCGGCACTACAGCACGTTGTTCGCAAATGCGCAATACGGGAGTCCCGGGCTGTCAACAAAATGCCCCCGCGCGCGTTAAATGCTATTGTGGCGCCGGGCTCGTTGCGTGCGAAGCTGGCCAAACGTGTTCAAACCCTCAAGGCGCGGCTCCGTCGTGCAGCGATGCAAAGAGTTCTACAACGACCGGGAGCGCCGTACTGTCATTAAATAAATCATCAGATGATAAATCGTCAGCTGCCGGAGGAGATTCGGGAGGACAACCATACGGCGCCGGAGAAGAACCACACAAAACAGTCGAACCGCAAAGAGTCGACTCGCGAACACTCGAACCGCTAATGGCACAAGAGACAGCGGAACAAGAAACATCTATGACTGCAATGCCGACCAGCAACACAATCACCGGCGCTCAAGTCGCGCTGCCAGCACCGTCAACTCCGCCTCAGGAAGGAACCGCGACTCCTGTGGGAGGCACGAAAACGCCGGGAGTAACCGACCGGAGTTTCATGACGATCCAGCAACTTCCACCCTTCTACTACCAATTCCGCGAGTATGAAAAGAACAAGTACGACTACAAGACGCCGGCGCGCATGCGAGAAGTGCAGTCTGACTGCGAGCTTGTAGAGATTGGGCGCGACCCTCTTGGAAAAATGTTCCGAGCATACGAAGGCCTGCCGCCCACGGCGCGATTCAGTGCTGACGAATCAAACCAAGAATCGCCCACAGTCAATCTTGCAGAAAAGTGCGGACAGCCCCACGCGCCCCAAGCAGCCTGCTGCCCGTTTGAGTACATGCAAGAGTGGGGGCTTGGAGCGATTTTCTTAAACGAGATGCGATTCTCGCACTGTCTTGCGAATCCTGACGATGATGAAAACTGCGGATTTGGAACTGCAGTCGTGAGAGGCATCACAGGAATATGCGATCCGCAATCCGGCGCACTAAAAACATTTGTTGAACTGGACGGAATCCAGTATGCAGTCAACCAGCCCACACGAGACGCATTCATGTTTAATTCAAATGTTGTCTACTTTATCGAGCTTGATGCGAGCGGAAGTGCATTAAAAGTTCTGCGGGGTTATAATGGAAGAGCGGCAAGCCTGAGCACAGTCACGACGGGACAGACATTTGCAGAAGGAACCATTCCACGCGACGGAACCGTAGCATTCATCCCTCTCGACATCGATCAAAACCTCGCGAACGATTTTCCACAGAGAGATAACTCGAATCTCAATAATGACAAGGACCGAGTCTCGCGGCTCCAGCAGACCGACTGGTTCAATGACCTTTGCAACGCAATCCAATCCAACGTGGTCGTGACACGCGGCCAAGGCGCGCTCACGTGCGATCCGAAACGCATGGAACTCTGGTGGCGCCAGATCGCCGGGCTGATGGGGGATCCGGGGAGACAGTACATTGTGCGGCCTGCAGGAAGCATGATTCAATCACTGATTACACTGTGCCTCACAGGAATCCTTTCATGGCTGGCAAATTTCCGCAACATGCTTGGACTCCTAATGCAATGCTTCCAGGCCATTCTCGTCACTGGCGACGGGAGTGCAGGACAATGCCAATCAATCATCAGCCAATACATTTGTGACATCATCTATGAAGCAATCAGCTGTTTCGTCAAACGAATGGGAGGGCCTGATGGCGCACAGATTGGAGAGGGTGGAATCGGCGGATTCTTCGGAGCGGTTAGCGCAGCTGGAAGGGAGGTTGATTCGGATGCGAAATCGCGCTATGGAGACACCAACTTTTTTGCAACGCAATTTACGACAGAAAAACTCGTGCATGACGTGTGCGTGTTCGCATTCACGGGTGAATGGCCAACTGACTGGAGCGCGCTGCTTGAATCACAAGTTACGCTGCCAACCGCAAGCAGCGCGTGGGTCTTCCCTGCAACACGCAGATGGCAGTCATATGATGCAACATCGCTCTCAGGCGGACTCGGAGTAGGGCAAGGCCAGGCGACTTACGTGTATCGCATAGCGTACTCGCTCAATGCTGGCGCAGACATTAACTTCCAGCTCAAGCTGGTCTGCTCTCCAAAGGATTGTCCGGAAGGAAAGGATGGAAAATGCGACTGTGCACACGCGCCGCCGGCAAGCTACATTGCTTCAGGCGTTACTCCATTTACTGGAGACGTGTACGACCGCGTCATTCCCGCACATATCGACGACAGATCAGGCAATTGCCCGGCAAACGGATTCCTAAAACAAGGAAAGATCTGCAGTGAAGACATACTCGTGAAAGTCTCTTCGCCTGTTCGGTTCGACAAAGCAGTGCTTTCTTGGACCTTTGTCGGTGCAGGCAAAGGCGGTCAATCTGCAGTTCCAGGCGCAACAGTAGTCGGTTCTGGCAATTACTATTCAAAGAATGTTGCTGATCCGAGTGCATTAAATGGATTTTCAGAAGCAGTCCTCAGAGAACTTGGAGGACCGCCGCTCGGCTTGTGCGACTTTAACTTAGGCAAGTTATCATTCCTGTGCGGTATTGAACTTCCGTCATCTGGTGTCGCACGCTTTGTCGGGCCGCCGCAATTATTCCGAACAGATGCCTACGTCCCTGGCGAATCAAAGATTGCATCGCTTCGCGTTGAAGTTCAACAGCCAAAAGATGCCGCATCGTGCACTGTTGACTGTAATTACACCAAATATCTTGTGCTCAAGCAAGTTCTCAATGGGCGCGGCGGACGGGTGTATCCAAAAGGCAATAATCCGCCGCTCGCGTACGAACGCCTCACTGAAAACAGGCTCAAAGAGTTCATCTTCTTTGATCGCAATGACCTTGCGGGGCATTCAAGCGTCTTTGGAGACTTCAAGATTACAGCAGAAGACTTTAGCGTAACGACAGGAGGGGCTGGAGCCGCTACTGCCGGATCAAAAGAATGCACTGTTGAATCTCTAGGAATCAAGATAACTGGCGAGCCTGATTGCGACGCAGCGTCAGGCCAAGAAGCGCACATTGAAGTAACCGATGCGGTGAAGGACGGCAAGGAGGCTGCTGGCAAGGACGTCTCTGTCGAAAGCGCCTTTTGGTACAAATTTACTGAGCGGATTGGAGCAAGCGGCCAGTTTACTCCGACCGGCGAGTACCGGCCGTGCGCGGCCGCGCTTGGAACTGGAGGAGACACACAAGTTGATTGTGGAGGAATGAAGTTCTTTGTGTCAAAAGCATACCTCGAAGACCCAAAAAAGACCCGGACAAAAGTAAACAAACTGAGAATCCACCTCAAACGAGAAGGTGCTGGAGCCGCCGGCGGATTCGCATGCACTGATCAAGTAGAGAAATGGAAAGCATTCTTTGAGATCCGCGATGCGCGAGACGAAGGCGGAATCTTTACCGTAGCAACGATGCCATCCATCGATCCACAAACTGGAAAGCCCCAGACGGCAGTTGTTGAATTTCCCGTCGTATGCAAAGGAGGGCTGCCAAAAGGAGCTGCAGCACGCACCATCGTTGACCTGTCACCGGGCTCCGGCATCACTGCAGCAAAAGTAGGGCCGGACAACACGCAACAAAACCCGTCATTTGGCATGTGGAGCGAACCAGGTGCGCTCGCGCCAGGCGAAGAGATCATTGTGAGTAATTTCAGGTGGACCAACTCCTTCAAAAAAGAAGAAGGGTTCACCATCAACATTGAAACTGGAGCGACGGAAGCGGCGCTGTATATCGATTTGCGCCCGCTCGGTATCGAAGCAAGTGAACAATTCCAAGTCATCAAGAACCAAAAACCATTGCAGGCATACGTTGGGTGCGCTGCACCCTGCGTGCAGAAGACGCCGACGGATGGAATCCTTATCTTGCGATTGCGCCGCGGAGACCCGCAATTCAAATTCACCGGATTCAAACAGGGGGCGAAGCTCGACGATTACAGAACGTGCACTGCAACGAATCCATGCGTCTTTACAAGAGAAAAACCTGCCGATAAGAAGGTTAAAATCACGTTCACGCCGGGCAACGACCCAATCACGGTTACGATAAGCAATTATGTCGAAAAAACCGACGGGTTTGACATCGACTACAAAACAACGCCGGACAAACTTCTGGATCCGGTCACGATCGCGTTCAACGTCAAAGACGTGTTTGGCACTGATCCGCTCAAAGGTGGCTTGGCCGAGATCGGCGTGGAAGAGATTTTGCCTTGCGTGACTGGCGAGGCGACGGGAAAAATCTCCCCTACCGGTCCCAGCGCATTTTCATACCTTGGTTCGAGCTACGAAGTTGCTGCAAATACAGGAAAACTTGTTGGATCAGACGGAAAAGATGGTGAACTGCTGCGGCTCGCCAGCGCTGGAAGCGATTCGCGCTGGTTCAAGTCCGATGGAACGCTTGCCCCAAACAGCATTATCCATCTCGATGCTGCAACAAATCCTCAGGAATTTGCAAATAAATACTGCAAGCTCGATAGCGATTCCAAATCAATCAAAGGCAGTTGCAAAGATACGTTTGCCGATGCTTCAAAAGTAACTGGCATGCTTGTTTTAGCTACAAAGAATGAAGAAACAAAGGAGAATGAAGAAACAAAGGATGAAGAAGCAGCAAATCGCGCTGTATCAAATCTTGCTGCACCAAATCTCATTACAGGACTTGCTGCGGGCGATGAATACGCATGCTCGCCGCCATGCAGCGGAGACGCGAAATGTTACTCAGGCGTCTGCATATCAGACAAAGATCTGAAAGGATTCAAGGCGCCGTTATTGTCAGGAAAACTGCCTGCTGATCAAAATCGTTGTGAAGGCGTGTCAACAACAGAGGTTGGTATTCAAACACGCGGATCTGCCGGGGAGACCATTAACATACGAAAGCTCGTGAAACAGGAGCAATTCGCGAAAGAGAAAAGCATCAAAGACATTGGCACTGCGTGCATCACGCTCAACTCCGCACAGCTGTCAGCAAATGGTATCACTGTTAACGATGCAGGCGCCGCGGAAAAATTGTCTGAAGGAAGAACAATCAAGGTCTGCAATTATCGTCCTGAAAAGAATGGTTTTCTTGTAGACATGATATATGATTATTATCCAGCACCGGGATCCGCGCCTGACCCGACTATCTTTCTTGACATAAACTTGCTCGTATCGAACTGGGATGCAAAAGGAGCCAATATAGATGTCGCAGGAATTGGAGCGTTGCCAAACTGTTTAAAAACAGAGGTTATTGAGAGTGAAGATTTCACGCAAAGTGCTATCCGGCCTCCACAATGCATTCATGGACGATCAAAAGAGGGAGTCGGCCTCTACCTTGTTCCATTCAGCACAACAACATTCAGATTCCGGGGATTGAAAACATCAAAATCCGTCTGCAATGCCGCGCCCCAGGATGGGATCCCATGCGAAACTCCAGATGAACAATACAAATCATGCTGGACGCCTCCTGACGGGACGCGCGGATGCTATAGCCTGTGTTATCAGCAGTATCAGGCAACTGCAATAAAAAAAGATGAAAGTGGCTTTTGCATCAACACGCAAAATGAACAGTGTCTCGATGCTGAAAAAGGAGTGCCGCTGAAAGAAGACAAGTTGGTTAAAAGCAAGTGCCAGGGAGGAGCGCAGGTGCTGTGCTGCACAACTGGAATTAAGAAAACAAAGCCAAAGGCGCTGCTGAAGTTTGAATTAATGTGTAAAGGTTTGATAGTCGAAGGCGACTTCGGCGAAGTCGAATGTCGCCTGAAGGTGCCAGCTGACTTTTCAGCTGACAGCGAGCGTCGTGGCGACGCTGCGATGTGAGTAGCTAAACAAATACGATTGAATAAATCATGATGAAGACGGTTGCGGCTCTGTCCTGAATCTGCCGCTGCCACCCTGCGAGCTGAAACGAAAAGCTCATAAAAAAGTACGACGGCGCGCCATTAACCGCTCGCTGACTCTCATTGACGGTGAAGAACCATGATCGACAGCATCATAAAATTCATTATCGACAGCAGCATAAAACCTATTAGCAACCGCATCGCATCGTCAACAATCGCTCGGCTCATTGTCGATGCATTTAATGCAACCGTTCGCAGCACAGGGAAGATCCTTGCCTGCACCGGGCTTGATCTCACGTTCGTGTTCGTCTTTGGCATCGTGCTTGGAGCAACGCAGATGAAAGCACTTGAGCACCTGATAGCGCTTATGAAAATGACTGGAGAGCAGACAGGCGGGCTTATCAAGATATATAATGACACGAGCGTTGTCGCGGGACTTTCGGTGCTTGAGAAAAGCGGCGAGTTCAAGTTTCACCTCCAGAGCCTTTTCTTCTTCATAGGAGTCATTTTCCTATCGGCCGCGGTATTGTGGATCCTCTTCGAAGGCCTCAGCTGGTGGTTCGTGTACAAGGCCTCAACAAAGAAGGAACATCAACTTAGCTTCTGGAACTACGCAAAGAATTTCGCTATAGAAACGACATTCTTTCAAGCAATCACCATCGTCCTCATCATATCATCGGTGAAATTGCTCTATTCCCAGCTCACTTCAATCACTCCCATCATGACCCGTGAGACGATAAACCTCCTTTTCATTATTTTGATGTCTATCACGTGGTATTTTGGAGCATTATGTTACAGCATGAATAACAAAAGCGCGTATCAGAACATCAAGGATGCGTTCGTGTTCGGCACTACGAAATTCACCAAGGTGCTTCCTTCAGGGCTCTTCTTTCTCGTACTCATGCTCAACGTTGACTTCGTACTCAGGTTGCTCGGGTTCAACACATGGGTGCTCGTCATTACTGGGACGATCCTCTTCTTTCCAGTCTTCTTCTATTCACGGGTGCTCGCGTACAAGACGGTGCAATTGCACTGGCATCGGGGCGCCGCAAACAAGAAACAGGCAAGGCAAAAGATCAAAGTAGGATGACTGACACTGAAGAGTCAGATGACTTTGTAGGTGTCTGGTCGCCAGCTTGCGGGTCGGTGGCAACGCGGCGATGGGAGCAACTAAACAAATACCTATTTTGTAGACGCCCGACAGACTGTCGGACGACCCTACAGAATCATCTCCATTCCTTCACCAAGCAGCGTATAGAACGTGTCGAAGATTGGTGTGCTTGTAGAAACAGAGAGAAATTTTGCGTCAAACCCATCACAAATGCTCTTCAAGGCGTATATGTGGTCGAGAAGGCTGTCCGCGTAATTCTCGACGAGCCGATTCGTGATCGTTGTGCGCAACGAGTTGCCGGTCTCAGAATCCTCCAAAATCATATCGCCTTCGAGCAGAAAGTCACGTTCGCTCTTGTCAAGCACTTGAACTACTATAACGTCATTGCGCCGAAAACGCGTTAGCGTTGCTTCAAGCTCGTGCGCATCAAAAAGAAAATCCGAGATAATAATGATCAAGCTCTTGTTTCTGATGCCTTGCTTATACTGTTCAAGGCACTCCTGGAATTTCGAGTGCCCTTTCGGGGCGATCCTGTTTAGAATATCAACAGTGCCTGCAAGCTTGCTCACTCCTTTCTTTGAACGGAACAGGTTCAGCTTCTCTGCAAACGTTGAAACTTCAAAGCGCTCATTGTTGCGAAGCGCCATGTAAGAAAACCCGATCGCGATCATCGATGAGTACTCATACTTCGTGATCTTTGCGCCAAAATCCATGCTCGCGGAAGAGTCGACGATCACGTGGATGCTCGCATTGCGCTCTTCTTCGTAGCGGCGGACAAAGAAGTTCTCAGTTCTAGCGTAGACATTCCAGTCGATTGCCCGAAAATCATCGCCGGGAACGTAATCCTTGTAATCAAAGAATATGGCTCCCGCCCCCAGGTTTTTTGACTGGCGCTGCCCAGAGTATGCGGAGAGAACTCTTTTTTTAAGAACGATATCAAAACGGTCGAGTTGCCGAAGAAAACCTGTATCGATCATGAATGATCCTCAACTACTGCTTTAATCAGCTTTACGTATACAGCAAGCGTCATGGCGACGCTGCGATGGAAGTACTAAACAAATACGATAGTAATAAATATAATAAACAAATACGATTATTTGTATTTGTTTAGCAAGCGTCGCCACCGACCTGCGAGCTAACGGCTTTCACATCGTCTCGCACGATTCTCGGTTCGGTAAGCGGCTTAACTTACACAGCGAGCGTCGTGGCGACGCTGCGATGTGAGTAGCTAAACAAATACGATTATTTCAATAATTGCGTAATCACGTCATCAGTAGTCTTGCCGTCACGCTCTGCCTTGAAGCTGAGGATAATGCGGTGCCTCAGAACCGGGTACGCCATCGCCTTTATATCTTCAGTTGCCACAAAGCTCCTTCCATTCAAGAGCGCTCGCGCCCGTGCAGCGAGAATCAGGCCAATCGATGCACGCGGAGAAGCTCCATATTCGATCAATTCCTTATTCTCGCGAGTCGACGTCACAATACTCACCGCCTTTCTTTTCAGGTCGTCAGCAATGGGAACTTCTCGAGCGTACGCTTGGAGCGTCTTAATCGCTTCTTTGCCAAGAATTTTCGACACAGCCGTCTTCGGAAGCCTGCCGCTATATTGATCAACTATCGCCATCTCTGTCTTCGGATCAGGATATGTCACCTTTATCTTGAGGAGGAAACGATCGGTCTGCGCCTCGGGCAAAGGGTACGTTCCTTCCTGATCAATCGGGTTCTGTGTTGCAAGCACAAAGAAAGGCGTATCAAGTTTGAACGTGCTGTTGCCAACTGTCACTTGTTTTTCCTGCATTGCCTCAAGCAACGCACTCTGAGTCTTTGGCGTGGCACGGTTTATCTCGTCACAAAGAATGATGTTTGCAAAGATTGGACCCTCCTGGAACTTAAAGCCCTTCTCACCCTTCTTTTCTTCAATGATGTACGTGCCGGTAATGTCAGAAGGCATGAGGTCTGGCGTGCTTTGGATTCGACTAAACTCAAGATCAAGAATTTGAGCCATCGTTTTACACATCAAAGTCTTTCCAAGGCCGGGATACGATTCAAGCAGTGCATTCGCGTCACAGAGAATTGCTACAAGAATTTGGTCAATGACTTCATCCTGTCCAAGAATCACTTTATGAAGTTCGGCTCGCAACTCGTCAAACTTCTTCTTAATGCTACGAACTCCTTCTGCAGGCGGCGCCATGTGATTCCTCTTTTTACAACTTTATTTTCAATCTCAATCCTTGGAAAAAGGACCCCGGGCAATACGAAGGATTTACTGTCTCTTTTAATGCGCTAAATAGAGGCAAATCCTTGTCTTTTTTGAAATAATGTGTTTTGTCTTTTTAAACCTTTTCCTTCATTGGTATGAAATAAGTCTTACATTAAGCGAATTCAGCCAGATAAGATTCGCAGCTAAGATTTACCGGATCTTCAACTGTCCGATTTTTGCGGACAACTCAAAACCTTCCTCAGTAAGCCTCTTTTTCAAGTCAGACCAGTATTTTCTGGCTCAGATTTTACCCCTCATTCCATTAATACACCTTTTGTTCTTCTCTTGCCACGATTCTGAAAAAATATACTTGATTAAATGTCAAAAGCAGCACAGCAAGCAAGAATGCAACGATTACAGTCGCTATCTGGTACGCCGTGAAAGCAGTAATTGTCCCGCTAATCTTCCCGAACAGCCGAATCAGAAGCCAGTCGACTCCCAAATACAGCATCCACAACGCACCCGCACTAACGATTGTTGTCAGGAGGAGGGGAATTAATCGTCCGGCTTTCTCAACACAGAGGCGATATGTCTTGACCATCGAACGGCGCGCACAGCACCCATGAAAGAAGAATGAATGGCCAACACCGATGAAGAAGTACGCCAGAATGCCGATAAGCAACAACAGGCTGTTGCGGATCAGCACGATGTATTCTACCCTCACGCTCATGATGAACAAGAAAGAAAAGAACGCCAGCAGTGCTGAGAATATCAAGATTATGAGAAGATTCAAGCCAAAAAAAGAACCCAGCCTAGAGAAACCAAATTCTGTCCAGCGTGCTTTCTTGCCTTCGTGGCATTCACTTAATTCACTTATAGAGTCCATGATGCAATACTTGAAAAATGAGTAGATGAATATTGAAACCAGAACGTATGCGACCATTCCCAACATCAAAAAAATAAAGTATGGCTGCAATGACCTCAGCAGGGCCTGAAACTGAACCTGATCATTTGGAAAAAAGGAAGCGATCAGCTTATTAAGAACGACTATGACGGCGACGAAAAGCAGGTGAAACAAAAAAATGGTTCCAATCTGCTTTGGATGATTGACGAAAGCAGCGAATGAATCGCCAAGAGATGATCGCTTCATTCTTGTTATTATAGCATGCTGCATCGAAATAATAACCACCTAAAATAACCACCTAAATGATCGTTATCGTACCCTTCATGTTTTTGTATTCTGGACCGCTGTAGACGGACGAGAAGAAGGGGAACGTCCCGCGTTTCGTGCTCTCAAAATGCACTCGCACAAAATCCTCCGCTGGTATGGGCTCGTTGATGCCAAAATCCGGGATTGCGATCCCGTGGCGTACATCCATGCTCTGGAACGTGATCGTGATGTTCCTGCCGTATGGAATGGTGATTGTATCGGGTTCAAAGGCATACTTGTAGACATTGACACTTAAACGTATTTGGTTTTGGGATTCCTTCTCAACTGCAGATTCCCTGCGACTTTTTCCTGTCAATTTTCCTGTCGATGACACTGCCTCCTGTTGTTGTTCCAGCTCAAAAGCCTCCTTGAATGGAGTTGGAAGCGGAACTCGAACATCTGACTGATTCAGTTTCTCTGTCGAAGGGAGTCCTTCAATGCTCCCTTTGTCAAGAAGAGATTCAGAAAACTGTGGCACAGCAAGCTTTGGAGCGCAGCCAGAAAGCGATCCGCCAACAAGAACAATCATGAACGCGGCCATCAACCGCGCCTTTGATCCGCAGTTCTTCGCAATCGAGTTCCCCGCCATCACAATCTCCAGCAATACGCTCAAAAAAGATAGCCCTGCCCTTTAGGGCGTTGGCTCTTTTTTGGCGTCCTAAAAATCCGCAGTCAAAGAAAGTGCCCGTCAAGCCTAGGGCTTTAGCCCGAGGTAGGGTGCTTTCGGCGGATTTTTATGACATCAGCAATACGTCAAACGAACACACGCTTCACTCAAACGAACACACGCTTCACGTCTTCTTTGTAGCGCGTAAACAGGAAATAAGCAGCAACAAGCATCATGACAGCACTCAAGTACTGGCCGGTACTTAAACCGAACAGCCTAGGGTCATCGCGCAGAAAATCGGTCACGAATCTTCCAAAGCCAAAGAAAAAAACAACGCTCACAAAAAGAAATCCCTCCGCGTGTTTCTTTATCGAAGCGTACCAAACGAACAAACCAGTTATGAAGCGGCCCGCAAACGCGTACAGTTGCACAGGATGCCTGCAACCGTCGTACCCTGAAAACTTCACGCACCATGGCAGGCCGGTTTTGGTTCCCACCAACTCTCCGTTGATAAAATTCGCAAGCCTGCCTAATGCGAGTGCGAACGCTGCGGGGACCGCGATAGCATCCGCGAGCCCCAGAAATGAAATCTTCTTTGTGATTGCACTTTTTCTTGAAAATAACCATGCACCAATTATAACTCCAATAAGGCCGCCATGAAAGGACATCCCTCCCTCCCACACTGCAAAGATTTTGAACGGATTGGAAAGATAGTAGGAAGGTTCCCAGAAAATAACTTCACCCAGCCTGCTGCCGGCGACAACGCTTACGATGACGTACAAGAGAAGATCATACACGTCGTCTTTGCTCAGGTTGAGTTTTCCTTTCTTGCGCAGATGCTCAAGATAGAGGAGCGTCAGAATAAAGCCGAACGCGAAAATAATTCCATAGTAGCGAACCTCAAGCGGCCCCAGCCGGAATGCTACCGGATCAATGTTGTGGATGAACATCTTCATAAACTCCCGTATCTAAACCATCTAAACCCAGGTAATCTTTACAAACCATTGTACTAATCACAGTTATTTCTTAAAGTTCTGAAAGCTCCACGTGTAAATGCTGACTTCTTATTAATAAAGCTCTCGTTAAAGCTCTCGTGTTTCTCTCGTGTTTGTTTAGCAGTGTCGCAATGGACAGAGCCGTCTGCATCTTACTAGCATCTTTTTCGCCCGGCTCATGCTAGTGCTCATTCTCGGACAACGTTTGTTTGGCTTCGTGTTCAAAATAATGCTCGCGATGCTCCTGTTTAATCATACTGAGTTCATTAAGATATTTTGAGACGTCTTCCTCTTCCTCACCATAGATCAGAAGAACATCGTCCCCGTCCATAAGTTCGTACATTCCAAGGTCAGTCAACGGCTCTCCATTGACAAACATTCTCACTTGCTTCGATTTTGTAGTACAATAACTCTTACCGCTATCAAGCGTCAAACACTGGCGGCTCAAATCGATCCTGAGCGTTGAAAGGAATTGCACAACCGTAATTCCTGTCGCGTGCTTATGGATAACGCCGCCCACGCCATCTTCGAGGTGCACAAAACGGCTGCGAAGCTGGTACCGCTGTTGTGAGAGATCAAGCGGCTTTTCATTCACAACTAAAAGAACCGCGAGGTGCTCGTGCGTGCTGCCCAGTTCGCCAATGCCTGCAAGAGCACGAAGATCTGAAACGTGTGTAGCCCATCGCAAATTCTCGTCCATCGCCTGCTGGTACTTTAGGTAGATGATTGTCGTGATGATGGCAAGCGCGATGAGAGAGATGATGAGCCCGGCCCGCATGCACCACACGTAAGATGTCTTCTTTTCTTGTTTCTTTTGTTGCAGACCTTGCGACGTTTTTTGTTTATCTTGCTTATCCAATTTCGCACACCTCGCGCTCCACTCTCTTAACTCCACACACGCAGTCAACAGGGCCACAATTGCATACACTGCCGTCTATCGTGCACGTTGCGCAGATTCCATCAGTGCACGTGTACTCTTTATTATTTTCTCCCAACCCTTTAATAATTGTCCCTTTGTTCAATGCGATAACGATGGCGCTAAAGATGCTCAGTGCCAAGAGCAAAACAAGGATCACCACACGCGCACGCAAGCGTTGATTGTTGTCAACGCCCGACAGTTTGCCGCGATTGGATTTTGGATTCTTCATCCTTTGCCGTCTCATCCTTTGCCGTCTCATCCTTTGCTGCCTCATCCTTTGCCACCTTTACTCACAAGCCAACAATCCTACCAACAATACTAATATTCCCAGCCTATATTCCTATATTCCCAGCAGGCCAAGATACAATAAATACGCCGAAGCCACCAGCAACAGCGAGCCGGAAATGATCTGGAGGGCTTTTTCTTTATGAAGCAATCGCTTCTTTAAGCTTTTATCGGTAAGAATGCATCCAAGGATGACAAAAGGAATGCTGAAGCCGATTCCATACGAGAGCATAATGAGCGCTCCCGGAACCACTGCTGCTTTTGCAACAACAAATATCAGCACTGCTGCAAGCAACGGCCCAAGGCAGCCAAGACAAATCAAGCCCCATAAGAGACCTAGCACAAACGATGACTTGCTCTTCTTTGGATGGCATACTTGCGGCATCGGAAGGGAAACCACTCCAAACCGCGCAAGGCCAAAGAAGAGTGTGAAGGCGCCTGCGGCAAGATAGAGGTAACGACCTAATGCCACTGTAAGCAATTTACCAGTCAAAGCTGCAATAACACCTAACAAAACAAAAATGAGCGTGTGGCCTGCAAAGAATAGAATTATTTTTTTCGTGTCGGATCCTACATAGGACAGAATTACAGGAATCATGACGAGGACGCACGGGCTTGCGATGCTTAAAAGGCCGAGCGCAAATGCATACACTAACTCTAAGATCATGCTTGGCATCCCCCGCTCAATTCGCAGACAATCTCCTCAAATTTCGCCTGATCTATATACCCTTGGATCTTGTACTCGCGAGATTCATTCTTGACGATAAAGACAAAAGAGGGGACCGCCACGAAATCGTACTTCCGAAACTCGCCAGGACAGCGATACGTGTCGTACTTGTGTAGAGCAAAAAGATTTCCGCGTTTTTCGAGCATGGTTTGCAGCACTGATTCTTCCAGAATGCAATACAAACAGAATGCCGAATCAAAATATTTTATCTCAAGATTCGCAGACTCGCTGCCCAGAGAACGCGGGCACTTGTAACGCTCCTTATCAACAAGCCCAAGCGCATTCACTATTGGACGCATATTCAGAAGAAAAAGCAGCAGCACGATGCTTGCTGCAATCGTAAAGAATAACTTCAAGCGTTCCTGCTTTTGTGCATTTCTCTTGGCACGCGCCGCTCCCTTGATGCGATGAATTGCTGTTGCCATGCTTTAATCGCAGTGCTCTCGGTATTCACGTGCCTATCCGGCATTCTGAATGCCAGACAGAACGGAAAACGCGACAGGAAGAGTGACATCTGCGTTACTAGTTAACCTGTAGTTAATCTGTGTTGCTAGTTAATTACAGCTGGGCGATTGCGGCACGGTGAACTGCAGCAGCTATTGTGTCGGAGTCTCTGCTGTGACGACGTTTCCTGTCGAAAGGTCCTTGTACACTGCGCCACGCATTGCTTCCATGTTTCTGAACACGTAGGAACCATCAGACTCTATTGAGCCGACGCGCTTCCAGATGTCGTCAAACCCGCGATAGGCGCTCACGTCGCCTGAAATGACGATGGTCGGCACTTTCGTGACCGTGTACTGCTTCACAAGCCCTGCGCCGCGCGCGGCGGACACATCAACAGTCTCTTCCTTGGCAAAACTCATCCCGAACCCAGTAAGGATCTGGCGGTGATTGTTCACATCGTAGCACGCAGTGCAAGATTTGTCCGTTAGATAGACAACATTGACGAGCCCAACGATCTTTCTTGAAGGAAGCTCCATGTATGGCGGGTTTTGCTGACGCAAGACGTACGTTCCGTCACTTTCGACTGTGCCGACCTGCGGCCACGCCTGGACGATCAGAGGATACGCTGATGCATCGCTTGAGAACAACAATGCAGGAACCTGCTTAATGCCATACTGCTGCACCAGCTGCTGGCCAGTACTGCTCGAGAGCTCGACTTGCTTGGTCTCGGTTATTACAATGCCGACGCCTTTTTCAAGTTGAGCGACCAGCGACATGAGATTACTGCACTGTGCACAGCGCGAATCTTTGACGATTGTCACAATGATGTCCCCGACGACCTCCTCCTGTTCAAGATCGTAATAAGGGGGCTCTGGGTCTGCAAAAATAAGCGCGCCCTCCCTCTTTTCAAGCCCCGCCTGTGCAAGTTTGTCAACATCCCCTTTTATGAGCAAGGCCGGCAGCTTTTTGATCGCATACTTTTCTATCAATGCTTGCGCGTCCAGAGAACCGGCGACAAAGTCCTGTGAAGACGTGACATTCACGTTCAGTTTCTTAACCTGCTGAACTGCTGTCGTAAGATCCTTGCACACGGCGCAATCCGTCGGATAGATCGCTGTAAGCGAAATCAGCGCAGGCTTTGCGGCTTCTTGTGCTTTTTCAACATCTACTGATACCTTCTTATTTAATGATTGCATAACTACAAAATTGTAAACCACAATGAGCGCGAGAACAGCAATGAGAGAAATAAGCAAACCCGCATAATGATTGGGCGTTTCACGAGTCTTTTCATGACTGGCTGCATGCTGCTTACGCGATGAATGAATGTCGAGATGTTTGTCAAGATGTTTGCGGACACTTGCCGTATCGTGCAAACGCGCATCGTGCGCATGACTTTGAGAATTTGCCATAGACTGTTTTTTCTCAGGGATGCTGCTTGATTTGCTGCTCTCTTTTTCCAATGAAATCACCCGCAATGTAAACCTTGCAATAAATGTCAAAAATTAAACCGTCAAAAATAAAGTGTCAAAAAATAAACAATAAAAAACAATTAACGAAAAACAATGAACGAATGAAAAAACAATGAACGAGTTACGCGCCCAATGAAGGCTCGACACTGGGAGCACTGTCCGCTGCTACAGGAGCCGTCACACCGCAGCCTCCAGCACTTGGCGCTGATGGCGGCTGGTATGTTGCGTAACCTGTGCCAGATCCAAAATTCTCTTTAGACGAGCATCCGGCCACAACAAATAAGCCCACAAGCAGGCTTAGAATAATTAATGTCTTTACGTGTTGCATCAATATCACCCGTTGTTCCTTTTTGACTTTGACTAGATAAAAAACTGATTAAAAAACTGATAAAAAATAAATACCAAAAATTAGCTTTAACAGCCGCCAACCATGCTTGGAAGATTGTCAAGGCTCTTTGGTGCTGAAACCCCACCAGCACCGCCATCCGGTGAAGCCGCGCCTGTTTTGACTGATGAAGTCAATCCACCGCTGCTCACCTTTGACTTGAGCCCAAAAAGCTGTACCGCCTGTACAACCGCGATGAGTATGAGCACACCAAGCACAAGAGCTAAAACTAAATTTTTATTCATCTTAGCAGCCTCCTACCATCCCTGGTAAGTTCTCCAATTTTGATGTATCGCCGCCAGCGACCTGCATGGCAAGCTCGACCATGTTCTTTGGAAAAAACAATGCTTTCCAGCGAAGAGTCTCTCGCAACACTTCTGCATCGTTCATGTCTGTATTCACAACAAGCCACTTCGAGAGCCCGAGCAAGGCGGGATTGTGCTGGCAGCCACACTTTGATCTCCCATCACTTGTGGCCCCAATCGGCCCAACGCCGCAGCAGTACTCACAAGAGATGCCAACGGGCTTTAAGACAAGATTGAGCCAGCGCTGATTCTGTTCAGGAGTCATCTGGACTTCCGTAAAAATCTGCGCGAGACGCGCGAGAGACGGAACAGGGTCATCAAACGAGACGCCGAGCTGCGCGCCGTACGCGGGAGTTCCGGAAGGAATCATGATATCGACTGCATCCTGCTGCGTCTTGATCTTGTCCACTGGAAAGACTGCAGCAACCGAGTGACCCGTTGACTTGATTGCCGAAAGGTCCACATCTGTCAAGTCGCCGCCCTTGCTTTTGAATGATAAGAAACTGACCGCAGAACCCGTTGTGAACTTTGAAGGCGATCCAAGCACCGCAACGACAGATGACAGGTAATATTGATTGACGAGTAGGAGAACACCAAACAGGGCAATGAGTACAACGACCAAATTATCAGAAACACCCCTTAGTGCTCTTACAGATTTCATTGTAGGCTTCATTATTGTTATTGTTGTTTGTTATTGTTGTTTCTATTCACCGAACATAATAAAATCCGATTAATTATTTATATTCGGCGTTATGCACAAAAACTTCGCCAGAGGTTTTTGTGTGGGGTTCAAAACCCCGCCCTTCAGGGCGAAGTTTTTGGCATCCTAAAAATCCGCCTATCAAAGCAGGCGTTCCGTCAAACTCCGCACTTTAGTGCGGAGTGGAACGCCTGCGGCGGATTTTTATGATATTAATTATTTATTCTTTTCCAGACTTTGGCCCGCGTGCCTCACTTATTTAAAGATTGTGATTATTGCTGCTCTGTCTCGAATTGTGCCGCCGCGAAGTTTTACAAACAATGTAAAGTAAGTAGTATTTAAAACTTGTGAAAAGAGACGCTGGTTAGTTAACGTGGAACTTAATAAACACCTCATTTTTCAACGTTCTTTTTGGAATGATTTTTCCGAAATTGCCTCCAGGCAAATATTGCAAATGCTGCAATCAATGCCGCTCCTATAAGGTTGCCTAGAAGCCTTGGCACCTGAAGATCAAGCAGCCAATTATTCCAGTTATAGAATAACTGCTTTGTGCCGAGCGGATCAATCGTGTTGAATGCTGCCGTATTCCTGTAAACAATAAAAATAATCGCGAAGAATATCAAGACCGCGCCCGCAATTATACTAGACGTGTGAGTTTCAAATTTTCGTCCACAAACCGTGAACTCAAAACTTTTTCCCTTAATCCATGCTTTCTCTGATAAATGATATTTATCGTAGAAGAAGGCCAGGATAAAAAGAGGAATCGCGAATCCGAGCGCATACGCGAATAATAAAAGACCGCCGTACGCAAGATTGCCACTGCTTCCAGCAATGAAAAGAATGCTTGTCAGGATCACGCCGATGCACGGCGTGAACCCGACAGCAAAGAGCGCGCCAAAAGCAAAGATTCCAAAATTGGTGCGCGAAGGCTTTGGCGAAAACGAGAGTAAACGAAATCCGCCGCCGAGGATGACGAACAATCCGAAGAAAAGCAAAATGATCCCCGCGATGAGCGCGGCTTGTTGACGATACGCCGCGAAAACCAGCGTGCCGATGATGGCTGAGAGGACGCCGAGGAGCACAAAGACTGACGCCATCCCGAAGAAAAACAAGATCGTCTTTTTCGTGATCTCCTCACGTTCCTTGAACGACACCGCGAAAAAAGCTGGAAGCACGGGAAGAACGCACGGCGAGACCACGCTTAGCACTCCGCCAAGAAAAGCGACGAGAAACGAGACGTACTGTGCGCGTTGGGATGAGTATTCAATAAGTTTTTGAACGCCTACTGGCAGCTGAACTGCAGAAACAGAAACAGCGAAAAGAAGAAACAAAAGAATTACATTCATTAGAAGGGCAATGTATTTCCTCTGGTGCTGGTTGATTAAGTTCATAATGAGAATCCTGCCGCTATGCTTCAGATCCTACCCAATTGCAGCAAGTTGCGGGGTATCGACCAAATCTGTTGTCATTGCTTCAGCGCATCACTGAGTTGGCAACTTATTAGCAAGCGCGTAATCGATAGCTTTCTTATACTCTTCGTACGGGTATTCGCCCGCAAGCCTGATTCCGTTGACAAACACCGTCGGGGTTACTGCAATACTGATGGATTTTCCGTACGCGTAGTCATTATCCACTTTGTTCTTGTACACGTCAGAATTCATGCACTCCTCAAATTTGCCAGCGTCTAACCCCACTTGCGGAGCGAACGCGTCCAATGTTGGGCGATCTGCCTGGCCCTGCCGCTCAAAAAGTTTTTGCGTGAACTCAAACCATTTGCCCTGCTCTTC
The DNA here is from genome assembly GCA_016208715.1 of Candidatus Woesearchaeota archaeon. Classification (GTDB taxonomy): domain Archaea; phylum Nanobdellota; class Nanobdellia; order Woesearchaeales; family UBA11576; genus JACQX01. The sequence goes on along the minus strand of JACQXV010000136.1, from coordinate 682 downwards.
AGCGCAGTATGCCGCTTGCGCAGAAATGCGATCATTGCGGTGACGTCCCGTAGGCATCGGCAAGAACACTATCCGGACTTTCTTACCATAATTATCTTGAATCTTTGGCTGGATCTTGAACCAGTAGTTCTTCGTGAAAGGACACTGATAATCACCAAACACTGCCAACACGACCGGCGCGCCGTCTGGCCCGATCGTCGGGTGATCGCCCAGTTGTATCTCTTCAAACTCCACTTTGCCAGACTGAATGTAAAGAACGACTGCAACAGTAATGATCGCGGCGATGACGACAGAATACATTATCACCTTTTTCTTCGCAGTCGATGCGTAATTCGATTCCTTTCCCTGCTGCCGCGCGAGTTCTCGCTGTTGCTTGCGAAGCTCTTGCTGATCGTGCTTACTTATTTTCTGCACATTCGGACTCGGCTTAGAAAGCGGTGGCTGAGAATTTGCATTCTCATCAGGATCTATTGCAGCATCATCCATGTACGCGCCCCCCTTTTCTTTCAACTCAAAAGAGCAAATACTATCGCTTCTATATGAATCTTATTATCATAAGGCATTATTAAAAAGCTCGACCAGCACAATCAGCACCACAAACAACCATAACAACTATTGAATATAATATTTATAATATTTCCTCGCTATGGGAAACTCGGCCTCTCCCAAGGCCGGTTTCCAT
>JACQXV010000129.1 GCA_016208715.1 Candidatus Woesearchaeota archaeon | reverse complement strand
TTATAAGTACCTCCTTTTCGAGGTCGAGTTGTGCGTGGGACGGCGCAGCCGCCAACAACAGAGACAAAATCAGTAATAGGAAAAGTGGGTCTTCGCGTAATCGTGTGGGTAGTTTTGAGCACTTTTCTATATCTCCGGCAACATGCAAGTCAGTATTTTCAGCCTCAGATACTCCTCATCACGTAACCCATACGCCCGTCTCTGGATAACCCTAATCTTGTTGTTAAAACCTTCAACGAATCCAAGCGAAACTTTGTTCTCAGGGTTGCTATATGCTGCAAGCCCAGCCCAGTGCCGCTCTATCATTGCTGCAAACTTCTCATATGACTTTAATCGCTGCCACTTTAACGATGCTTTCCAATTATCAAAAAACCGTCTTGCCCATCCTTCCATCTGGTAATCCCATAACTGTCCAAATGTTTCCTTCAGCAAGTAGGCCGTGTTCAGGCGCTTGTTCGCTGCTAATAGTTTCCGCAATGCCTTGCGTGCATCCAATGTCAGATTCTCCCGGTTGGATAAAAGCGTATACTTCTGCCCTTTGATAAAACTACGATCCTTACCTGCAAGCCGGGCATATTCCTCTTTGCGAACTTTATCCAGAGCCTTACCTAAATGCCTCATCACATGAAACTTGTCATACAGTATTGCTGCATGAGGAGCGTTCTTCTTAGTGGATTTCTCAAATGCCTTCCACATGTCCATTACTCCTAACCGTATCTTTGCTGCTTTCCTATGGCCAAGCTCCTGATAGAACTTGTCCATGCTCTCCTCCGAACGATCTTCCCCTCCAAACCATATGGGCCGCCGCTTCACCAAGTCGCTTACCACTATCCGATACGTATGCCCTTTTCTCAGCGACACTTCGTCTATTCCTATCATTTCCGGAGCAGGGTTCGGCGCTCTCCGAAGTTGCTCCTGCATGTACTGTTTGTCCAACTCTTTTACCGTATGCCAATCCAGCTTGTATTCCTTTGCCACATCCTGCACGGTCATACTCCGGCATTTCCGTCCCACTACATAGGCAAACCTCTTTGTGTAAAACCGGCTGTCCAAAGCCCAATCCAGCTTCTCTCTCTTCACTTTCCCGCACATACGGCACCATACTCGCCGAACTTCCACCTGCAGATAAATTCGCATCTCTCCGCAAGGTAAATCCCGTATAAGCCGTATCCTCTTGTCGTAATAACTTTGATGCTTCGTGCCGCAACATCCACAAACTGTTTTTTTTGAGTCCGCTGAAGAACGATAACTCGTGCTTTAGGGTCTCCAAATATCCCCTTAATGTCGGCCAGTGGATGAAATCCGGGGAATCGATATTCATCCAATAGTCGCCTCTTTTTTTGCATCCTATTATCATGCCAGATTTTTCCCCTCTTTTAAAATCTTCAAACCATCGTCAGTTATGCATTTCCTGCCAGAAAAGCCGCTTGTTTTACCCACTCATCTACACGATGAGCCAAAAAAATATATCGCCGTACACCAATTATAGAATCCTTTAACCACTAAATCTGTGCCATCGACAGCATCTATGGAAGCAATAAATTTAGTCTTATTATTTAAATCGCT
>JACQXV010000037.1 GCA_016208715.1 Candidatus Woesearchaeota archaeon | reverse complement strand
CATATTTTTCTGTTGCAAACTAAAAAGTTACCGTGGGTTAAACTTTCGCCCTATTTTTCACTTGGGCCTTATTACCTAAGACTTTTAGGGCTTTAGGCCCTTTTTGCGATAGACTGCGGCTGGTAAAATAACTATTCATGCGCTTTTCAAAAATCAGCGTTTTCTTCGAATTGTTTGTTTTCCTGGCCTTATGCTCCTGCCAGCAAAAGCCAGCCCAGCAAACCAAAAGCCCGGAGCCTGCGCCATACACCATCGAGGACTGGAAAAAAGAGCTTTTAAGCTATATGGATCAAACCGGTGAAAGAGCGCCTGAGGGAGCAGTCCCTCTTTCCGTTGAGATTTCCACCTATCCTTACTTCATCGTCTATGCCAACTTAAACAACAATGAAAAGCCGGATGCTATCTTTGCTGAAACATGGCAGAGAATGAAAATATCAGAGGCTCATGATAGCGCCGTCCTGCATACCCGGCGGCTTTACATCTATGAATATGAATGGGATAACCAAAAATGGAATCTTCTCCTCGGGGCGGACAGAAAAGGAATCTACACCCCGCAAAAACATTGGCTTAAGCCTTCAAAGGACTTTAAAAAAGAAGAAGATTGGGCCAGGGGCATTATGGATAACAGCAATTATTATCAATTCAGTTTTGGACGGGTTAAATTTTGTTCCACCCCTGGGTTTGAACCAACTGGCCTTTTCCCAGAACTAGGAATCATCGGTGGATTTTATTTTTACTGGACTTCCGGCAATGTTTACAAACAAGATTTTATAGCAGGTCCGCGCCCCCAAGACGCTAACAACTGGGATGACCAGAAAAAGAAATGGGTTTACATACCTGGTCCGGATTACTGGCCCCCCGACGACCACCCTGACTGCCTTAAAGTCCCCGACGAAAGGCGCGAGCTTATAAAACGACTAAGAAAAAGCGACCCTTTTGAAGATTTAAAGGAAAAATAAAGCCCATGAAACAATGGACAGTCATTTTTACAATCACCTGCCTTTTGCTTGGAGAGTTTCCTCTTTATGGGTCCCCGGATGCTGCCATGTGCCGCAGCGTTTATTTTGAACCTCAAAGGCAGCAGGAATGCTTAAAAACAGTTCACTGGAACCGCGATGCTATCAGGGCTTTTAATCCTGGCACAAGCTATGATTATAAGCTCCAGTGGACTCGCGGCGCCACTCGTCAATCCATACGTCAATTCATTGGCCGACCCTACGAGTGGGAAGGAAACAGTTTGCATGGAACTGATTGCAGCGGATTGATCCATAGGATTCTTTTTAACGGTTTTACTTATCAAGACAAGAGCGCTGCGACCTATTACAAGGAAGCCCAAAAAATCTCTGGCGCCATAACCAATGAACCTAAGCCAGGGGATGTGTTCTTTTTGGATTGGAGCCCGGTTCTTGGCGGCAATTCCGATATTGACCACACTGGCTTTGTGGACAATTGCGGCTATGAAGGATCAGGCAGGAAGGTGTGCCGCATTGTCCATGCTACGGGCACCCAAGAAAATCCAGACAAGGTTAGAGAATCTATTATTGTTCAGAATCCGGATGGGAAATGGGATTATTACCAAGACATTGGGTGGTATGAAAAAGGAAGGTCACCAACGGATATGGCTCGGGGCGAATCTGTCAAACATGCCGAAAACCTCTCCTTCCGCTTCGCCAATTCCCTTAAAATGCGCGGCCTGCCCACGGCCCAGGAAGTCGCGCGTCAAGAAACAATCGGCAGGGCGGGTGTGGCCGCCCAGAAAACTTTAGGCGGCGTTGATCTCAATGCCCCTTTCCCTCTGGACGGCCGGTCTCTGGGCCTAGCGGGAGTTTCCTAGTTATGAACGGTCAAAAGCAAGAAAATGAAAGATTTTCCGACGAGAATCGGC
>JACQXV010000036.1 GCA_016208715.1 Candidatus Woesearchaeota archaeon | reverse complement strand
CTCCAACTTTGACGCCACAAATGAACTGATTTGCTGCAAAAATCAAGGAATAACCTGAATTTTCTTGAGAAAACGCGGAAATCTTTGCTTCTGTCAAACGCCATTTTTCAGTGAAATAATCAAGAAACTGTCAAACTTGGGCTCAAGAACTCCGCTTTGCTTTCCTTGTGCACTTAGAAATATAGATCCTACAATAGATCCTACACTCGCGAGTAGATGTATTGACGATTCATACCATCCCACAACATATGTAAGAATGAGATACCAGTAGACTGCAAGTACGGCAAAGAACACGCTCATTCTTGCAAGGATAATCAATGTTCTATGAACTTTGAAGAAAAGACCATACAAGAAGATTTGTTGGTCAATGCCGTAGTCTCTAAATATGTACCTCGTATTTACTTCGCCGATAGGGACCACCCAGTGGCCTGCTTGCAATTGCCAGCAGTCTAAACCACCCGTTCAATGCAATGGTAAGATTCCTCTTTTTCCTAAGGTTTAACGTGAATATGAAAATTCCGATCCGTGTGCGCAAAGTTGCCTATGCGCAATCGGCCGGTTTTTGGTTTGGACGATTGAGTGTAAAAAAGGTTTGGGTGGACATGAACGCCCCACCCCCGTAAGACGGACACATCCACGCAAAACCCCAAAAAGAGTTTGGTTTTTTGGTTTTGAGGTGAACATCATTTCCTTGGCACGACATCTATATAAATCTTCCGTTTTTTCCTAACTTTCCTCTATTTCCGTTTAAAGAATCTGAAGCCCTAACAGTCTATAAATGTATTTTCTGCATTTGGGCTCTATCCCGAATCTCGCTTACGCTCGGCCGCTGCACCGCTCGCTGTGAATGTGCTTGTCATCCTGTCGCCGAGAGGATGTTGAAGCAACCTGTTTATCGTTTCAGCTCGCAGGGTGGCAGCGGCAGATTCGGGACAGAGCCCTGCATTTGGATGCGATGGCCTCCTCCCACATCCTAAGGGGGTTCACGGGCTTTTGAACGACGCCTACCGTAGCGTCGGCATCTTTCTGATTATCAACACCGACAGGATATAGAAAATAATAATCATCCCTGCCATCAGATTGAGTGCATTCGCGTCAAGCCCTGTGCCATAAATCATGACTTTCTCAAGCGCGTTGATGTGAGTAGTGAGAGGAAGATATGGAGACAGCGCGCGATAGATGCCGGTCATCAATTCGATCGGCGAAAAAGCACCTGACAAGAACATCAATGGAAATGCTACTACAAGGCAGGTCAGAAGTGCGGTGTTCTCTGATTTTGAGATCGCTCCAATAAAAATGCCCATCATGAGATACAGCACTGCAGCCACTAGCAGAATGATCAGCACATCAATTGAAAATGTGATGTCAACACCAAATACTGCAATGGCAATAAACATGCTTACAAGTTCAAGGAGACTCAATACAAAGAGATAGACGGCCTTTTCAAAAATGAAGAGAAACATCGTGATTGGAGACAGGAAAATTCGCGCCATCGTTCCAGACTTGCGCTCGTTTACGATCAGCGATGAGGCGATGAGCAGCGTCACGAACAACAAAACGATGCTCATCAATGCAGGGATGCGGGAGAAGATCTCGCTTTTCGCTTCAAATGCGCCCCTGCTTTCAACAGTAACTGGCCGCAGTATGCCTGCCGGATCACGGCTCGTGTATTGGTCGAGCACCACAGTCGTTTTACGAAGTTCATCTGTGATCGTGACTGTCTGATTGAGATACGCGCCGATATTACTCTCTAATGATTTCACATCGGTTAGCAGGCCAGCAAGTTGTTCGTCAAGCACTTGTAAGGACTTCTTTGCCTTCTTGAGATCCTTCTGTGCCTGCATCGACTTATTTCCCGAAACATTCACCAGATCTTGCACCACCACAATGATTGAGCGAAGCTGTGCAGAAGAATTGAGAACATTGTTTGCTAAAGCAGTGATATTCTCTTGCTGTTTTTCCGCTGCTTGAGCTTTTTTGAATAAAGATTGCATGAGGTTATCCGACCGCACCACCAGCGAACAAGCTTCCGCTGTAGCATTCGTAAGCCGTCCTGTGCAGTATTCACTTTTGAATTCGGAAGAAGTGTTCTCATAGACCTCAAATTCAGGAACGTCCTCATCTACAGAAAGGTTCATTGACGGAATGCCCCCCGTGCCTCCCCTGCCTCCAATGCCTCCCTCTAAAATTCCGCCAGTGATCACTCCCATAGCGGACTGAGTCGTTGCAAGAGTCGCATCAAGACTGTCAAGCAAGAGCAGTGTGTCATCAAGGGTCTGCTGGATTGCGGTCAAGTTCTCCTGCGCGATGCTTTTTTCTGTATCGCGCAGATGGTTCTGCACAACTACTGCAGTTGGATAGAGCGCGTCAAGATTTTTCACAAGAAGCTTCAGATTATCATTGAGCTTATTGAGATTCTCCCACGCGTTGAGGATGAATTCTCGGCCAATTTTCTCGTTAAGATCAGAAACGTATGCTTTGACAGCGTCCCGCACTACTACTGCGGTTGTGGGCTTCGCGTTATCAAGATACAACATAAGCACAGCGCCCTTTCCAGACTGGACATTACGCTGGAAGCCGGGTGGAATCGTCAGGCCGCCGCGAAATTCGCCTTGCTTAACACGCTGTGCAACAAGCTCATCACAGTCGCCTTCAAAACGCGAGACTTTAAAGATTTCTGAACTGATGTTGATGTTCGTGCGTTCCTGATCGCAAACGCCGAGCGTCACACCTCGAATCGTCGACGCGATGTCGGAAAAGTTGTAGATGTTGATAAGGATTGAAAGAATCACAAAAGGCGTGAGAAGGACGAGAATCAATGATTTTCGATCCCTCCAGAACAACAGCAAGTCGTGCAACAGCATCACGCGCAGTTTATTCAATCGCGCAGTAAGTTTACCCATGCTCTGTGCCCCTAATGTTCTTCAACATATTTCTTAAATGCATCTTCGATATTCTTTCCGCGGTACCGTGAGCGCAATCTCTTAGGAGTATCTTCAAAAATGACGGTGCCCGCTTTCATGATCACGAACCGATCGCTCAAATGCTCGGTCTCTATCAGGTTATGCGTGACGAGCAGGATGGCAGTGCCCTTCTTCTTGACTTCCTCAACCACTTCCCACAGCGTTACGCGGCTGACCGGATCCACACCCGCTTCTGGCTCATCGAGGATCAGGATCTTTGGATCATGCATCAGTGCCAAGGCCATGTTCAACCGGCGCTTCATGCCGCCGGACAATGTCTTGGAGATCGCGTTGCGTTTGTGATCGAGCTTGAGCAGCTTCAAGAGTTCATCAGCACGCAGCTTTGCTTGCCCCCAGGGTATTTCATAAAGCGCCCCGAAGTAGACAAGGTTCTCAAACAACGTCAGATTTCCATAGAATGAGTCATCTTGCGGCGCCCAACCTACCTGCTTGACGCGCTCTGCCTTGCCCCGCCATTCCTTGCTGTCATACACTATCTTACCGGCTGATTCAAACTCAAAACCCACGATCACTTTAATCAATGTTGATTTTCCACAGCCATTGGGACCAAGAAGCGCGACAAGCTCACCAGGATGAAGATTGAACGTAACGCCAGAAAGGGCAGCAAATGTACCGTAAAGTTTTGTTATGCCTTGGACTTCGAGGATGCCTCTTTTTTCTGCCATGCAACTGTTTTTGGGGAAGAACGTATATAAATATTCCTTCATGAAGGTTCTGGTTAATCCTTAGCTGTTAAATCTCGGCTGGTAACTGTCGGCTGTTGAAGAGCCTTTGTAAGAAGTTCTTTCCATTCCGCCTTTTGATTAATCCCCGCTTTCTGCGAGGGCGTAGTTCCTAAAGTTTCATGCTTCTTAATGAAGTTGTAATATGTTCTAAAGTTCTCAGCATATTGCTTCTGGTTTCCCTTAAACCCCTTCATCACTTTATCACGTTGCCGAAACGTTCCGTGAAATCTCTCTATGTTGTTATTACTACAATCTTTAGTTTTTATTGAAACATACCGTTTATGCGGATTCCTATTTTGATAAGAGCCACTCTTTCTTAACTATTTTTGAATAATTGAAACGTCCATCAGTTACTACAGTAGTGGCCTTTGTTCCAGCGATAGCCTTAGCCTTCTGGAACGTTTCTCTTGCGTCTGCGGAGCTTCTAGTCTTACTTTGATTAGAAGCCAATAAGAAGCATGTTTCGTTGTCCAGTACGTTCCAGACATATTCGGTTTTACCTTTTACTTTGATAAACTGCTCATCTGCGTGCCACTGATTACTTACGTTTGGTTGTAAGGTATCTACATACTGATTAATCATAGCCATATAGTTATTCACCCAATTCAAGACAGTAACGTGGGTTATTCTTAATCCATAGAATTGCTTTAAGCTGTCGGCAATTCCACGATAGGAAACTCCCTTCATGTAAAGGTCTATGGCAGTAATGGCTATATCCATATTACCTTTAATCTTTTGGAGAGGTTCATTCACAAATCTCTTTCCGCAATCGTTACAGAGCCATCTCGGTTTCTTTCCTAAAGTGGTCTTTCGTGTTCCATCTTTCTGTAAGCTTAGAGAAGAACAATCAGGGCAGGGGGTAGAAACATCTGCTCGTTGTCTCTTTGCTTCCTTTTTGAGGCTTAGGAAAGCTTCCAGTAGTAGAATGTGCTTACAGAGGTTTCCGTGCTGATGGTCTGGACACTGGCATAAATAATCACTTCCGCTTATGGTTACTTTATATTTCTTGCCTTTATCGTTTTGGCTCGGTATCCAAAATTCTGAGCCGTCTAAGATTGGCTCAATTCCAGCGTTGAGCATTGCCTCGCTTCGTTGTTGTCGTAGTTGATATTTTGTTTTTTCATCTTAAATCTCCATAGTTATAATTGGATAGTTATTAATTTGTGCATGCTATTTTTATGTTGCATGCAATATTGAGACTTAGGTAGTATTTAAACCTTCGCATGCGTTAATTGTTTCCGCATGCAAGGGTTTATAAACCCCACACAATTACTAAAAAGTATGACCTGGACGAAACCGCTATATAGAAAAGCAAAGGTAGACAGAGCAGGACACATTCTTATGAATAAAGATTCTACGGAAGAAGCAAAAGAAGAAGCATTAACTATTCTCAATAATTGGCGCTCCTCTCATGGGTATCCTATGAATACGTTTCAAGCAAGACTAAGGCAAATGTCTAAAAAGGTTGATGAGAATGCTTTAGTTGTTCAGCGACTAAAAAGAGTTCCATCCGTTATAAAAAAACTCAAAAGAGAACAAACAAAAACTATGAGTTTATCTCAAATGCAAGACATTGCTGGATGTAGGTCTGTGCTATCAGATGTTGATAAAGTAAATGAATTAACTGAAATTTATCGGAAAAGTCGTGGGTTGAAACATAGAAAAGTTAGGGAAAAAGATTACATAAAAAATCCTAAAAAAGATGGATATAGAAGCGTGCATTTAATTTACAAATACAAAAGTGATAAAATAAACACCTATGATAATTTACTTATTGAAATTCAAATTAGAAGTAAAATTCAGCACTCATGGGCTACAGCGATAGAGATAGTTGATTTATTTACAAAACAAGCAATTAAATCTAATGAAGGCGAAGAGGAATGGAAAGAGTTCTTTAAATTAGTCAGTTCCGCATTTGCAAAAATGGAAAAACAAAAAGAAGTAGAAGGAACACCTACAAATAACAGTGAACTTTACAAGGCAATTAAAGAAAAAGTGGACAAGCTAAAAATTTTTTCAAAAATGGAGAATTGGTCTCAAGCATTAAAAGTAATAGAACCAAAACTTAAAAAATTGCACTTCTTTTTACTTGAATTAGATGTATCAGAAGAGAATAATTCAAAATTAAGTGTTAGGGGTTATCCCGAAGAAGCGGAGTCTCTTGCAACGGAACATTATCTTGAAGCCGAGAAATTACAGAGTGGTAGTCCTAATAAAGATGTTGTTCTTGTTGGTGCAAAATCTATAGAAGAATTAAAAAGAGCATATTTAAATTATTTTGCAAATTCAAAAGAATTTTTAGAAGATTTAAAGTATTACTTAGAGAAGAAAGGAGAAATCTAAAGAAAACCAATAACTCCCTTCTTTTACCAGCCTTCACTTAACAGCCGAAGCTTTACCGCAACCCTTCATGAAGGCGGGCGCAAGCTTTAAGAATGACGGCATCCGAAAGAGCAGAGAAGTGAAACAGTAATGGCATCAACAGCAGTTCCTGCAAGGTTTCCATCTGAAGTGGAATCTGCCAGCACCAACGAAAAAATCATGCAGCTAGCTTCTGACCTTGATAGAATTCTTTCTCAATCGACGGGAAAACGAATAGTGTCATTCGGGCAGGACAGACTTGACATGGACATCCAAGGCTGTGCTGCAGTGTTCCAACGCATCATTAGTAAACGCTACGGTGCAACGACAAGCTGCCTATATTCGCGGCGCATACGATTTCTTCAGAACAGGCAGCTTGCAGCGTTTCTATCAAAGCACCTCGGAAACGATTTCCTCCATCGGGTAGAAGTGACATGCAACGTTGCTGAGCTGGTCGCCTCGAGTCCTGCAATCCTTGTCTTTGACACGGCTAACTTCGGCATGATGAGCGACTTTGACCGTTACGTGCTTGAGAACCAACAATTCAAAGAAGGAAAAAAACCCATCGTCATCGTCGATCACCATAAAGACAACAACAATGGAAAGGTTCTTTGGGAGAGCCCTTTAGCCTATGATCAACGTTTTGTGCGAGACTATCGTTTTGAAGCTGGCGCCGCAACTTCAGTTATGCTTGTCTTGAGCGAGAGAGCAGGAATCAGACTTAATCAGGAAAATGCTGCAGACGAGGCAGCAGCAGTAGCCGCATATCTTGGGATTAAAAAGGACACTGAAAACTTCAATCAAGAGTATCTCACTGACATCGACAGGCAGGCAATCTCATCATTGGAAAGCATTCTCACTGATGAAAGCAGGAGTACGATCGCAGACCTTGAAAGACCGCAGCCCATGCATCACTGGAAGCCGTTATGCGACGCCGTCTTTCAGAAGACTGCAAGACTTAACAGCGATATTGCGATAGTCGGCCTTGGCGTCGTCGGTGATTCAGCGCTCATCCCCTACATAGCTTCCGAGCTGATCGCGCAAGGCAAATTCAAGACGTCGATAGTGTACGCCATCGCGTACGAAAAACTCAACGGGAACCTCGCCTATATGTCGCTTGTGGCATCTGGAAGAACGCACAGCAATGACCTGATTAACCTGCCGGAATTATTCGGAGAAGTTTTCTATGTCGAGGGCAATCGTGGCAGGATATCCAAAGGCGGAGGTCGCGTGAGCGCTGACGGCTTGTGTGCGATGGCTGGTGCGGAGATACCACTCTACGAGCTGATCTATACTCCCCTCCCGTTCGTCGCGTCGGTGATCTGGCCAAAGTATGCAGAGATGTTCTCACGGAGATTCTTGGACAAACTTCCTCAAAATGCCGAACTTGAAGGTAGAAAAATAATCATCTTGTAAAATTGCTGTATCGCAAATATTCTGTTCATTTACACTTTTCACGACCAGCACCGCTCAGACGCGCTTCGCGTGTCTTCGCTCAACCGACGCCACGTGAGGCTCAGGGCGCTATACTGACAAGCTAATCGTGACACCCCGTAAGGGACAACCCCCGTCACGAGCGAATGTGTGCATTTGATTGCCCTTCGCAAAACTCACGGTGGTGTCGGTTGTGCTGGTCGTGCTATTCGTGACGAGGCACAGAGCTAAACAAATACAAAAGTAGCATTTGTTTAGCAGCATCGCCACGCTCTCCACATCGTTGTGTATGAAATAAGTGCCGCAACCACTTATTTCATACAGTTACCCACCGTTCTTCTCGAGGTTCATTCTGATCGTTCACGAATGACTTCTGATGAAGCGTTCAGTGATTGAACCTCTCTGCTTACATTGCGTGGGAAGATTATTTGTGCTTTCCTGCACTGTTCACGACGTACTTGGGTTGTTTATCGTCCGGCGAGGCTTGCTTGGCCTCAAGCACGTCTATTTGTAACTCCCAAATTGGGACAAAAGTTTATTTATTTGTTCATCTTTTATTATTTTCAAAGGGGTGGTGGCTCATCGTGAGCATTTTCAAAAACAGTCTCTACGTTGTTGTTGCAGGCATTGTTTTATTCGTGGCTATTTTTGCTGGTTCTTCTGCAGGCGGTATTGTTGAGTCGCTGCGTGTGCAGAAGATTGACTATTGTGCGAATACTTCTTGGCTTGAGAATCAGACCTTGTACGGGAATTGTACGAATGAGCGGGTATGGCAGGTGTGTGATGATGCTCCGTTGAACCTCAGCTGCCAGTGGTTTTCAGAAAATTACACTCGCACGTGCACTGTTGGCTATAAGACTGTTGCCAAGATGGATTCCGTGTGCCATACAACCGACGTGATTGCTGATAAGATCAAGTTTGCTGTTGAGAATTACGGCTGTTCGACCCAGGAAGATGGCACGAACGTAATTGTGGTATGCGACAGCAAGTATGATGGCAATGGTGATGGAGTGTGTCAGTCTGGTGAGAGTTGCCTTAAATATGTCGTGAATGGCAACACGTATGAGAAGTTTGAGAAGAATTCCCGCGATGACTTCGTCGCTTCAGACAAAAGTTTCTTCGTGGAAGAAGCCTCTGCGGAGGTGCTGCAATGAGAAAATTCCTGTTTTTTATCCCTGTTTTTTTGGTGATGTTTCCAATGGTTTTCGCAGTTGATTATTATAATCCGACGGGTGGGAGTTATGGTGCCAATGCTGTCAGTTACTTCAATGGTGTGGTTTTTAACATGACTATTAACAATCAAGTGCCTGTTCAAATTAATGTTAGTGGTGGTGACTGTACTCAATATGGTATATGGAATTTCACCGGACCAGGCAGTCCTGTTGGTGCCGCGTTCATAACCTGCACGCCTGATGGTAATAGAATTTGCTCTTTTAATTCAACAGGTCAGCGACAGTCATTCTTACCCGATAGCAGGAGCAAGTCTAAATTACTCACAATTTTGTTATGCTACTGGCGGAACTTGGAGTTGTGAGCAAAATCAAATACGTGGTCGCATTGCTGATATAGTGACACAAGATGGCTCTCCTGCCAGCCCATCAGCACCAAACATTGCTTCCATGAATTGTACGTCTTGCAATATCCCGTTCGGTGATACGACCGAGCCTTATACAACTTCGGACACTACGCCAACATTTACTTTTAATACGTCGGTGGCTGCGAATTGTTCAATCGCAGATGAAAACTGGAACTACACAACTATGGGCGCTAGCCGGAACTGCAGTTCAGGCGATGAGACGTTAGTCCATACGTGCACCCTCGGAGTGCAGGATGAGCTAATCTACAAGATAGACTACGTGTACATCAGTTGCGCCAACGCGGTGAACAATAACCAAACATGGAATGCAACAACTATGTTGCTGATGGACATCACTGGCCTTGAAGCCAACACCTCCAATGCAATTGACAATGGAATCCAGCACAGCAGCATCTGGCCCGGAGCCACCGTGTATAACGACCAACAAGTGTATCTTCGCAGCCTCAACAACAATCAGTTACTAACGACAGTGGATCGCGTTGCAGTCTTTGGAAACCAGCGCTGGATACTCAACTATGAGAACACAACCACCATTGGATTATTCAACATCAGTCCAGCAGTATACGTCATTGACTTAGTGAATCTTTCATTATCAGACATAGAGACACACGTAGCTAACCTGATAAATTCAACCAAAACGTGAAAGGGGGTTTTTCCCTTGGAGGGTTAACGAATGAAAAGCTCCAAAGCCCCCACCACACTACTGCTTGTATTCTTTTTACTTCTTCCTTTAGCGTATGCTGCGGACGACAGTTTCAAGCCGTGGCTGCATAAGGCTAGTGTGCCTGAAAGTCCTAAGGTTCGTTTGTTTGGGCAGTACGCGACGAACTTGTTTCCTGGTGCAGCGACGTACGTGTATGGTTTGGAAGTGCCTAAAGGAACCAATAGTTTGCAACCAACGCTTACCTTGTCGTACAACAGTCAGAGTGTGAAGCAGCGGCCGGGCATTCTCGGCGCCGGGTGGGTTTTAACACCCAACTATATTTATCGTGACGTCAACGCAACGCCGGATAACACCAGTGACGAAAAATACATTCTTGTTCTCGACGGCACACCTTATGAATTGGTGTTTGGCCCTGATGGGCAGTGGCACACTGAAGTCGATTATCATTACAAGATCGAGAATTTATCAGGTAATTACTGGCAGTTGACGAGGAAGGATGGTACGAAATACCGCTTTGGGTACAACACTGACTCTTCGTTGGCATCAAATACTGGCCAGAGCTACGTTGTACGGTGGAGCCTTGATCTCGTGACTGACACGCATGACAACAAAATCTATTACACGTACCTTGAGAATCCGTTCGCGCAGGACAATGGGTCTGTTTATCTTGACAAGGTTGAGTACAACAATGACAAGAAAAGGAAAATCACATTCAATTACGAGAGTTCTGTACGGCCTGATCGCAGGCTTGTGTACGAGCAGGGTAATCTGTTAGAGGAAAGCCGTCGAGTTACCGACATCGCTGTTTACACTGACAACAGCACTGTGCGCCGGTATCATCTTGAATACACCAACCTCAGCCAATCACTATCGTCACTTTCGGGAATCAGTTATTATGGCTCTGACAATGTATCGCTTTTGCATAACATCACTTTCATACAGTACGTTGCGGAACCGGGTTACACGAGTAACGCTACAATGTGGGTTCCTCCAGTCTTGTTTTCTGACAATGTTCACACTGATTATGGCGCACGCCTTGCTGATGTAAACAATGACG
>JACQXV010000104.1 GCA_016208715.1 Candidatus Woesearchaeota archaeon | reverse complement strand
CTCTCTCTCCATAAGCCGAACGCGTGCGCCAAATGGCGGTACGCCCCACACCCAACACCTGCATACTGTGCGCTTCAGGCACTTTCTCGTCTCATGCTAATAAAATGTGCGCCCGGTTGGCTTCTCTGGCCAAGCGATGCCCTTTCGAACGAAAGGACTTCAACGCGGCCCTATCCTCTTCAGTAAGATGTATCTTGGTTTGTCTCATACTTCATAATATAATGATTCGTTATTAATTTGTCAATATACTAGGTGTTGGTACAAAGGTTCAGTTTGAGTATGTTACTGATTCATCTGGAAAGCAAAGGCTCGTTAATCTTCTCGGTGGGCTGGGTACTCGTGTTACTCTGCAGCCTAATGCATCGGTAATTTGGAACGGAATGGATATGTCTCCGGAAGGCAATAAACCCGTTACCTTTCGTATTGGTTTAAAAGAAGAAAAGCTTATTATTGAGAAAATTGAAGGTGGCTATTTGAAATTCGTTCGCAAAGGTGAAGAAGGTGGTATCGTAAATGGCATATTAGTGCAAACAGAAAATGGAGTAGTTGAGAGAATTGTAAACCATTGATGAACATAATTATAAGTTGGGCGGACAGACGAAAGGAGTTATATCTATGCTTAGTAGTGATCAAAGGTCTGAGACAAAAAAGGTTTATCCATAACAGGAACTCAGTGTCAAGTTTGCAGGAGGCCGTTCTGCAAGAGGTCGGTGGCGGTGGCATACCGGGGCAGCCATCTGTTCAAACAATCGTGATTCAGCAGATTCCAACCAAGGATCTCGGTTACCAATGCTTCGAGGGGGGAATACCTGGGACGATCCTCTTTGTGATCGCCGGTGGAGTGATTGGGGCTTTTGTCGTTCCCGTTTTTCGTAAGAATCCCGTGTGGTTCGGTTTGGTAGGACTGCTGGTGGGCTACTTGGCCTCAATTGTAATCATGAGCGCTATGTTCGGCGTAGAGGACAACGACATGGCCTTCTCCTTTGACAACGCATGCGACAGCGAAAGTGTCCATCACGATTGGTCAATATCCAGCCGTGCCCATTCCTGCCAGATCACAGATGTCTTTCGGCATTGAGGAAGACACAAAACAGATTGTGATCCGTGAGACAGGAGGAGCCAGACGAACCGAGTCCTTCGTTCTATCTGCCATGAAGTCATTAGGGATTGATGGGAAACCCTCATATAGCGGTTATGTTATCAACATATTCGGCGCAAACAAGTATCGCGTCGAAAAGGCCGCTTATGTGACCAAACAAAGGTAAGGTTTCTTGTGGGGAAACGAGCATTTTGGTTTTTCTATCTGTTCGGCGTCTTGATCCTATTCGGCACCTTTGAGTACCCGGTTTACCTGATGTTTGGTAACATCATTAAGCAATGGGTATGGTGGTTCAGCCTTCCTGCCACTGCTCCAGAGATACAGGGGGGGGTAGG
>JACQXV010000103.1 GCA_016208715.1 Candidatus Woesearchaeota archaeon | reverse complement strand
TTATAATTATTTATATTCCGTTAACGGTTCAACCGGAGCGGTTGTTTTCGCCGAGGTGAATATCGGCGCGTCTACGCAGGCTTATAACAAGGATGTAAAGCTTGATAATATCTGCTTAGTTGATTCAGATGGCAATGGGACGAAAGACCGGATTGCGGTGGGGTGTTCCGATGGTTTTGTCCGGCGATATACTTTTGCCGGGGTTGAACAAGCCGGTGAAAAATCCCCTGCAATAGGGTCGGCGGTAACCAGTGTCGAGGGTAGGAATCTTGATGGTGATAATAATGAGGAAACGATAGCGGGAACAAAAACCAGCGGTATAATGCTCCTTGACCACGGCGGTTCGGTATCGCTTGGCACAAAGGCAATGAATTTTGTGTTTAAGATAACCAACCAGGGTTTTACTAACAAGTTTGCCGTGGCCGCTAAGGATAACCAGTATGTGCTTAAGAATGATGGGACCGAAGAATTTTCCAAGGCAATGGCTAATTACGGTTACGCCAGCGCTATCATTACGGGAACATTACAGACACTTTATCTGGCGCATATCAACTGGGATAAAAATATTTACTATGATGCGCTTGGCGTAGGACCTGGCATCCCTTATGTAGAAATACCTTCCAGTAATTCGATTACCGGTTATGTGACAAGTTCCTCTGCCGTAAGGATGGGGCAGTGTATTGCTTACCTGGCATTTGATTTGAAGCTTAATTCCAATGGCTCTGCTGTAACTTCAGCCAGGTGGAAACGTTTGCGAATAGACAAATATGTTCCGCTCAATGCCGCCGGCGCGCCGAATAGCAAAATAGAAATCCAGATATGGAAGGAAGCCAACGGCAACAAGCGCTGGGATATCGGGGATGCTTTGGTTACCACAGGCTCATTCGGAATTGACAATACGGCATGGCTTAATATGAAGCGGTATATTCTTACAACAAATCCCAGCACATTTTATGTGGTGTGCAAACTCGCAGATACAATCGGGGGCGGACAAACATTCGGGGTAAGAATCCTTAACAGTGCCTATCTGGAATTTGAAGACGATGTTAGTGTAAGCAATACTAATTTTTAAAGGCTAATTCGGAAAGCCTCTTCTCTATTATAGCCCATTCCATTAGGTACTTTACTTTCTCAAAATCCATGTTTATTTGCCGACAGCCGCTATTTATGTAGCGTTAGATAAAAAACAAGATATTTTTAATAAATTGCTTGACAATCCGGTAAAACGCAGTATATTTATTTTAGCGGTATCTATAACCGTATAATAATGAAAGGGAAACATAAATGAAGAAAAATGAAGCAATCCTGGCATTATGTTATGTTCTGGGTATTCTCAGCGTGGTATCCTTTGGTATAAACGCGGATTCATTCACCGAGACTTTTGCAAATGCTGTCTATAAAGATGCGGGAAGCACCACAGCTTCCTGGGGTCCGGCTGAAATAAGGCTTGTTCCTTCTACTTTAGGGGCTACTGAGAAGCCGTTGACGGGTTATACTCCGACTGCCGGGGTGTCTACAGGCGATGAAGTGGGCTATCGATTCCAGGCTCTGGTTGACGGTAATGTTACTAAACTGGGAAGGTATTCATACAATACAGGGAATACGGTTGTGAGCCTGTGGTCGGATAGCGGCAGTCTTATGGCTCAAGGCACGGTCCCGGCTGTAACAGGCTGGCAGTGGGCGACCCTGCCAACACCGGTTGGCTTGACAGGCGGAAGCTATTATCGGGTGACGGTTAATTGCGGCAGTGCGTATTGCGATGATACCACCATTGCGTATCCTTCTACCATAGGAAATATAAAACTAACAGGTTATTGTTTTAACCAAACCCAAGGTCTATTCCCAAGCACTTTAGGCGGAACGAATGATATGCTCGGCGCTCCTGATATTGAATTCCAGCCAATAACCCTGTATGAAACCCCTAAGGGTGCCCAGTCTTTAACAGTGGATAATACCGCTTCAAATATAGTTACAGTCATTATTACTCCGACCCAGAACACGCCTGCCAATACCACGATTAGTTATGAAATTTCCGCAAACGGCGGGCTAAACTGGTATTCTGTTTCCACGGGGACGCTTTATAACTTTCCTACTGCTGGAATCGGAAGTGACTTAAGATGGAAGGCGACGTTAAATACTACGAATACGGCAACCTCTCCTTCAATTGACCAGTTGGTGATGGTGTATTATACCATCCCGATATCCGGGACAGATTCATTCACGGATTTAGTATCGCTTCAACTTGACGGGGATGCCGAATATGAATTTGCGGGGGGAAATATCGGCGGAGAGGTTTATGCTATGGATAATGACGGGACTTTCAAATGGTCGCGTACAGGTTTAGGCTATATTATGTCCCTTAGTGCAGGAGATGTCAATGCGGAC
>JACQXV010000102.1 GCA_016208715.1 Candidatus Woesearchaeota archaeon | reverse complement strand
GTCGAAAATCAAATTAGTCAAAAATTACAGGAAGAGGTTGCCGTAGGCATGACGGTTTATAGAGTCGGTGGAGGGCAGTCGTGGTTATTTTCTCCAGACCCCTCCAGACCAGATATAGCCACTTCCTGGACCAACCTCGATCCTCGCCTTGGACATTTTTACGTGCCGACAAGTGTCGGTCCAAAATCTTATTATAGAGTCCATGCAGGATTGCCTAACGGAAATTCAGGTGTTTGTCTGGCGGTTGGTGAATTAGTGGATGCTTTTGGACTGTCTATTTTTCCTAGCAAGGCCGAACCAATTTATAATTGGCATATAGCCGATTGGCCAGAAATCAAAATAACTAATGCAAGACTCCGTGTTAAAATTAAACCGGGCAACGAATGCATTCTAATGAGTCCGCCTTTTTAAATGGTTGAAGGAATGTATTTATTGGTTTTTCAATTTGAAAAATTCAACGTTGTTTAATTTAAAGAAAAAAAGAAAAGGTAATAGAAGGAAACCGCAATGAAAGGTTATGCTGAAGGCGTAGTAGCTGTAAGAGCCGAAGCTGTTAGCTCTGAACATACGGCTATCAACCAGAAGTCTTTAAATACCGATAATTGGGTCTGTGTTTTATGCGACCAAATTTTCAAGGATTTAAAACAAACTAAGGATCATTTGTCTTTAATCCATCAATTCAATCAAATTGAACAGACCGGATTCGATCTTTGTGCTTTAGTTACTAGAAGTCATCCAAAAACCTCTCCTTTATGAGACATGGGGCCAGGTCTTCACTTGCCCCTTCCGCCGAAGGGACTGCTCGCTGGACAGTAGGGACGGGGTCACATCTTGGCAATTGACAATTCGTTATGCTTACCAACTAACTTGTAAAGCCTTGAGGAAGCGGCTGAAACAAAGAAATAAAGCAGAACAAACCTCTTTATTTTTTTCTTCGAGGCAAAACCATCAAGGAGTGGTGCGCCCAAAAAGACTAAAACGGCTCAGGCTGGACAGGGATTAGGCGCGGAAAACTGGACAAGGATTAGGCGGCGGTAACAGGTGACCCCCCAAACGTTGGCTCGAGACGCTAAACAGCCTGCTGTTAGACGCCGAGCCTTTGAGTGAGCATCTCACCAGCCAGGCGTGAGGGTACGAGGTGCATTTTTTTGGCCTCTTGCATTAATCTCTGATACGCTTTTTCAGGCACCCGGCATTTTACTTGGTGTGTAGGCGCTTTAAATGGGCGCCCGCGTGTAGTCCCAATGACCTGGCAAACCGATCGATGAACGATGTCCAAGACTCTGCGTCCCTGCCTAGCGGGCAGGCCATTAGCCGAATAGCCGATTTGCCCGTCAGAAGTGCGGAAGAGCCGGACCGATGCCCCATCTGCCCCCTTAACATTGATTTCATTATTAATGCGAGCTTCAATTTTTGCGAGCTCATCATTTCTTTCAAGCTCATAGAATTTAACTTTGCTCATGGTATTTACCTCCGTTTTATTCTTCACCCTTGTCTGTGTCTCGAATAAGAAGAAAGCTGTCCGACGCAAAAGCAAGGACAGCCACAGATTCCTGGTCAAGTTTTTCGCCAACCTGCAGGGCCAGATGTTCTACTTCCTTGCGCCATCGCAGGAATTCTCCGCGCGTCGTGCCGGAAACCACTAAGGTCTGATTATGGTCGACCAAGACCGTACCATCTGTGAGCCGCACTATGCCGCCGGGAGGAATTTTCATCGGGGTTGCCCCGCCAAAAAGTTCTTCAAATCGCTTGAGCGCCATTTGAATGATGGCGTTACGTTCGACTTTTGTCAGCCGCTCCTCGGCTTTACGTCCCAAGCTGGGTATGACGATGGCGACAAGATAAGGAAGCTTCTGGATGTGCATTAGATTGCCGTCCTATTTATTGGTACCATGGTACTAATAATATAGCAGACGACGTCTGCCGTGTCAAGGGCGAGAATTATTCAACACGGGGGGAACGGGGATGGGGTCAGGTCTACACTTGACACTTAACGCCTGATTCTTTTCGTTGCAACATTTCTTCAAGCTCGATGACGCGCTTTTTTAAATTTTCGTCTCCAATCATTGAGACTTTGAATCTTGAGACTGGGACATAGGGTCAGGTCTGGATGGCGCTCACTTAAGCCCGATTCTCTGCATTTGTTCGTCACCCCCGCGAAGGCGGCCACGGCCGCTGGCCGTATCTCCGCCCTCGAAGCTCTGCGGAGCGGGATGAAGACCTGACCCCATGTCCTACCCCATGTCCTATTTACCAAGTTGTGCTGGAGAAATGTTTTTATCGGCGCAGGGATAGGCGCGGCTCTCGGAGCCCTCTATGGTTTTGGCCGGACAACCTAGCGGGAGTTTCCTAGTTACGTTGGCTCCGTAATATTTCCACATCACACGCGATCC
>JACQXV010000101.1 GCA_016208715.1 Candidatus Woesearchaeota archaeon | reverse complement strand
TCGCCGCAGACGCCTCGGGGCCGGACCTGGTCACAATTGCCCATACATACACCGCGGCCGGCGCGTATACTGCCGCCCTGCGCGTGACAGACAACGGCATACCCGGTGCAACCGCGATCGCCGTCATTGGTCTTACCATCCTGCAGCCGAACCAGGTCCCAATTGCGATGCTTTCCGCGGACCGAACCAGCGGCAAAGCGCCGCTCAGTGTCAATTTTAATGCCGCCGGGTCCCTTGATCCGGACGGCCTTATTACTTTGTATGAATGGGACTTCGACTTTGACGGCATTGCCTTTGCGGCGGACGCCTCTGGAAGCGATCTTATCTCATCTCCACACATCTACCCGGTTGAAGGGGCCTTTACAGCGGCCCTGCGCGTCAGGGACGACGATGGCGCGTATTCTGCCATCCAGACCATTGCCCTGACCATCCTTCCTCCCAACAAGCCGCCAGTGCCGGTCATCACCGCATCTCCTGCGGAGGGCCATGCGCCGCTCGAAGTAACGCTGGACGGCTCTGGCTCTTATGATCCGGACGGCATAATCATCCTCTGCGAGTGGGACCTTGACTTTGACGGCGCCGCCTTTGTGCCCGATCTTTCCGGCCCCACACTTGCACATGTCATCCATGCCTATGAGGAGGCGGGTCAAAAAACGATAGCCCTTCGCGTCACGGACAGCGACATCCCCGGGCTCCAGGCCATGGCCATGGTTCAGGTCAATGTTTTCCCGCCCAATTTACCGCCCATTGCCCTGATCTGCGCGGACCCCACGACAGGCAAAGTCCCCCTGGAAGTCTCTTTTGACGGCGGTAATTCCCATGACCCGGACGGCGCGATCATCCTCTATGCCTGGAATTTCGGCGATGCCGCACCACCCGCAAACGGCATTACCGTCCACCATATTTATCAGACAGAGGGCGTCTATTCGGCCTCATTAATCGTTACAGACGATGACGGCGCAAATTCGGCGCCTGTTTCGGCAACCATTACAGTTGCCGCGGCCAACCTGGCGCCCATTGCGGTTATCACGGCCGATCCGGTGTCCGGCAATGCGCCACTTGTCGTCACACTTTCCGGAGGCGACTCTTCAGATCCGGAAGGCGGCGCGATCGCGGAATACGAATGGGATATCGATTACAATGGAACAACCTTTAATGTAACCCATACCGGGGTATCCGTGGCGCCGACATTTATCCGGTCCTCCCTGGTTGGGTTACAAGTGAAAGACGCGGAAGGCGCAGTGTCGGCCATTGCCACCCAACAAATCAATGTTGTTCCAGATGACACCCCGCCGGAAATCACAATCCTTGAAGTGACCCCGCAAAATGACGGCACCATGCTGATAACCTTTACCGCGAATGAACCCATAAGCCATTGTGACGTTATTGATGAAGTCCATGAAGAAGGCGTACTGGTAAACAACATCACATTCCACGATCTTCCGATCATTATGGGAACGATTCATGTTGACGCGACCATGGAAGAAATAGCGCCTTTTATGTCCGACCCTGAATACGCCGGATATACGATTGAGCAGCTCCTTTATATGTTCGGCCATGACGAACAGATATGCGAACTCAGCGTGGATTTGTATAATTACGTATTGGACCACCCGAGGAAGCACACGTTCATGGTGATCGTCCGGGACCTTTCCGGAAATGGTTGGGAATCCGACTTGTATTCCGATGTGATATGTAAAATCGTCCGCGATTTCGCGGATTTAAAAACAGCCATAAACAAAGCGAGGGGCCTTGTCGGCCTTGCGCAAGTCCAATGGGCCGGCTATCCGATAGGCGGCAACGGTGAATTCCAGGCCCTGGTCGACAGTTTGATGGCGGCTTATAATTCCGGTCATTTCCGTTCAAGACAAATCGGCGGTTTCGACTGGCCTTCGCTTTCCATGAATCCCATCATATGGTCGGATGACCCGGCGGTTGCGTCAAAAATGGCCCTGGCATACAGCGATTCCGTATTATTGCCCGAACATGGCGTACGCCTTGCCGGATTATTATCCCGAATGGTTTATGTGAATTATTATCCGGTCACTGAACAAAGGTGTTATTCAATCTGCGCGGAAACATCGGATATCAACGCATATTTGGACGAGTCAGATATTAGCCACTTCAATTTAACCAGCGATGTCAAAGACATGATCGTGTCTCCGCCAAGGACCTTGCTTGGTCCAGATGAAACGGTTGTTTTTACCGACGACGAAGCCGGCGACCTTGCGCATGTGACCGCGCTTATGGAGCTGCACTTCCTGGATGCTCCACAAACAACAACGGTCAATTCAACAGGCAAGATTGAATACAAAGAGCTCCCGGGTTTCGGCGGCGCGATCCGTTGGCGGACCGGTCTTATCGGGGAAATAAACGAGCCATTCCCTGAAGGCTGGCAATGGGTGGCGGCGTTAAACGCCGACCCTGTCTCCGACTGGGCAAGATCGCTGTCGTTTTATTACACGGGTTTGCTGATACACATCCCCGCGGCGATAAATGGAGTGGATTTAATCGGCGCGGAAATAATCTGCAAATATCAGGTGTCGCATTTCGGCGGTTATGAGTTATGCGATCCGTCAGCTCCTCCGGAAAATTACGAACGGGACGTTTGGGAAGCCGCATTACCGGGTGCGGCCGAATATTTCATCGAAAATCATACTTGCGATCCGGGCCCTTACGAGATCACCGCGGGCTTAAACCGGTTATTACCGCATAATCTGATTCAAAGGACCATGACCGGTTTCCATGTCAACTCGTATAGTAGCGACACAATAAAATTCCCGGATATTGAGACCCGGGCCCGCGTTAGACATTATTATATTGATCCTTCGTTGGTTGGAAGCGGGGTGTCTTGCGTGTTCGGACGGTTCGCGGACTTGGCTGCGGGCCTGTTATTCGGACCAGGCGGGAGCGGCAGCAGCGCCGGGGATGATGATGACAATGCATCAGTTGATCTGCAAATATGCAAACCAAAGATCATAGATTCCGGCGAAAGTGTTGTCCCGGATAATGAAGAGCTGACCAAAGGAAGTTATACATTTGCAAACCTGGACAACGATGATAATGATAGTTCGTTTGATATTAATGATGATAACGGGGTGGCCAATGATAATGAATTGGTAAAGTTGATTTGCCAAATCCGGCCTGCTTCCATGAGGGTTGGCATTGTAAAAATCCAGTTGTCAGGCGCAGCGGGTTGTGCTAAATTATGGATGGATTCTGGGAAAGCAATCCCATATTCCGACTTAGATGTTGCATCATTTGCTGTCAAGGATGGGGTAAAAATTAAAGAACTTTGGGTTGAAGGAATTGCACCAAATACTGCCCCACAGGGAACGATAATTACTGCAACCTATTCTTTGAATGGGAATAATGACCAGGTTGCACTTACCGTTATTGGGATTAGTAGTATTGGTTGGGAAGGTATAAACAATAGCCGAAATAATGACAATACGCTCACCAATGATGATAATTGGCCTTCAGAATTTACCCCCGCGGGTCTGTGTGTTTTCCCTGATGCGCGGATTGAGGAGGACGGTGCAGTTGGGCAACCACGCAATAAAGTCAATGTCAATGTCGCTCTTACCGTGGCACCTCCAGGAGATGTAAAATTTTATTTAAAATCTTTTGACGTTGATGATCCCAATTATAATGTTGCTCTTCGTTAGTGGGAGCGACCAATCAACAAAAACAAATGATAACAAATTCCCTGATGAATGATAGTGAGGCGGATATTAACAATCGGCAGGTCATGAGCCCACTTAATTATACAAGTCCGTCATTAACCGTTTGGAGATTCTTGCACGTTGAAGTAGATACAATGGCTCCTTGCCCAGAAACCGGGTCTGAAAAAAATACTGTGGATGGGCATATTACCAGTATAGAAAGTGATGCGAATGGAACAGTGGCCGAAAAAGTGTTTTTAAGTGTGAACCTTAAAACAGGCCTTGATCCTATTGATGAATCCCTGAATTTTGACACTCAAGGACTGATGTATGGTAGATTTGGTGATGGGGGCCGGATCACAATTGGGGATACCATCACGAATGGTCTCGCAGGTAATGGCTTTACTTATGTCCTTCGTTTTGATACTTGGGGTGGGATTAATTTACCGGCTTTGGTACATAAGCAAGGCCAACAAGATATTAACGGCAAGGTGATTAATTGGCAAGGCAATATATTCAAATTGGCAAATACAACCGGCACTTTAAATGATGTTTACATCGGGGGTGATTTTTTTATCACGGGGGTGTTAATGCATATTGAGCAAGTTGATCCGATAAACAATTCAATCACAGTAAGTGCCCCCGCAAATATTCCATTCGTTATGCACGATGACGATAATGACAATAGATCAATGGCCATATCATTGTCAGAAATGGATATTGTATATCCCCAGGTTTATTATCTCCCAATATATGACAACGGAGGTGTACCAAACGTAAACAATACAATACCGTTTATATTAAATGAAGATTATGATGGGGGTCGATTAGATCCACTTGCCCAACAAGATTCGGCCAATAATGCTTGTGACGGTTTCTGGATAGCATATGTTTCCAGCGCATATCAAGGAATGCCCACCGAGGATGCGGATTGCAATCAAGAAGTCGTGACAGGTGGTTGCAATTGGTCGCCCAATGTAAGCAATGAAGTGGTTGCTGCCGGTGGGAAAGCAGCGTGGATATTTGTTGAAAGTATTAACGATGCTTTGGCGCAAGGTGAATGCAATAATTGCCATTTGGGGCGAGTTGTTGTTCATGAAATCGGCCACGCACTAGGCTTGGGCGAACTTAATGATGATACCATAATGAGCAGTAAATCCTTCCTACCATCCGGGACTGGTTTTGCAGACATCCATATTCATTTATTAAGGTCCCGCGTCCATAGCCCGCCGGGAATAATAAAATAAGGAATATACAATGAATAAAATACTGTTTGCGTCAATTGTAATGGTCGTACTACTGGTCACAATAGCCGGAGATAATGAAGCCCCAAAAGCAAAAGGGTATGTAACAGCAACACTCCGCGCAGCGGAAAGTGAGATACTGATCAACCAGGCGATTAAAATAACGCTTTCATTGGCAAACCGTTCGGACCAACCAGTCCCGATTGACAAACTACGCGACCCGCAGCATCAACTCAGGTACAGTGTCTATCAGGTGTTTAATGCCCAAGTCCAGAAGATTGGCGAGCCATATAAAGTCCCGGGGAATTTTGGTGGTTTTGGCGGGATAAAATTAAATCTTGGCATTGGCAAGGCCCTTACTGACGATTTGGTTATTTCTCTTGATTATCATGATTGGGCCAATCCGATCCCCATCTTTGGGAAAGAGGGCTCATATTATATGTTTTGTGTGATAAGAGCGGAAAACGGAACAGAATGGGTATCAAATGAGGTGGAAATAAAGGTCAGATTGCCGGAAACCGAAACCGAGAAAGAGACCGTTCGGTTATTAGAAATGCCGGATGTTATGAGGTATCTTTTTTTTCCAAGATATATTTTAAGCGGGGAGAACTGGGAGGAGACAGTAATAACCGTTGAAAAAATATACAATCTATCAACTCCGCCATTCAGGAATTATGCGAGAGACGCGTTGAATGCATGGAAAAAAATGGAGGCGATTTCAATAAATTCAAATGGACAAGCATATAGGGGGAGGGGATTAAACAAATTGAATCTTCAGGATAAAGTATTTGAATGATTAGGGAGACACTTGCAAAACCCCTGCCAGCCAAAGTGGCACGGGCATCTTGCCCATGATTCATAGGTGGGACGCCCATACCACAAGGGGTTTTGCAAGTGCCTCTAGGTATTAAATGGTGATCGTGTAAGTCCAAACAATGATGATCTTTCGTTCTCGTTATAACATACATTGAAGGGAAATAATGTGACAAAGAAAAACACTATTGGTCATGTTTATTCCGGGATTCAATAAGGGCCGTTGATGCGCAGATCGTTTCCACATTGGATGAAAACCAATCAATGTTGTTTGGTGTACACGAAGGAATCCGTTACGGCATCATGCCATATAAATACTTTTCAAGGCCGGCAGTCGAGGCACCTGATGTCACGGGGGAAGACATTATTGCATTGGGTCCTATTGAAGGAGATTTTCAGATAGAACGTAGGATCAGGAAGGGAAAGGACGATACAATCAGCTTCGAGAATATTTGCGATTATTCGGGTCAAACCCCGACCCAAGTTAAAATCACACCCGCGGCCGGCATTTCTGAAGGCGAAAGGGATTTGGTTGTCCAAGTTGCACCATCACCCTTGGGGCGCTTCTATATCACCGGCAGTGCGAAAGCCAGTATTACATTTGACCCGGATACTAATATTGCCGATTATGGTTTTTCAGCATTATGGAAAGATGCTTCCGTGATGAGGCATAATACGGCAAACGCTTCCGGCACCATTGCGCCCTTCCATCTTATTATTCCCAATCTTGACATACTTACTCCGCAGGGCGATCCGACTAAGGCTGCCGAGGCCAATAGTGATAATGAAGCCGTTTTTGATGATTCAAGCCCGGGTGGTGAAGCGGCGGGGAGCTGTAATGTAATTCTTACAAAGGCGGCTTTGGATGGACTTGCCGCATCTTCAAGGACATTGGTATGGAACCGATGCCTGTTTACAATGCATGGTGTTGGTACAATAGCCGCGACATTGAATCCGGCGAGCCAAACAGGACAAGTCATAACCGCGACATATGCGTCCATGCCGGCTATTTATTCCGATTTCGGGCCAAAAACGATCACGATGACGTTTGGAGGTTCAACCAGATACCTATACTACCAGCCTATTGAATTCTTTTTTTATCCCTCAGGAACTGGCCACCCCAATCAAACACCAATCGGTGGTGTGACGGCACAACAAGATTCACCGAATTATTTCTACTATTACCTCCAAGAGGGTTCGGCATTAATACCATATTCAGCTCATGGGAATATAATATGGTCCGGACAAGCGGGTCAATTAGGCTCCGATGGCGAGTTTGATGAAGCGACGACAAACATTACTATATATCTTGGGGCCACCGATCGTGTGGTGGATTTTAATCGGGTCGTTAATCATGAAATTGGCCATTATACTAATTTCCAAACTGGTATCTATCATGGGGCGGGTTTTGGGGATACATGGATGAATTCTGCCACTGGTGGTGGGTTCACTAATGGCGCACCAGATACACGGTGGGATCATGGCGGCCCAAATGATGCTCAATTCCGCGACTTGTATCTAACCCAAGTAACATTGAATCAAAATGAATCACGAGCGGATTTAATAAATGCCGTTATGTCTGCGGCACAACCCAATAATGTGTTAAACGATGCAGATATCGAAGTATATTTTGCGGCACATCCTCAACGAAGAGTTCCAGTTGCAGCATCAACAAATTCTGCCATACTATATTCAAGGGGAAATTGGATAATAGGAGCCGATGGACTTGGCATTTGTAAAAGAAACGAAAATACAGCGGGAGATGCAGCATCAGTATTAAACCAAAATGATTGGTCATCGAATGGTCGGAATAAACAATTTAAATAATCCCAAGGAATATTTTATGGCCCCCAAGATCGCCATGTTCATACTCTTTCTGACACATGTATTGGTGGTT
>JACQXV010000146.1 GCA_016208715.1 Candidatus Woesearchaeota archaeon | reverse complement strand
GAAGTACACGTACAGCTTCGATGGTGTCGCGCCGGAGTCAGTCAAAGTCAGTTTGAGGACTACTGCGAACAACACTCAAGACATAACTTACTATTACGACGGCATGGCAAACCTCGTCCAACTGAAGACTGATGTTGAGGACGGACAGCAGATCGTAAAGAACATCTTCTACGACAGTCAGTTCAGGGTTGGTAGTGAGCAGAATCCTTACTTTGCAGCAACTTCCGCTGGTTTGAGTAATTCTTCTGGCGCCTCCAACACGACTTACACGTACGATGCGCTCGACAGGGTCATCGGGGTGCGCAATACCGATGGTACTAGTAAGAATATCACGTTTGATCGGTTTGACATCACTGATTTTGACGAGAATAGTAATAAGCACAAGTACACTTTGGATGGTTTGGGTCGAATCAGTCATGTATACGAGTACAACACTAACGATGTTGGTTTGAATGAGACTTACATCACAACCTACAATTATGACTCGAATGATAATCTCATTACCATAACAGACACACTCGGAAATGTCTTCTCTTTCACGTACGACAGTCTCAGCAGAAAGACTGCAATGACCGATCCAGACCTTGGCAGGTGGCAGTACGCTTACAACACGAACGGTAACCTAATAACGCAAACTGATGCGAGAAATCAGACGATCACGCTTGCGTATGATGTGTTGAATAGAGTTCTGAGAAAGGTGTATGTGGATAATGGCTCTTCGTACAATATCTCGTTCGGGTACGATAAGGATTATTATGGAACACTTACGAATATATCATTGCCTAATGCTTCTTTTTCGTTTGATTATGATGATCGGCTCAGAGTGATTACTCAACGACTGACTGTTGAAGGTGTTGCTGCGCCGACTGATTTCGTGTATGACTCTCAAGACAGGATTCTTTCAGAGGCTTCGTCTTCTGTTGATGTTGATTACCTCTTGAACAAGCTCGGCAGGACGAAGAAGATTCCTGGGTTCATCAATGATTCACGGTATAGTGCGTTTGGGAGTGTTCTTAACAGGACTTTTGGCAATAATCTTGTTGCTTCTTTCTCGTATAATGTCCAAAATAATCGGTTGACGAATATCGCGATACCAAATGTTCAGAATTTAAGTTACACGTATGACTCTGTCGGGAACATCTTGACGATTAACGACGTCACGCAGGGTAAGCTGCATACGATGACGTATGATAATCTTGACCGTATGAGAACCGCGACTATCGGCAGTGACCGTTACGTGTACTCCTTTAATCCGACTGGTAACGTGATGAAGATTGTCAAGAATAACGTTAGTAAGAAGTTTGTTTACCAAGGAAATCAGTCTCACGCTCCTTCAAGGATCAT
>JACQXV010000145.1 GCA_016208715.1 Candidatus Woesearchaeota archaeon | reverse complement strand
GTGAGCCATAACCTCATCGAGAAGAAACGGCGGCTGACACCCGCGATGAGGGAAGGGCTCGCAGCAAAGCCCTTGAACTGGAGCAAGATTCTTCACACAAGATTAAGCATACTAAAATAGGTCAATTCGAGATACTGAAACTTATCAGCAGTCGATAGGATTCAAAGGCGATCGTCATTGGCAGGCACATGATCGGAACGGCTTTTAATTCTTGCTTCAAGCGAGAAGTTTGCATTTATTGACGCGATCTTTGAGAGGCGTGCAAGAGTATGCACTCCTCCAACCAGTTGTACAAGGTATTCTCCAATGTGCGGCGGTTGTGGGAACTCAGTGTAGTGAAGCGCGGAAGACTTTCGCACCATTTCAGGATCATTGACTGATCCATGTATGTAAAAAGGGAATTCTTCATCATCAAAGCGTTCATACGGCTGCTCAGGATAGCGTGTCGCGATCATTCTGCCTTCGTGATCTGTCACAATCTCAAAGTCATCTTCTAAAAGATAGAGTGCCATGTAAATAATTCCAGAATCATAAATATATAAAATTAACTCTTCTTTTCTTGCTTAAAGAGAAAACGCGTGTTAAGTGAATTATTGTTTCATTTGGGTCTTATACTCTGGCTCGTGGTAGTTGGTTTTAGGTTCTTTACGTGATAGCCAAACTTGCCGGTTAGGCGCTCGCCTTCATTTTTATGCATTTTTGTAGCATCAGAATGAAAAGCGCCGTTCCTGTTGAAGAAGGTATGAGTAAAAAAAGCCGCGTGCATTTTATAAAGCGAATGTGCAGTAAGAGCGCATTCTATACGGAGACGTTATAATGGCAGACTCAAAGCCTTGGCTCAATTCAACTTTTTACAGAAAACTAGAGGTATTTTTCATTGCGCCGTTAGGCGGATTGAGCATGGCAGCGGGGGCATATGGCCTGATGAAAGGAGATGAAAACGCAAAGATGCTGCCTTATACGTCGCTTGGTATTGGTGCTTATTTGTTAGTAGCTGGACTTTCTTCGATTCCTGCATTGCGCAGAAGCTACAACCTCCAAAAAAGTGAAAATAACCTTGAGAATAAAGTCGACGAAAAGTAAGGCAGTGCGAGGCCTTTCAGAGAAACGGGTATGCGAAAACTCACTGCATCAACGACATTGGCTGCTCTTTTACTGACATCGCAGGCTTTTGCACAAGAAGAACAAGAAGATCAGCGAACGCTCAAAGGGCACAAATTCATCTATCCGGTTTTTTCCGACAGTGCCTTTAACTCGTCCCACTTTAATTTCTCGCAGGGATTTGTTCTCACAAATGTCCAGAATTTTCGTGGCAAAGAAAAACCATTGACAGTGCTCGGACTAGAAGAAAAACTCTACATCGGGCTGCGGTTGCACGATCGGATCGGCATTTTTGGCTCTGCACAAGGCTATGCCGTCAGCGGATTTCGGCATAGCGACTTCCTATACTTTTTCGGTGAGAATGCTACTCGCCTTGAATGGGGGTTGAATCTGATCCCGTACATCGACAGGAACAATGGCAGGCAGTTTGGGGTGCAGGCCAAGATGGAACGATCAAGTGCCAACATGCTTGAACTTGATACGCAGTCCCTCACATTTGGCTTAGACGCCATCGACAAATTGAATAATCAAGTCTTCAGCGACACCGAGGTGAAAATGTTGGGCGCGGGCGGCTCGCTTAACGCGGCGCAGGCGTTCGGGCGTCACTTTTCGCTGCAGGCGTCTGTTGATTTGATGAGTGGTCGTAAGACATCCGAGTCAAGCAAGAAAGGCACGCCAGAAGTCGAAAAAAGGTACACGAAGTTTGGCATTGGCAGCGCATTCACTGCCGACCTGATGCCATACCTTCCAATCGGATTACAAGCGGAGTATCATCTTCAGGCATTGACCGATATGCCGACTGTTCATTTTCTTGGAGGCGGGCTCTACTTTACGAAGAAAAATGATTTCACTCTGGGCGTCGGCGCTGGAAAGCAAATCGTAGAAGGCCAAAACTCTACTAGAGGGCAGGCTCTCGTACGATACTTTTTTTAATGCGCGGCGTTATTGAAAAGCTCGACCAGCACAGTCAGCACCACCGCCTTTCTGCGAGAGATAGAAACTAAAACAGTGATGCTGACAGGGGGGACGCCCCATCGGGGGATGTCAGCCGTCGGTTGTAGTATGACTATCACGAGCCAGGCGTGGTGCTGATTGAGCGAAGACGCGCGCAGCGCGGCTGAGCGGTGCTGGTCAAACATTCTACTTCAGAGCTTTTCAATAACGCCTAATGCGCAGAAGATTTAAATAGTTAAAACCGTCTTTTTATCTCACGATGTATCACTTCTTTTCTAAGTGGAAAGAGCTCCAGGACGAAGTTTTTTCGATCAAACAGGAACTTGTCGACATCGAAAGATACTACAAGGTTAGAATTGCGCTGTGGGAAAGAATTTGGCGCAGTCTTTCTACACCGGTGATGGATTTTCGAAGTGCAAAGAAACTGCTTGCCGTGTACGAAGCTCAAAAATATATAAAACGTTATTTGGTGGTGATGCAAAAGCTGGGAACAATTTCGTCTATCGGCTTTCTGGATAAGAAAGAAGTTGATCACTTCCATGAGTTGATTGTTGAATTGAAAAACAAAGTGATTGCTGAACGCGAGCTTGCTCAAAATGTTCTTCGTTCAATAGTGTCTGGCGAGAGGCCGGAGAATCCGCGTTTTTACGTTGTTCAAGATATTTTGAAGATTGAGTCAGAATTCCTCAAGGTGCAGGATAAGACATTTAAGAAAATTGAAGAGGCATTTTTAATAAAAAAGGAGCCTGGCTCTCGGTCCGGGACGTATCAACAGATTATCGAGGGGGTGACGCAGGGCCGTATCGGCTTTAAAGATAACAAGTTGTGGATAGAAGGCAAACCCATTCAAGGACTAAAAGTCGTTCACAATAAGATCATCTTGAAAGGAGACCATTACTCAACGATGCAAAATGCTCGCTGGGTTCAAGGCGACCTTTACGTAAAGCCGTCGGCGCAGGATCCGTACAGTTATTTTGTTGAACGCGGCAAGATTCAGTCATTAAATCAGCGATCAATTCAGAAACTATTGGGGATCAAAAATGCAGAGGCGATGGTTAGTCTTGAGATTGAAATTTTTCCTGAGCAGTTATATGTGCGCGTTGATCCTGGACTGCCGATCAAGTTTGCGATTGCAAACCTAGAACCGCATCAGGTGAGAAAGGTTGTTCAGAAAGCGACTGCGGTCGCCGCTTAGAGCCGACTTTTTAACTGAATTTTTCACACAGTGCGCTTAATGCGGCTGAGTCCACACCTGAATTTCGAGCGGAGACTCTGAAAAGTGGTGCTTGAGAATGTGCTGGACGGTCTCCCATTCAAGCCCGCCGAGTCCTGTGGCGATTCTTGGCATCGCAATATGCGCGAGCCCAATTTTTGAAGCAGTATCTGATAACCATCTCAAAGCAGAATCTACGTAAACTGCATTGGCACGCAAGTAGTGCTGTGTCGCCAAGTTGATAATGTGCGGCTTTTCTTGTCGTGTATATATGTATCCTGTTCCGGGAAGGAATTTGCCCTCTTCACATCGTTTCTTGTAATCAGCGAACATGTCAGGGTAGCGTTCTTTGAAATGCCGCGCAATTCCTCCATCCATTTTTCCTATGGTGTTGCAGCCGTGAGCAAGAGCATCGGCGTGTGAATCAAACAGGTTTCCATCGTGATAAGTGATCATGCACGCACCATCTTGTTTTTGTATTTGTTTAGCAGCGTCGCCACCGGTCTGGCTGACGGCTTTCATATCGTCTCGCGCGATTCTCGGCTCGTTACACGCTTGAACCAGAACAGCGAGCGTCGTGTATGGCGAGCGTCGTGGCGACGCTGCGATGTGAGCAGCGAAACAAATACTTGTTTTTTATTCTTGTTTTTTGTTCTTATTTTTTTATTTCTGAAAATTTTTCTTTAGCAGAAAACGGGGAGCGCTGGTTTCTTTCTGCGACTTTCATCGACCTGTATCTGTTCGTGTCTAAAAGCTTGCGTGTGCAGACTTCATTGTTGTTTCCAGCACAACTCCCACCTTTGATTGATCTCGTTTTTGCGTAAGATGAGGAGTTTCTCGTCGTATGTTTTTGGCTGAGGCATACGAAACTTATTTCCGAGACCCTGCGTGTTGATCATATCCACCCTTCCGTCACGATCGCCGTCATAGTATGTTCTTTTTCCCCATTTGAGCTCGTCGACATAACCGTCGTAATTGAAATAGTGGTTCTTGTCGCATGAAATCGTGTACCCATCTTGGTCCATGTCGACGTCAGCAGTATGACAGTCGATTTCTTTGTCTTTGTAATTCACGCTGATAACGATTTTCTCTGCAGTCTCCGCAGGGCATTTTAGTGCGTACAAATCAACAGGCTTCTCACGCGTGCAGCTTGCAACTGCCGAGGCAAAGAGAATTGCTGGTAATCCGCGCAGCATGTTTTTGTTTTGTTTTTTGTTTTGTGCGTTCATTATGTTCCCTCCTCAACTGTTGATTTCATTAGATCGTCGATGTTTCATTAGTGGATAAGTGGTAGTATGCTGCATATGCTCAAAAGGCGGCAGGGGTGAGCGAAGCGAGATTCGGGACAGAGCCGGATCATCATGCCTGTTGGCGTAGTGTGATTTTTTGTTGCGTTTATTGCTGTTTTTGTTTTGTTTTTTGACTCGTGGAATGCACAGCAAGATCTGGTTTGAGAGCTTCGGCGATGTGATACTCATCAATGCTTGGGGGGTGTTCTACGCACCGGTATTCGAATGCTTTTCTGAATTGAAGATCAAACAAGCGTTGTCTGATCATTGCCGCCTTCTCTTCAAGTGTCTCATGTCTTGTTAAAATCTGTTCAAGGAACCATTCTGATTCATTTGTTGGTGCAAATTGCCGGTGTTTTCTCTGGAAATTGAGGTATGTGGCGAGGACTGCCGCGTGGGCATATGGTTGAAGGTCCTGCAAGTCTCCATTATTCGCTGTGTCGTAAAGAAATATTTCTTTGCCTTCGCGCTGTTTTGTCAAAATGGTTTCAATTGCTTGCTGTGGTGCACAATTATCAAGATAAAAATTGTATGCGGGAATGTAGATCTTCTCGCGTGCATCCTGCGCGCAAAGAAGCCGTTGCTTGAACAGATAGCCTTGCACATTGCCTTGACGTTTCTTTGGTTTTTTTACAAAGAAACTTTCATCGATTTTGCCATCGATCACTTTGAGCCCTTGCCAGATGCCTTCAACCGAGTGCGCATATATTGCATCCATTCCTGAAACCGGGATGTTGAACTGTGTATCATATGTCAATGGACTTAAATGACAGAATGGCAGCGGGGCGTATGATGAAACGTCAAAAGCAATAGTGCTGCTGTTTTCGTTTTGATTGCGGCTTATAAGTTCTCCACGTGCTCGCCTGATGAATTTGATGGTGGCCATTAGGCGCAGTAAATAGAGTGAGATTTATAAACCTTTTGTCGAGTTACTACTGTCAAGTTAATTAAAGTTCCGTGTCTTGCGGATGGGCTCTGTCCCGAATCTCGCTTACGCTCGGCCGCTGCACCGCTCGCTGTGGAGGTTTGAAGCGATGTTGTCGACCAGAGAATGTCTCACAGGATGTCTAACACAACCTAAAATACAAGGTAAATCGTTTCAGCTCGCGGGGCGGCAGCGGCAGATTCGGGACAGAGCTTGCGGATGCGTAAGCTTAAATACTAAAATACTAATTTTAGGCAATTTCTTTATTTCGGAGATTCATGAATATGGCAACAGTGTGGTTATACGCGCTGGCAAGCGTTCTTGTGGTAAGTCTGGCCTCTCTTGTGGGAGCCATTGCCCTGTCCATAAGCCACAGAAAGTTGCACGAGATGCTGCTATATTTTGTAAGCTTTTCAGCAGGTGCTCTTTTTGGCGATGCGTTTCTACATCTGCTTCCCGAGGCTGCAGAGAAGATAGGATTTAGCCAACAGCTTTCGCTTTTTGTTCTTGCCGGCCTTGTTTTTTCATTTGCTGTTGAGAAGCTACTCCGTTGGAGGCACTGCCACGTTCCACACTCGCACAAGCACGTGCATCCGTTTGCGATCATGAATCTCGTGGGAGACGCTGTCCACAACTTCATCGACGGTATCATTATCGCCGTAAGTTACGTCGTGAGTGTTCCCGTCGGGATCGCGACCACTATAGCGGTTATTCTGCACGAGATTCCGCAAGAGATTGGTGATTTTGGCGTTCTTTTGAGCGGAGGATTCTCGAGAGCGCGGGCTTTGCTTTTTAATTTCATTACTGCGTTGACCGCCGTTGCGGGTGCAGTCATCGCGCTCTTATTTACACCGTATGCCGAGCAGCTACAGCTTTTTCTCATTCCATTTGCTGCAGGCCACTTCATTTACATTGCGGGATCTGATTTGATTCCTGAGCTGCACAAGGAACTTGCTGTCAAGAAGTCGCTTATGGTGGGGTTTAAACCCTCAGCACGCTACGCTCGCCCTAAAAATCAATTACCTTACCCTCGCACCAGCACGCACGTGCTGGACTTTCACGTATTCTCCTCGGTGCGTCTTGAGCCTTGCGTTGCTGTACTCTGTGCACGTAATGTGGTTTTCGTGGTTGACTTTAAGAGTTATCTTGCGAAATGCTCCTAAGTCTATCGTCGAGAACGGCCCGTGCGTGTCGTATCCTTCGACAAAGACGCGATCCCCGGGATTAGAATCGGCTGCTTCAAGCACTGCAACGGTATTTTCGTCATCGGCTGCCAGAAGCATGCCGTTGCTTTCGACACCGCGCAGTGCAGCAGGTTTCAGATTGCAGAGGACGACGAGGTGCTTTCCCAGCAACCGTTCTTTGGCGTACCACTGTTTGAGCCCTGCTACGAGTTGCCGTTTCTCTCTCCCAAGATTGACCTGCAGCACATACAATTTTTCAGCATTGGGGTGGTCTTTTACTTCTTCGATCTTAGCGATGCGCAAGTCCAGCGGAAGGCGCGGTTTTTCTGTGTACTCAATTTTTGGAAAGAGCGGAGCGCGATCCTTCTTGATGTTGAATAGCCCTTTGCCAAACTCTGCTGCCGCAAAATTCTGTTTTGCTGCATCAACACCAAGTTGCATAAATAGCACGGTGACCGAATCTGGGATGAATGCAGAGAGTGCAATGGAGAGGATGCGAAGGTTTTCTGCAACGTTATACAGAACCCGGTTTCGTTCCTGATGGCCCTTGATCTTCCATGGCTGTTGAGCATTCACATACGCATTCAAGCGGTGCAGTTCTGCCCAGATGATGTCAAGCGCCCGGTTGTGGTGGTGCGCTCTCATTAGCTCTTCAGCTTGCCGCATTGCTGCACTCACATCGATCTCGTCGGCGTACCCGTCGTTGTGCAGTGTTCCATCGCACGATGATTCGATTAGTTTTGTGACTCGTGAAAGCAGGTTTCCAAACGTGTCTGCGAGTTCGCCGTTATATCTTGCGACGAGTTCTTTTTCTGAGAAGTTTCCGTCCTGCCCTGACGGTACGGAGCGAAGAAAGTAATACCGCAATGCATCTGCACCATGCTTGTCAACAATCGCCATTGGGTCGACGACGTTTCCTTTGGATTTGCTCATCTTTTCTCCGTTCTCGTCGTTGATAAACCCGTGCACGTAGACTGTTCGCGGAAGCTCCATGCCCGCTGAATAGAGGATCGCCGGCCAAATAACGGTGTGGAACCAGAGGATGTCTTTGCCGATCACGTGCACGTCTGCGGGCCAGAATGCTTTAAACTGCTGCGGCGTCTTTTTGACTGCACTGACGTAATTGATAAGCGCATCAAACCAGACGTATATCACGTGCGTCGGATCGATCGGTGTGGGAATGCCCCATTCGAAGCTCGTGCGCGATACACTTAAATCACGCAGTGGTTCCTTTTTGAGCCGCGCAAGAATCTCCTTGCGGCGGCTTTCAGGAAAGATGAATTCAGGATGGGTTTCGATGTGCTTGATGATTCTCTCCTGATACTTGCTCATCTTGAAGAAGTAGGATTCTTCTTTAAGCGATTGCGTGGGCCGTTTGCATTCGGCGCAGTTTCCATCGATAAGATCTTTTTGTGTCCAGTATGTTTCACAAGGCACACAATAATGCCCTTCATAGTGCCCTTTGTAGATCTCTCCTTGGGAGAACACTTGTTTGAATAATTCCTGCGCTACCTTCACGTGCCGTGATTGTGTTGTACGGATGAATTCATCGTAACTGATAGCGAGCTTTCTGCAGAAATCCTTAAACACGATCGCTTTCTCATCGACAAAGTCTTGTGGCGCGAGGCGCTCTTCTGCTGCTGCGATCTGGAGTTTTTGTCCATGCTCGTCGAGTCCTGTCAAAAAATGCACCTTTGCGCCTTTGAGCCGCATCCAACGCGCGTACGAATCAGCTACAATCTTTTCGTACGCGTGACCCATGTGGGGGTTCGCATTGGGATAGTCAATAGCTGTTGTGATATAGAAACGCGCAGATAATGCAGATAACTTTGGGCCGGAAGACGCCGGGGCAGGTATTCTCGTTGAGTTTTGTTTTTGGAGTGGTGTTCGCTTCGTCATCTGAAACCTACTCATCTTCTCCTTCGTCGCTTGCACCTTTTTCTTTCATCTTCTTCGTGATGAGAATGTTCTGTTTACAGCCAGAGCAAGCAATCTTCAACGCTTTCACTCCATCGACATTCTTCCATTTGAAGGGCAGTTCTGCCTCTCCTTGCTTCCTGCACTTCGGACAGGTGTAGATCGCCTGTGCGGTGAGGCCAGACTCATATTCTTCTTTCTCAACCGTGTATCGGCAGGAGGGACAAACGAATTCCTTGGCCCGAATCTTGACTTTTCCTTTGTCGACGGGCTTTCCCATCTTTGTCTTCTTGCACTTAGGGCAGTCCTGTCGGTAAACCCACAGCTTAGCAACTCCATTATTATCTAAGGTGCGGTTCGTGAAGTAGACAAGTTCTGTCATTGATTCGGGTTCGCGGACAGTCATCAGATCACCTCAAGTGAACAGGATTATTAGCGAGAGCAGGACGGAGGGAGGCGCGCTTTTTAATCTTTGCGCCACGGATAGCAGAAAATGAAAGTTCCGGCTCTGTCCCGAATCTCGCTTGCGCTTGGCCGCTGCACCGCTTGCTGTGGAGGTTTGAAGCGATGTTGTCGCCGAGAGGATGTCTAACACAATGCAAATCGTTTCAGCTCGCATGGTGGCGGCGGCAGATTCGGGACAGAGCCGAAAGTTCCGCAAGGATCTTAAGGCAGCCGCTTGATCTCGATGCTGATCGCGTCTTCGTCCACGCGGATGTACTTTGGGCATCGGATGGTCTTAAGCTCTTCTTTCGTGCAATAATCGAGGACCGCTTTCTGTTGCGTGCCGTCTTTGGGCCTGACTACTACATTCAACCCTCGTAATGGCGGATGGAGCACTTCCACGCCGAGCTTCTTCATGTCTCGCTTGACTTGCACCTGCCGCCCTAATAAGAGCTCCAGCCGCGCAGGGACTTCTTTGAGTTTCTCCAAAAGAAGAGTATACTCAGGATGGAAGTTCGTCGCGGAGAAGATGACCGAGCCCGCCCCGAAGAGAGCCTTGTCGTTTGTCGCCACAAAGCCTCCGTACCCGTTGTTGACCGGCTTGTGCTCGCCGAAACTCCCGACGATGATGTCCACGATACGGCCGTCGCACAACGTCGCATCCCCAACGGCGCCCGACACGTCCTCGATGACGAGACAGGCGTTCTTATGACACGCGTCCGCAATATCCCTGATCGGCTGCTCTGCGAAATAACCTGCAAAGCTCGTGACGAGAAACGCGGCAGCCTGCTTCGATTTTTCCACCAGATCGGCAAGGTCGATGATTCCTCGATCGGTCTTGACCGTGAGGACATCAAACCCGAGAAGCGGCGGGTACGTTTCAAAAGAGATCCACCCGCCTTGGTCAGGGACCAGCACCGTCTTTCTTTTCCGCAGGCTCTTGTCAGGGTGCTTTCCGAGATGTTCCTTTGCCATCGTCAGAGCAGAAAGGATTGCTGCATTCCCACGGTTGACAAGGCGGACATGCGCGCACCGGCTGTATGCCCGCAGGAGGTTTTCGATGAGACCGCGTTGCCCCCCGTACTGATTTCTCGACGTGCTTTTCATGAGTCTTAGGAACAGCAATAGATATTTAAAGACGTTGGTTCACTACCGACGCGTCTCATGGTGGAAATCAGTGGAAAGCATATGAGGATTCTTGTCGTCGGACATCGTGGCTGTGCGGGACTTGAACCCGAGAACACGATCCGCGGCTTCAAGCGCGCAGCGAAGCTCGGCTGCGATGCGATCGAGATGGACATCCGCCTCACCAAAGACGGAGTTCCCGTCATCATGCATGATACCACCCTCGACCGCACCACCAACGGGAAAGGCTGGCTTGCAGAAAAGACACTTGCGCAGCTCAAGAACGTGCGGTGTGCAGACGGTAAACCGGTTCCGACCCTGCAGGACGTGATCGATGCTGTCGGTGACAAGACCTTTCTTGTCCTTGAGCTGAAGGATGAGGGGACAGCGCAGCCTGTGCTCGAGACTTTGAAGCAGAACTGCGTAAGCCGCAACGTCGAGCTATCCTCATTCTGGCATCGCGAACTTCTGCTGGCGAAGAAGCTCGATCCGAAGATCAGCACAGGAGTCATCATCTCCGGCTGTCCGATACGGCCTGATGAGATCGCGCGCAAGGCTTCAGCAGGACGCATGCACGCATGCCACTGGTACATCAACAAGGGATTTGTCAATGCACTGCACGAGAAGAAGATATTCGTCGATGCATGGGTGGTCGATGAAGAGCCCTGGATCAGCCGGGCTGCCAGTTTTGGCGTCGATGCGATCACGAGCAACCGTCCTGACCACCTCCTGAAAGCCTTGAGGCGGATGTGAGCCATGACGCAGCAGACAACCTACTACGACGACATCTCCTCAGGGTACGACGAGCTTCATCGCGAGGAGCAAGAGAAAAAGATGTCCACCATCTTGCATGAACTCCCTGCAGATTTTATTCCGTCAAGAAATGCAAGGTTGCTGGATGTCGGCTGCGGCTGCGGCATATCAACAGCTCCGTGGAACTGCAATTGCGTCGGGATTGATCCAAGCAAAGACCTCATCGCCCTTGCAAAACAAAATAGCATCAAGCCAAATCGGGTTTTCATGGTCGGCTTTGCAGAGCATATTCCATTTGCCGATCACATGTTTGATCTCGTGATCAGCGTTACTGCAATTCACAATTTTAGTGACGCACGCGGGAGCCTTTTGGAGATGAAGCGCGTGGGAAAGGGAATGTTCGTCTTTTCGCTCTTTAAAAGATCACAAAAATTCGCTGAAATAAAGACGCTGATACAAAATGAATTTAAGATAATCAAAGAGATTGATGAAGGTGTTGACTTTCTATTCTTCGCTACGAGTTGAAGCTAAATGGATTACACAAAACAGACCGTGCAGCGCTTTGATGCATTTGTGAAATCACTCACCGCCAATGATAGGATCGCGCTCATGCACGACACCGATCCCGATGGAATTTGTTCTGGCGCGCTTGTGGCGGCATCCGTTGAGCGCATCCGCAAAAAACCTATCGATCTTGTCATTCCAAAAGGGCACGAAAAGGTAACGCTCACAGATGAAAATCTGAAGATGCTGCAGCAGAATAAGATTAACAAACTCATCACGACCGACCTTGGCATCGACGGTGACCCCGCCACCGTCAGGCAGGCTGAAGTATTCTGTGAGATAGTCATCTTTGATCACCACAAGATCTCCAACGACGTGAATTCACCACGCACAATCGTTGCCAAGGCGCAATACATTACAGACAAGATCGACTCAAGCCAGTACCCTGCGAGCAAACTCGTTTATGATCTGTTCTCACGTCACGTCGATCTTTCGGATCGCGATTGGGTTGCTGCCGCCGGCCTCATTGCTGATGCATCAGCAAAGACGTGGCAAACGTTTCTTGACGGGCTGTTCGTAAAATATGGCGAGAAGAAATTGGATAACATCTTTGACACGCCATTCGGCATGGTCGGCAGGATCATAACGTCCAGTATCGGAATCGACGCAGCGCACGTTCCTGCATTGTTTAAGTGCGTCCTAGAAGCGAAGAGTTACAAAGACGTCCTGTCTTCAAAATTTAAAGAGTACGAAGAGAAGTATTCAGCAGAACTCAAACGGTGCATTGACGAATGCCGACAGAAAGCAGAATTTCACCCCGAACTTGAGCTTATATGGTATGAAATTAAATCACCGTACAAAATCAATTCGCCAGTATCGACGATACTCTCATTCATGCCGGAAAATCTTTCGATGACAATAATCATCGCGCAGGACATGGGAGACGGAGCATACGCGATCAGTTCGCGGCGGCAGGATGGCAAGATTGCAATGAACGACTTGATGGAAAATGCCATCAAGGGATTAGAAAAAGCAGGCGGCGGCGGCCACAAGCCAGCAGCAGGTGCGAGAGTGTTGAAAAATGATTGGCGGGTGTTCAAGAAACGGGTATTGGATGCGCTGAAAGATTTCACTTGAGGTGATTCAATGCGCCAAGATTCCACTGTTTACGACTGCTGCTGGCTGCAGATGCTGCGGCCGAGTGCAAGCGAGATTCTAGACAGAGCCATTTCAACCGAAGTCTTTAAATACTAATGCGCCAACATTCACAGACGCTTTAATCAAAATTTAATCAAAAGAGGCAAGATATGAAACGTTCAATCCATTTCTTTAAGACCATAGGAACAAGCCTTAATCCATCTTCGTACGGCGATTTGATCGAACGCAGCAATAAGAGCGCATTCAAGTATTACTTCTCACTGATTTACCTTGCATTTATCGTGTCTGTCCTCATCTTCCTGCCATTTATTGGGCAAATCCCGAACAAGCTTGATGCTGCTCTTTCCCACTTTGATCAGC
This sequence comes from Candidatus Woesearchaeota archaeon, assembly GCA_016208715.1. GTDB lineage: Archaea > Nanobdellota > Nanobdellia > Woesearchaeales > UBA11576 > JACQX01. Next base: position 8,334 of record JACQXV010000145.1, on the reverse strand, counting down.
TTGAGGTCAATCTCAAGACCGAGATGAACAGTCGGCTGGTGATCCCATTCGCGGGCAGTCCCCTCATCACAATTGACACGCGTATAGATGAAGCGGAGCTCACGCAAGGAAAGGTGCTCGTAACTGACAAGAACGTGTATTATAGGCCGCGTTTGTGGGGGAAGCAGAATGTTGTACAGGAGAAGATATCCAAGTATGAGAACCTTCTGCAAAACAAGGAAAACACGATCTGGTTCTTGACGAGTGTTATCTTCTTGATGATGCCCACACTAGTGTTCCTCTTGTATGCGGCGGTTGCGATCAAAGGCATTCTGCTTCTGGCACTCGAGCTCTTCGTTGCACTCGTTATCACGCGCATTGCGCGTTTCTACATCGGGTTCAACGAGCTCCTGCGCATTGCAATCTATTCTGCGACGCCAGGGGTTGTGCTTTTTCTTGTGCTTCATCCTCTGTATTATTATGTTGCTCCGGAGCAATGGGTTCGTTACGTGGCAAAATTTGTGCCATTGGCCGTTTCGCTTCTCTATTTCATTGTTGCGGTGAAGAGTAATGGAGTAAGAGAAACTCCAAAGCAGCGAAACCAGCGCAAACGAAAGGGCAAGGGCGCTGAGTATGTCGAATTAAAAGGATAATAAGAGATCCGGTATGGGGTCTGTCTTCTCAACAATCTATGGCCTGATGAAGAAGGAGGATCGTGCACGCTATCAGAAATTGTTCGCGCACGAAATAAATTTCTTTCTTAAGAAGATATATGACAAGCTCGGTGCGAAACTAAAGCTTGCCCCAATGCATGTTCACGCAAGTCAGATGCGCATCAAGGCTGCCGCGTCCGGCAATACAAAGCCGCATGAGTTCTGCTTAGCATCTCATGATGAGATAAGGCGAGGAAATATCGGACAGATCATCACGATCACGAACGGTATCGATATCAAGAACATCAGGAAGCAGCGGGCGCTTTTTATTGCAGCAGAAATATTCGTATATCACGCCTTTGCAAGCCACAAGAATCCGTCATATTTTGAAAAAATAAGGAATCAAAACCAGTACATCGACCTTCTGAAAATCGCGATTGGCAAAGAAAGCGCGAGCAAGATCCGTGATCATGCGATCCAGTACGTGATTGCAGAGATTGGCGCGCACAAGCTTGCTCATTATACTGAAAAAGGTTGGATCACGCGCGTCACAAAACTCAAAAAGCACCAACCTCTTATCGCCGCTTTGCTTGGATCATCGGAGGAGGCGCATCGCCACATCAAGCAGCACCAAAAGCACAGTTACACGCGGCAGATGCTTGAAGAGGAGCCTGATGCATTAAATCAGGAGATTGAGGAGATTGATCATTTGAGTGCGTTCTTGAAGGAGCAGACTCATAAAGAACTCGACCCGATTCAGGAAGAACGCGTTGCAAAGCACCTGAAAGATCTTGAAGAATTGCGTGCGCATCTTGTCCGGGTGGAGCTGCACCAGAACCGTTGGGACCATCAAAAGAGGCCTCATCATAAAGCATTTATGGCTATAAAAATTGATTCTATCCTCCACATTGGGCAACTCATTGAGCACGAACTGCGTCATGATAAGATCGATATGCCAAAAATATATACTCTATTACAACAATTCGAAAATGAAAAGATTAATATACTCAAAGAAATGGAAAAATTTCGGTCTAGAAAATTTAAAGCCCACGGTGTGCTGGTATAAGCGGGTTTAGAGGTTAAGAGTTGAGGTGAGACGCATGAGTTCTATTGAATCATATCAGAAGATTACGAACCTTGCCCGTGAACTCATGAGGCATGGTGAAGCAAAATCCATGGACGAAGCGGTCAGGATTGCTGAATCGCAGTATCGCTTAAACCCAAGAATCTTTGACACAACGCCGGTTGAGTCGGCATCTGCTTCCGGTCAAGGGCTCGTGCAGGAGCAAATAGTGCAAAGTGTCGCGAGCGTGAATGACACTAGCGGTCTCGCGCAAGAAAATGCAATGCTTCTACGAAAATTACAGTTTGTTACAACAAACCACACTCAGGAAATTGATGAATTGAACAAGAAAATCCTTCGACTTATCCAAGATATGGCAGAGCTGCGTGAGGCCGCGCGCAAGGCGGCAGATAGTCCCATCGTCGTTCCTCGTGTAAAGGATGATCAAGGCGGACAGCAGGCACAGTTGAAGGCAAAAGCAGTTCCGATCGTTGGCGCTCCTGCAGGGTTTGAGTATAAGGAGAAACCAAAATCGCACGCGCGTACAGGAAACTACAATCCTGACGATGTGAATATCGAGAAGTTCTTCTATTTCGGCCGAAGGTAAGCGACCTGCGTTATTGAAAAGCTCGACCAGCACAGTCAGCACCACCGCCTCGCCAAATTCGGTAATTTGTTGCGGTTGAATGATCCGCCACAGACATATCAATCCGCGGAAATCGGACTGGAGTTCGAGTGCCAGCGGATCGATGGCCGCTGGGGGCGTTCAACTTGTCAGCGCGCATGTGCTTCTTTCTATCTCTCGCAAAGGGGCGGTGGTGGTGAGTGTGCCGGCACTATTTTCTACAGAGCCTAAGCGACCACAAAGTATTTATTTAGAGACCGCACATTGTGCTACACCTTTTTGTATGATAAGACAACTAATAAGACCACCAGGAACGCGAAAAGAGGTGCAATGTGGCCGGCTACGAAGACTTCATCCATCTTGATTACACGCCAAAGCCTGATGACCTGATAGCTTCTTTCAAAGTTAAAGTTCCTAAGTGGGAGACTGCGAGACGAGCTGTCGGCGCTGTGGCTTCTGAGAGTTCTGTTGGAACTTGGGCAGGAGTTGCCGCGCTGAAGTATGACCATGTACAGAGAGTCGCGGCAAAAGTCTTCCATATGAGTAAGGATGGCTGGGTCAAGATAGCTTATCCTGTCGATCATTTTGAAGCGAATAATATGTCGCAGATTCTCGCATCAGTCGCAGGCAATGTTTTTGGCATGAAAGCTGTGGAATCGCTGCGTCTTGAGGATATCAAGTGGCCAAAGAAGATCATCAAATCGTTTCGTGGACCGCAGTTTGGCATCAAGGGAGTACGCAAGATATTCAAAGTGTATGACCGCCCGCTCACTCTTTCAGTTCCAAAACCCAAGGTTGGAATGACGACCAAAGAGCACGCTGATATTGGGTATAAGATCTGGACCGGCGGGCTTGACCTGTTGAAAGATGATGAAAATCTCACAAGCCAACGGTTTAATCCATTTCAGAAGCGTGTTGCACTCTCGCTGAAGTTGCGTGATAAGGCAGAGCAGGAAACTGGAGAGAAGAAGAGCTATCTCATCAATGTGACTGCTCCGACATTCAAAGAGATGGAAAAACGCGTCAAGTTTGTTGCGGATCACGGAAATGAATTTGTGATGGTAGATATCATCACTACGGGATGGATGGGCGTGAATTCCTTGCGTGAAATATGCGACGATCATCATCTCGCAATCCACGCTCATCGAGCGATGCATGGGGCGTTCACGCGAAATCCCGAACACGGATTCTCGATGCTCCTTGTCGCAGAGATCGCGCGCATCATTGGAGTTGACTCTTTGCATATCGGCACTGCTGGAGTAGGAAAACTTGTGGGCAGCAAGGATGAAGTATTGGAAATCGAGGAGCACATCATCGACCAGCACATCAAAGCGCGCCTCGTGCATGAGAAATTGAAGGGTGAAGCAGGCCTGCATTCTCTTGACGAGGAATGGTACGGAACAAAGCCCGTTTTTCCAGTCACATCGGGCGGATTGCATCCCGGCATTATCGCGCCTGTCCTTGATCGTATAGGTACCGACGTGATGGCACAGTTTGGGGGCGGTGTGCACGGACACTTGAAGGGGAGCCACGCAGGAGCGAAGGCAGCGCGGCAGGCGATCCAAGCATACCTTGAAGGGGTTGACGTTGCTGATTACGCCAAGAAACACGTGGAACTAGCACAGGCACTCAAGCAATGGGGGAAATGGCGGCCAAGATAGGCGTGATAGGCGTTATTGAAAATAGGTATTTGTTTAGCAGCGTCGCCACCGACCTGCGAGCTAACGGCTTTCACATCGTCTCGCACGATTCTCGGTTCGGTAAGCGGCTTAACTTACACAGCGAGCGTCGTGGCGACGCTGCGATGTGAGTAGCTAAACAAATACGAAAATAGCTTATACTTTTATTAAAAGACGGAGGTGAAGAGCAATGCGAAAATTCAGTAACTTTATGGATTTAACAGGAAAGAATCGAGAACTCGACTGCAGATATCATGGCAGCACGAATATTAATCTCGAAGGACGGATACTTCGTGAGATGAAGTCGGGCCTGGTGGTTGGAGTATCATTATGGGAGCAAGATGTTGCTGCGCACAGGTATGATGTGCAAAGGAGATCGCTTGATGTTTGGTACAAACAGTGCCCGGGAGTAAGAATCATGCTGCTGGCGATGTATGAGTTTAAGGTTCCAGAAGACATTAAAGAAATCAACGTGTACGACGCGGGCCAGAAGGTAACAAGAATAAAGAATGGATGAACTTTCCCACACTAAAGGCAAGTGTTTAAGGCATCAAAAATTGCGGCGGTGAACGCAGCAGCGAAGGGAAAGATGAGATATCCTGTCATAGGTTTAAGCCATTTTGAAGTCAAGCCAACGTATTTATATGTGCTGGGCTTTACGGCATAAAACATCACGCAAATGATTATTGAAAAATGATTATTGAATCATTGCTGCAGCGTATGGCCCAAAGATCGGTTCTGTGGTCAAAAGAGCTGGTAAAAAAGAATGATTCAATGACCTCAAAGACTGATTCCAGAGTGATTCCATGAACAAAGAAAACCGTTTACAACAAAAAATAACCTTAAACAAGCCAACATGGAATAAGCGATTGACAGACTTTTACAACACCAACAAAGGGCTTATCTGGATCGCGGCAATCGTCCTCACACTGTTCTACCTCTTTGGTTCGAACAGCGTCGCGCCGTTTGGACTGTCTGAATCTTTCGACGGCGCATTCGCAGACAGAGCTCCAGCCATGGCCTCCCGTCAAGCATTCGGAGGAGCCATGATGGGCGCGCCAAGCAAAGCGATGATGACAGAAATGACGTCGGGTGCAGAGTATGAAAGTTACCCCTCTCCAATCCCGCCACCGTACCCTGGCGATGAAGCGGGATACGTGCCCGGCGCTGACAAGAAAATCAGAAAGACCGGGTGGGTACAGCTGGAAGTCAATAAGGAATCATACGAAACTTCCAAGAGCAAGATCGAACTACTCATTGGAGCGAACAAGGGATTCTACATCTCAAAAAACGAATACAAAACAAGTATCGGAGACGATCTCGTGTATCGCACGTACAGCATCTCGCTGAAGGTTCCTGTGGAATTATTCGACAAGATGATCAGTGAGCTTAAGGAGGTGGCTGAAGTTGAAAATATCAATGTGGACGCAAGCGACCTGACAAGCCAGTACGCGGACATCAAGAGCGACCTTGAGACGCAAAAACAGCTCAAGAAACGCGTTGAAGAATTGCTGAACAAAGCAGAAAAGATCGAAGATATCATCAAACTTGAAGAGAAGCTCTCAGAATACACGCAACGCATCGATAACATCCAAAAACAGCTCGTGAATATCGACCGACAGACCGACTACTCAACCATTACCGTAACGCTTGAGGAGAAGCATGAAGTGAAAGAATCATTCTATGAATTCACCGGACTGCGGGAGCTTGTGAGAAATGTTGTGCAAAGTTTTGACAGCATTATCGTGACGTTGTCGAACCTCATTGGCTGGATCGTGCTCGCGTTGCTTGCATTTGGTGGGTACCGGCTGTACAAAACGAGGATGGCGAAATAAAGAGGAAGATGAAACATAAGTGGCTTACTTAGGCCTCATATTCAGAAAGGAGCATCTGGTGCTCCTCTTTGGAATAGCGGTATTTATGGAATGCCTGGCAGGTGCTGCAGTATTTGTGCTCACTCCCGAGCAACAGTTTTCCGCAGGTTTTACATTTTGCCATGCGCCAAATACTGCTGGAAATCGTATTTATTTCTCGTAGCCAACTGTGGCTACAAATGAAAAAGGACTTTTGAGCTAGGTGGATTTAAGTTCAATTGTGTTTAAGTTCAAAATACAAAAAACGAGGGGGCGTTCGTCCTAACGGACATATACACTCACTACGCTCGAAATTTTATATTGTAGAAATGGGGAGTTCTCAAATACCCTATTTTCATTTCAGTAAAATTAATAAATAGTCGTTATATATACTTTTAATATGGATTATTCAAAATGTAATTTCAAAATTCCGAAAGAAGAAGATGATTATCAACAATGTTCAGAATTTGTAATTAAAGCGATTTCAAAAATAATTAAAGAAGCAATTGATAACAAGAAAAACAAGATAGTCATTAATACAAACCTAAAATTAGGTTTGCCTATGGAGAATGTTAACAAGGTTGCGGGTCCTTTTGTTGAGGCTTGGGCTCACGAAACTTTTTGTGAGATTGTAGAAGATACGAAAAATGAATATCATCTAGTAAATGTAGAAGCTGGAGAAAGACTTAACATGGCCGATATCATTTTACAATTTCAGAAAAAAAGAAAAAATCAATCTAGCATTACCTCAAATGTTGATGTAAAAGCAACTGCAGAAGACATTGAGAGCAGCGGTAAGTCACCAAACATTACTTCTTATGCGCGTATAAGATGTGCATATCTTGAAGATCCAGATTATATGTTCATAATATTATCATTGAAGCACAAAGTATACTCAAAAAGAGATGAACAAACCAAATTGATGAATGGGATTATGGAAGTGTTTTCTTACAATGCATATGACTTAAAAAATATTTCAAGTGCTGACATAAGCTATAATCCTGCCTTAGGAACAGGACAACTTCAAATTAGGGATATTCATTATGTTAAAGAAACAAAAAGGACCACTTGGGAATTTTGTCAGTTATTAGATAAGAAATACATTGCATCAAAGAATGGTTTTGACCCTTGGTTTAAATTAGCCAAAAAATTTGGGTGGATTAAAGATGGATAATAAAGCGATTCAAATTTTAGAGGGAAATACTATAGAGTTATTCAAAACCATCGAAAGCGAATCCGTAGATTTAATAATTGCTGACCCACCCTATAATCTTGGAAAAGACTATGGAAATAATCATGATTTGAAAGATTTTGAGGAGTACTTATCATTTTCTTTGATGTGGTTGAATGAGGCAAAAAGAGTTTTGAAAAAAACAGGTACAATTTATGTTTTCATGGGATTTCAGTTTATTTCATATCTTTATAATGTGTTGGATCAAAAAAATGAAATGTTCTTTAATTCTTGGATTACTTGGCATTATACTCAAGGTATGGGAAAGAAAAAAGGGTTTTCTCCAAGACATGATGATATACTTATGTTTACAAAATCAAAAGATTTTGTTTTTAATTTAGATGATATTAGAATACCTCAAAAATTTTTTAGAGAAAGAAATAATATGTTAGGTGCTAATCCTGGTGATGTGTGGCAGTTTTCTCATATTCATTATTCAAATCCTGAAAGAGAAAAACACCCCAATCAAAAGCCTGAAGCTCTAATTAAACGAATGGTTTTAGCATCCTCAAATGAAAACAATATTGTTTTAGACCCTTTTGCAGGAAGTGGTACAACATTAAGGGTATGCCAACAACTAAATAGGAATTGTATTGGATTTGAGATTAATCCGGAATACATCAAATTAATAAAGAGCAGATTAGAAAAACCATTTCTGGGGTATGACAGTGAAGATCCAAGAATGGATAGAATACCCAACGATTTGCCTAAAGATAAATCAAATGAAAAAGTATCCACCACATTAGCATCCTTTGTTAGTTCTTCTTAATACCATGTGCATGTGCGATACTGGTGCTTTTATTTAACCGGTTATTACTAATAATTACATTTTTCGCAGGTTTTTTTACGATGATTTTTTGTTCCAATAAAGAGGAAGATGAAACATGAGTGGCTGACTCCGGCAGCCGTTAATCAGAAATACTTGTTTGGCTCGTCTAATTCGCGCATAAGTGCATTGTATGTATCCCACAAACGCGATTGATTGTAAAAGTCAAGAATGGCAGACGTCGTAGTACAGTTCTCAGCAGGCGCGCCAAAATTTTTACGATAGTTATGAACGTAACTCTCAATATTATTAACCGCCAAGAATACGGCGGGTCTGAAAGACCCGCTGATGAATTGGCTTGAAAAACCAGCAGGTTTTTCACAATTAGCAGTGTGCTGTTTCTTTACTGGTTAAAGCTGAAAAGGGTAAGCGAACCAAAATCAAAAGACTATTCCCTGAGGTCTTTGCGTAAAGATCCGGGAATT
>JACQXV010000106.1 GCA_016208715.1 Candidatus Woesearchaeota archaeon | reverse complement strand
GCCGCCGAGCGCTGTAAAGCGAGGGAAGTCAAAGCCCTTGAAAAGGGCTTTGACCGGTCCGCTGAAACGCCTAGTTATGTTGGCTAGAATGATAACGCCCAATTTCCTTTAAGAGTGTTGCTATGGTCTAATTGAAACAAAAAATCTGGAATACTAGAATTTCCAGGGAATATGCCATTTAGTCTTGTAATATAGCGATTGTCTGAGCCCAAGGGTCTGACAAAATCCCAATCCTCATTTTCAAAAAGTGGTGAGAACTCTTGTAGGGAAGCAATTTCAGAACGACACGAAAACACAGTTTGCAAATTGGGCGTAAAGATTGGATGCTCTGAAAAAGAAAACAAGTCAAGGGAAATTGGACCCGAACCTGTTGAAGTAAGATGAAACGGGTAGTAGGGGACTGGAGTTTTAAATGAAATGGCAATAGGGGGTAGAAGGGTGCGGTATTCGGATGATTGTTTTAGGGGGCTGTTGATAGAAACCTTGATGGCCAAATAGTAAATTTGAGTAGCTATCTGGTCGTGTGAAGAAAAATCAGTCTCAGAGAATTGAAAGGAATTGCTCTGTAGCCAAGAAAATAAGCCGGAAATGTCTTGAGAAGAGATTATTCGGATATGGTAATCCTTGAAGATTTCATCAACCCAAACATGTGTCCCTTCGTAGAAACCCACGCCCTCTGGGCGTGGTCAGAGCCGTATGGCTCTGCCGAGCTGTACAAGAATAAACTCCTTGGAGTTGCCTGCGGAGCAGGCTGGTCCAAGGAGTTAACATGAGTAGATTCAAAAAGTTATCACACACGATCTGGCACTGCAAGTATCATCTGGTCTGGGTCCCGAAGTATCGATTTCGAATTCTGAAAGGGCGGTTGAAGAAGGAGGTGGAGGGGTGTGTTCGTGCTTTCTGCGAGCAGAATCGGTGCGAAATCCTTGAATTGAACGTTCAAGAAGATCATATTCATCTGCTTGCCATGGTTCCTCCAAAGATCTCTATATCGGCTCTGATGGGAATCTTGAAAGGGAGAACAGCTATTCGAATATTCAATCAGTTTCGCGGGCTCAAGAACCGCCCCTATTGGGGCAATCACTTTTGGGCTCGTGGATACTGCGTTGATACCGTCGGTTTGGATGAAGAGATGATTCGGAAATATGTGAAATACCAAGAAGCTCAAGAAAGGGCTCAGGAAAAGTGACCAATCTCCGCAGGCAACTTTTCCCCCCTTTGTCGCCTCAGGCGACAAAGGCATTTTACCCCCCTCTGGGGGTTAACCTTAAAGCCACCACCTCTGGTGGTGGTCGTTTACTCGTTTTTTATGATCG
>JACQXV010000105.1 GCA_016208715.1 Candidatus Woesearchaeota archaeon | reverse complement strand
TTCGGGATGATCGGCGTGCTTGGCGAAATACGGATGCAAGTAGGCGGGGAGTTCGTTGTAGCGTTTGATCGTGCGCGAAAGAGATTCGATGCTGCCTTGTTTGATGATCAGGCGCAGCGAGTTTGGCAGGATGGCGAAGGGATGACCGTCTTTGTCGGTAGCATCGGAGTTGAGGCTGAAGTTGACGCGATAGACGACGGCGCGTGTGCGCGTGCCGGAGAGGCGCTGCACCTCACCGAGTTTGACAACGACGTGATTGTGGATGAGATGAGTCAGCGCAAGATGCTGTTGTTGTTCGAGATCGTTTTCGGCTTGCGACGATGAGTGTTGATGATGCACCCAGAGAGATTCAAAAATCGAATCGCGCAATTGGTTTTGATAAAAGGCATTGAGCAAACGCAAGACGATGGCATGGAAATATGTTGGCTGATGAGCGAACGCGCCCGCTTCGTAACGGGATCGAATCGCACTAAGGAGATCGGCAACAGCGGTATGCGCGGCGGCATGATCGATGAAGTGGCGAGAGAGCTGCAACGCAGAATAAATCGCGCGCTTCAAATGTTCATCACTGCGCCGATGAGTCAGTGAATCGATCAGCGCGTCGCGAGTCTGTTTGCCGATTGGCGAATCGGGGATGAGGCGATCCGTGATCGTTTGAATCAAGCCAACGCTTGAACGCGCCCTCAACAGAATCCAGAAGCGGGTGCGGTTGATTTAATTCGACGAGGGCATCGGCGATGATGAGTGAAGCCAGTGACGTTTTAAATTCGTTGGGGGTGTCGAGCAGCCAACCCGTTCCCGAATCGAAGTGGTTGAGCAGATCATTGAAATCTTTTTGCACACGCGGGTCGTCAAAGCGATGCAATGCGGCGAGAGTTTTAAAACGCACTGGGTAGACGCGCACGGCGTAACGATCTTGCGGCAGAACGTCGCGCAAGAGAGGAAGTTCAACCAGCCACTTGAGGGCGGGTTCAACTTGGCGCGTGGAGATGAGACCGAGATTGAGTTCGCTCAACGCTTCGGCAGCGTGGCAGGTGTTTTGCAAACGGCGCGTCTCGCGCTCGCCGTGCCATGCCCCACTCGCGGCGTCACGACATTGTTCAATATGGTTAAGCAGAAAGAGGGCAAGATCGGAATCTTTTTCGAGATCGGTGATGGGGTGTGAGGTGAAGCGAGGGAGGGGAGGCATTGAGGGTATTTTACAGTGAAGAGAGATGAAGTGCGACTTCTACATTAATTTACATGGCTTAGATATCGTAATACAATCATAGATAATTACTCTATCAAGAGAGGCTCCAAAATGGCATCTATAAATATCCGCCGCATGATTTTAGTAAGTGAGTTCAATTTATTGAATGGATATTTTGAAACAATAGAGGATCTGCTTGTAAAAGAGGAGCCAAGATTGCTTGCAGAACTAAATAATCTTCAGTCGAATTTAAATAATCTTCGCACCAAGAAAAGATCTTCCATCCTTGATGACATCCTCGATGAAGAAGGGGAATCCTTTGAAGAAGAGAAACTCGTTGAAGAAGAAGAGTTCCTTGCCGATAAACTATCATCCTTCCAAGAAATGTTCGACGTCTGGCAAAGATCATATTTCACTACCATGTATTCTTTTCTTGAATCCGAACTCATCAAAGAATGTTTACATCAAAAAAGTGACAATGTTTTGCTAACCCTTGCAGACTTATCTGGTCAAAACGAAATTGATAAAGTCAAAATCTATTTCACCAAAGTCTTGAAAATTCCTTTTCCAAGCAATACACCTGAATGGCAAGAAATTCAAAACTATAGAATGTTGCGTAATTGCATAGTTCACAATAGAGGACGAGTAGACGACGATAAAAACCGCAGGTTACAGGATTACATAACCCAGCAAGAAAACTTGCGGCTTTCAAGTGGCAATGTCATTCTTAGTAAAAGTTTTTGTCTTGAAGCGTCTAATACTATTAAAACATTCCTGCTCATGTTGATGTCAGATGAGCAATGACTCTGCTCACCCCGGAGTCGTTTTTGTTTTAGGCAAGAATTGGGATCACTGAAGCCACTGATGTAAAGACCCTTCGGGTTTTAGAGAATATTAAACGTGAGTCCGTGTTAACAAAACCCGAAGGGTCTGGGTGAGTGCACTGAATCGGTGGCTTCATTTCTCTGTGCTACTGAGTCATTTTCTTTGGTAAACTTACTGATGGAGATGAGGCTATGACAACTATAACAATTACTCTATCCGATGAGCGCTTACTACCATTAAAAGAGATCGCCAAACATTTTCAGGTTGAACCTGAAGAACTCGTGCGCGTGAGTGTGGAAGAATTGCTCAAGAAACCCGAAGAAGACTTTCGCCGCGCATTAGAATATGTGTTGAAGAAAAACGCAGAACTCTATCGGCGATTGGCATAGCAAAGTAAACGAAAGCGACTCTACTTACCCAGAGTCGCTTTCGTTTTTAGGACTATACTTCTCTTGAGGAGAGATCAGATCATGTCCAACTTCAATTGCCCTAACTGCGGCGGCTCGTTAGATTACAAAGGTGAATTGACAACCATGCGCTGTCCTTACTGCAACAGCAGCGTCGTAGTGCCGCAGGAAGTGCGCGCGGCGGCGACCGCAGCCGCAGTCGGCGAAGGCGTGAAGAAGATGGCGCCGATGGTGAAATACTTTATCATCTTTATGATCGTCATCACCGTCGTGCCAACGTGTATTGGTCTCTTCTTCGCGTTGATCGGCACCGTGGTAGGAATCGCCGCGCCGATTCTGGTTGTGATTTTGAGCTTCATTGGGCGTTGATCATTTTAAACACCACAGGCTTGCCAAACCAGCAAGCCCGCGATGTCAAGGAAGGGAAAGGAGGATGTTGTTGCTTTACGTTGCTCACTATAAAAGCGCAAAATGAAAAACAAGTGAGAACGCAATGAAGGTTAGATGAAGGCTATCGCCCCAGCAACTTCAGCAGCACATCGGGGTAATCGGTGATGATGCCGTCAACTCCGAGTGAAAGTATCCGCTTCATATCCTCTTCTTTGTTAATCGTCCAAGCGTGCGTTTCCATTTTTCGGTTGCGCGCGCCGTTC
>JACQXV010000097.1 GCA_016208715.1 Candidatus Woesearchaeota archaeon | reverse complement strand
TGAGCAGTGAATCTTTTATTTTCCCAACCAGTTCATGCATGACAGGGCACTCTGCTTTGTTGCCTACGTGGAATAGTGGGCGCGGCCCCCTATGACCCCCTTGCGCCGGTCGCACCCGTCGAGCCCTCCCGCGCCTTGGGGCGCTCCGGTCTCGCCGCACCTTGCGACCGTCGCCGACGACTCAACTGAACGCAGCAAGCTTCATTTGTGTGTCATCAACAACTTCAATGCAGTGGTGTACTGCCTGGTTTCTAATGCACTCTGTTGATTCGTCTATATCTTGCATTCCTGTGGATTGATGGTGCTCATAACCGCTCCAGAAGCTTCCTCGCGGGTAGCGTTTCCTGAATCCTGGGTGTTGTTCAAACATTCTGTGCGCGCTTCTTGATTTGAGCATTGTTTCTGCGTCTGTGACGCTGTATCTTTTTGGCACGTCTGCGATAAAATGAACGTGGTTACCTCCATAGCCTATTTCGCCAAATTTGAAACCGTGCGCCTCAAACTCTTTGAATGCGCTCGTGCAAGTGTCGATATGCGATTGTTTCAGGAAGCAGTTGTAACGGCATTTGGTAACAAACATGAACGTTACCCAGTGGGGGTTTCTAACGTGCTTTTCTTTTGAGGGTTCTGGCTCTGGCTTTTTACCAGAACAAATTCTATGGTATTTTTATGGCTCGTAGTGGTTGATTCGCATGAGATTTTTGGATTCGCCTCTTTGGAGTAGGAATAATGGGCTGGTTATGAGTATTGCGAGCAGGCTCATCGCTAATTCGAGTTCGGCGTTTTCTTTTCCTTTCGAGCGCAACCTAGCCAAGCTGGTGCGCTCTTTTACCACGCTGTGCTCGTTTTCTATGAGGCTGCGCCGACCACGTAATTTCTTGTAATCTTGCGAATCTTTGATTTGAAACGCCTGGTTTTTGAAGTACCTCCCGACGAGTTCCGGTTCTAAGCGCGAGAGCATGCGGAGCACATGCAAAAAGTTTACCGGAGGCGGAATATATTCCCCGTCCTGCCAAAATTCCTTATATTTTTCCATCAAATTCTCGGTTGTTCCTTTCTCATCAAACACAGCATTTTCCGGAAAACTGCAAATCAATTTGAAGTTGTTGAGGTAAGCAAACGCGTGATTATCAAAAGTATTGTAGTGGCAATCCCCAATAACCCCTTCAATGATTTGCTTGAGCAATTCCTTTATCCTCTTGTAAACTTCCGGTAGCTTGTGGCCATCAAAGTTCGTTCCCCCATCAATCCCGAAATCAACCGGAATTCCTGTTTCGCTGCAACAGGCGGTATCTCCCTTGTACATGAACAATCCGTAATGCGGATTGAATTGTGCAAACTCATCCTTGTCGTTCCTGCAAGCTTGTATTGGTGTGGAATCCACGCACAGGAATTTTGCGAGCACAATTCCAGCCGCTCTGAGCATTGCCTTGATGTTCCACACGGTTTCATTGAATAGCTCCCGAAATCCTTTCAATCCCAAGCGGATTTTCTCCCAATGCCAGATTGTTTTTGGTGAAGGGAGCTTTTTTCCAAAACCGAGGAGTACGGCCTGTTCTGGGAAAAGCTTGAGGTAACGTATTATCCCGCACCGATTTTTCCGCTTTATTATCCTGAAAATCGTGAGCCTGAGCATTGCAATACAATCGAATTTCTTCCACCGCCAACTTTCCCCATAATACTTTTCGAGCACCGGACGCAGGAAATCCAGATTGATAATGCCAAGCAATCCGGCAAGGGAAAACACCTGCAGAAGCTGGCCATTCACAATAACCAGCCCCCGCGAGTTCGAGAAGCTAACTGGAAAAAATCAATAACCTGAATCCCGCTAAACATGAATGAAACCCTTGGTATTGACGCAATTCTTTACCAAGGTTTCACCTACTTACAAAGATTATCCTTTTCAGAAATCGAACCAAAAGGCAGCTTTTTCTAGGGTTTCAGCTTAGAAACCCCCCAGTTGTTCCTTGTATCAACCTTTTCATTTTTAGAGCTTACGCTATTCAATTGAACCATAATATCAGACTCCTGTAGCGCCAACCAAAGGGCGCCCCCGCAGGGGGCGCCGCGCGCTACCGGACAACAAAAAGAATTTTCAACGTAAAAACAGTGCGGTTGCTAACTGCGGGTCTTCCGCGCTACGCTTCAGACCACGCAGTATGCGCAACCGCTTAAAAATCACAATCACCCAACGCGTTCATGTATTGCTATGGTTGTTAGAAAAAGACTAATTTAGGATTGAAATTATGTTTTGCAGGTCGAGGCTCCTTACGCCACTGGCACAAGTTAGAAAAAGACTAATTTAGGATTGAAATCGCATATAATAATAGCAATGGGGAGTAACATGCTACATAACCCTAACTACAAAAGGTTTTATACTTGTACGTGCAATAATCTGCTAAGGGAATTTGACAAAATAAGTTGTGCTATTTTGGGAAGATTGTGTAGTTCCACTCTGGGCATAGAGTGTGGTGTTCTAAAGGGATTTTGTTCATTTCCCCATC
>JACQXV010000096.1 GCA_016208715.1 Candidatus Woesearchaeota archaeon | reverse complement strand
GTAAAACTCACGCTGCAAAGGTTTTTTCAGAGGAATCAAGGCGAGAAAATTGGTCCAACTCAATTGTCGTGACCGTGTCACGATAATCTTCTGCTCTTGAAAATATTCCGCAAATTGTACCATCCGCACGAGATTAGACCGTGTATAACCTTTGCCATAATCTCCGGTTAATTGTTGCGACAGTGTCGCAACAATCTCTTTCCCGTATTCAGCCCTCTTGTTTTTTAAAACCTCTTCCTTTATTCTTTTTCCTATCCGCCAATAAAGTATGGTCAATCCGGCGTTTACTGTCACAGCAATCCCTGATCTGGTTTCCTCAATCAATCGCCGGATGTCCGTCAGTAACACCTTTTCCTCCGGAACATACCTTGTAATCTCTTCTTTTTTCATAGCCCTACACCTCCGATAATGTGGTCAAGCAACCCTTCGGACTCAATTTCAATCGCCCGAATGTCCGCGGTAATCTCATCAAGCGTCCGCAGGTCTTGCGGTTTGTAGAAGTGTCGCGTAAAAGATATTTCGTAACCAACCTTCGTCTTACTCTTGTCTATCCAGGCGTCCGGAACATAAGGCAACACTTCCCGCTTAAAGAATGCCTCAATGCCGCCGTCTTCCAGCAGAGGCACCTGTTCGGTATCACGCAATTCGGTGTCGGGTTCATACTCCACTACACAGGCTTTGCCATTTATCCTAACTTCATAAAAGCCGTGCAAGGGGTCTGGTTCCGCTTTTTTGTGGACTTCCTTGATAACGGGAACACCGCTCTCATCTTGTTGCCCATTTTCCTTGAATGCCTTGATTTCTTTGGTTGAATAAACCTTGTCCGCCTCAATTCCTCGCAGTCTTAGCGGCCGCTCGACAATAATTTTCCAATACCCAAATGCCTCATTGGGAAATATCTTTGACTGCTCATTCTCCTTAAAAGAAAGTAGCAAATCACATATTTTACGGATATGCTCTTCTGCAAATTCACAGTTTTTCTTACCCAGATTCTTTCGCAGGGAAGCATACCATTGAGTAGCGTCTATGAGTTGGACTTTGCCTTGGCGGTGTTCTGCTTTGCGGTTAGTAAGCACCCAAATATATGTAGCAATACCTGTATTGTAGAACATATTTTCCGGCAAAGCGATAATTGCCTCTAACCAATCGTTCTCAATAATCCACTGGCGAATATTGCTTTCTCCCTGGC
>JACQXV010000011.1 GCA_016208715.1 Candidatus Woesearchaeota archaeon | reverse complement strand
TTATCCTTCCCTACAAACGGCCATTAGATTATTATCAACCTTGTATGAAAGAACCTAGACCAAAAAGAAGCACATTCAATATAAGCTTATCGCTGATTGGACTCTGTCCCTAATCTAACTACGTTAGGCCGCTGCATGGCCCCTGCCGGCTTGCAATCTTCACGAAAACTATTTCACGCCAAAAAGAAAGGCTTTGAAAAAGTCTTTCTCACAAAAAGGTTTCATAACATACGAATCGCTTGCTCTTCGTAATTTCTGCGAAAAACAACGCTTACGCCAGACGAAAGCAGGGTGAATCGCCACCCAAAGCCAGGCGTATAGCCTTGCCGCCGCCGTATTGAAATCGCCCTTCACTACATCCTTAGCAGCAGAAAGCAACCGCATACCAAAAGCATAGGACGACCAAAGCACAGTATTATCCCAGGTAAACGAACGCAAGAATGTAACCAGCAGATTCCGTTCTGTCAAAAAACGCAGATGAAATCTTGAAAATGTCCGTAGCGTGATCGGAAGATGGGCGTGTTCAATGACAGCATCAGGCACCAGGACTGCGCGCTTTCCCGCCAGACGTATACGTACGCCTAAATCCACATCTTCGCCATACAAGAAATAATCGGGATCGTAAATGATTCCACCAACTTGTCTTATGCTTTCTCTTCGAAACATGCCGCAGCCAGCGCTCAAGATTTCAATTGGCAGCAGTGAATGCGTAACACGCTTCCGAGCAACAGAATAGAATGAACGCGAAATGATTTCTCCGGCGAATTCCGGCTTTTTGCTGAAATAGTTGATGATCCTTGGGACCGCCATGAATACCGATGAGTCTTTGTCAATAACTTTCCTAAGTCGCAGCAGCATTTTCTCTGATAATACCATGTCTCCAATGTAAAGAACAAATTTTCCACGGCACTGCTGAAAACCAACATTCATTGCGTAAGTGCCCACATTCTTTTTGAGCGCTATTACTTTTATCTGGGGGTAGGTATTTTTTACAAACGAAACACTCTCATCGGATGATGCATTATCTACCAGAATAATCTCTGTCGCGACTTTTTTAAACGATGTGAGTACGGGAAGCTGTATCTTGAGATTGTCACACGTATTCATGTTCATTATGATAATTGAGAACTCCGGCTCTGCCCTGCCCATAGTAGCCCGCTCATGAAAGAAAAACTATCCATTGTTGAGGCAGTCCCGCCTGAACAACGACATGATAATACAATCGTGATACTTCCCATCCCGATACAGTGCTTCCTTGAGTACGCCTTCCTCCTTGAAACCCATCTTCTGGTAAAGGTGTTTTCCACGGTCATTGAAATTCCCGACATAGAGAGTGACCTTGTGCATGTTTAGCTCCTTGAAGCAATAGTCGCACATCAGCTTATACGTCTTGGTTCCCAGTCCTTGTCCACGAAACTGCGGCATTATATCAAGCCCGACAAGCATGTTCCTGTTCACAAAATCAATTTCATTAAAACGGACCAAACCAAGAATGACCTCGCTGCCACCTTGTTTTGTACAGACAACATAGCGCTTCGATGACTTTGACTGCGACATCGATTCAAACCATTTCTTCTGCATGACCTCATTCACTGGCGTTATATCTGTAAGATTGTAGAGCGTAGAAGGGTCGTTGTGCAGTATGCGCATAGGTTCCAGATCGCGTTCTTCCATGATACGAAAGTAGAGTTCGTCAGTTCCGTACATCTTCAACACCTTCCGATAAGTCTTATCCTCTCACCGAAAAAACTCTCTGACCGCATCCACAATGTATTGCGCATCGTCCTCAACAACCCACCAGCCGCAAGGAATTGAGATGTAGCGCTTGGCAAACTCCTCGAGCCCTGGAAGCGGCCGATCTTCCTTGAAATCCTTAAAACAGCTGTAAGTATCATTACGCGTGTGGACGATGTTTGTCGCGATCCCCTTGCTCTTCATGAAATCCACGAAATCCTCGCGCCTGTCGACAAGCAGCGTGTAGAGCCAGTATGCGGAATTAGCGCTCTCTTCCTGGCGCAGAACCGTGACGCCCGGGACGTCCGCAAGTTCGCGGTCGTAGAAGCGGCCGTTTCTCCGGCACGTCTTGAGGACCCCCCCGATGTACGGCAGTTGGGCAAGGCCCAAGGTAGCGTCGATATCGTTCATGTTGAACTTGTAACCGTATTCTTGGATATCGAGTGTCCAGCGCAGCTCATCGCGGCCCTTGAAGCGCTCGCGGTCGAGACCAAACCAGCGCAGTGCCTTGATCCGCTCGAAATCCTTGGCGTCCTTGCATACGATAAGTCCGCCGTCGCCTGTTGTGATATGCTTGATCGCCTGGAACGAGAACACCACGAAATCCGAATGGAGCCCGACTTTGCTGCCCTTGTACTCAGCGCCAAAGGCGTGCGCGGCGTCCTCGATGACCTTGAGGCCGTGCTTTTTCGCGATCGAATTTATGGCATCAATATTTGCAGGGTTGCCAGCCCAATGCACGTAGATGATCGCCTTTGTCCTGGGTGTAATGAGAGGCTCTATCGATGCAGGGTCGATGTTTCCGGTGTCCGGGAGGACGTCCGCCCACCTGATCCGCGCGCCGAAAACCATTACTGGCATGTTTGTCGCAATGCACGTAAGCGGCGATGAAATGATCTCATCGCCCGGACCGAAATCCATCGCGCGCAACGCGAGCTCGATAGCGTGGGTACAGCTGCTGACACACAACAGTTGCCTCGTGCAGATGAAGTCTCCAAGCTTCTGCTCAAACTCAATGACCTTGGGGCCTGACGTGATGTATCCTGAGTAAAGCGTGGACCTGAGCGCATCCATTGTCTCAGGAGGCATATTGACCTTGAACAGTGGAATGTTACGAATCTCCATCATCAACACCTTGTCTTGCATGCTCGACATCAACGCGACGAAAGAATCACTTGACGTAGATGGACTCCTGATACATTGTCTCCTTCTCGGCAGCCTCTGCTTTTTCGAGCAACGGCTCAAGCACGGAAGGGTCCACGATCTCGCTTTTTGAAGAATACTCCTCGAATGTCCCCTTCATGGTCTGCACCGGCGGGACGCGATGGATCACGAAGTAGTCTCCCATGTCGACGCTGCGGCTGATCTCTTCCTCTGAGATGAGGATCTCGTGTATCTTCTCGCCAGGGTAGATGCCAATAATCTTGTAGTCGAAGCCTTCATCAGTCCCCTTATACTTGCGGTAGACCATCTTCGCGAGATCGACGATGCGCAAGGAAGGCGCTTTCTTGATGAACATCTCGCCGCCCTTCATCTTGGCTGTCGCGAAGAACACCAGATCAATGGCGTCATCGAGCGTCAGCATGAAGCGAGTCATCTGCTCATCCGTAATCGTGATGACTTTGTTCTCCGCCACAAGTTGGCGGAAGAAGGGGATCGCCGAGCCGCGCGAACCCATAACGTTTCCATAACGAACACATGAAAAAAGGGTCCCGTGATTATTTTGCAGATCATTTGCAGAAATCATCAACTTCTCCTGAATCGCCTTAGTCATGCCCATGACATTGACTGGCTTGACCGCCTTGTCAGTGCTAATCGCAACAACTTTCTTCACCTTTGCTGCAATGGCACACTCAATCAGATTACTTGCACCAAGAATATTTGTCTTAACAGCTTCTTCGGGATGTAGTTCACACATAGGCACGTGCTTCAGTGCAGCTGCATGATAAACTATGTCCACGCCGCTGATCACCTGGATCAGGCGCTCTTTATCACGTACATCCCCCAAGAAAAAACGGATCTGCGGAATATTACTGTAACGAATCTTCATATCGTAGTGCTTCTTCTCATCGCGAGAGTACACTCTGATCTCTGCAGGTTCGTACTTTAAAAGTCTCTGAACTATCCTGTGTCCAAATGAACCCGTACCACCAGTAACCAGAACCTTCTTCCCTTTAATGTGCGAATCATCTATTGTCAGCATGATAAACCCCCAACGCACAGAAATATGAGCAATTTATAAACATTACGGCATGAAGAGCCTGTCCAAAGTCTCTGAAAAAGGATTATAAACCAGCTTGTCAAGTAGCAGAGGTATATTCTGGACAGAGCTCGGCACCCCGGCTCTGTCCCGAATCTCGCTTACGCTCGGCCGCTGCACCGCTCGCTGTGAATATGCTTGCCATCTTGTTGCCGAGAGGATGTTTAAGCAACCGGTTTATCGTTTCAGGTCGCAGGGTGGCAGCGGCACATTCGGGACAGAGCTCGGCACCACAAAAGACTTATAAACTAATGCCTGCTCCACGGTTTTGGACGGTCATAGTGGCCTGGTCATACCTGTTCCCATTCCGAACACAGCAGTCAAGCAAGCCTACGTCCTTTGTTGTACTGATTTAAGCTCGGGAAGCAAAGGAAACTGTCCGCCTTTCTTTTTCAAAACACTTCCTCAAGAAGTTTAGATTTTAAGTTATATCTTAATGAACTTTGCCACAAAGAAACCTTGCGTGCCTGTCTCGTCTGGCCAAAAACGCAAACACTCGCGCGTGTTCTGTGTAACTCCCGGAGAAGCAATTTTACTTGCAGGATGCACGATTCTTTCAAGACGCAGCGGAAGATTCTCTAGACCCCATTCTACGACTTGCTCATCTTCCTCAGGTTCCAATGAACACGTGCCGTACACGATTGTTCCGCCTTTTTTGACGACTAACGATGCTTGGCGCAGAAGATTCTTCTGCACCCGCGATTTTGCCTTAATATCTTCAAGCGTTCGTTTGTCAAACCAATCTTCCTCGATTACAAAGTTGCCCGAACAAGGTGCGTCAAGAAGAACACGATCAAACATCTCTCGTGATTCTTCTTCATCAATGTACTGTGCGTCTTTTTGAAAAATAATCGTTTGCGTTGCGCCTAAACGTTCAATGTTATTATTGAGCGCGTCAAGGCGTGCCGCATTTGAGTCCAGCGCCACAATGACTCCCATGTTTTTCATAAGCGCGGCTGTCTGCGTCGTCTTAGATCCAGGGCAGGCACACATATCAAGCGCCAACTCACCAGGTTTTGGATCAAGAACCTCAACCGGGACTTGTGATGCTGCCTCCTGCATGTAAAAATAACCGAACAAGTATTCCGGCGTAGAACTGAGAGAAAACGACGACTCCACCCAAAAACCATCGCGAACAAAAGGAATCCTTGTGACTTTCACTCCTTTTGCTGACAGGCGTTTCGCCAGCGCAGAAACACCTATCTTCAGTGTATTCACACGAATTGCCTGGCGTACGGACACTTTTGTCTCGTCAATCTTGTGTCCTATTTTCTCATAGCGACGTAAAAAGAAGATTTTCATTTTTGTTTTTGCTCGTTATACCATGCCACAAAGCGCCGCATTCCTTCTTCGATCGATGTTTGCGGATCATACCCAAGAATCCGACGAGCTTTCGAAATGTCAGCACACGTGACAGGAACATCACCGGGAGTGGGATTGGCATAACTGACGTTTGCGCGCTTTGTAAGGTTTTGTTCGATGACCCTGATAAGGTGATTGACTTCCACCATCTGTGAGTTTCCCAAATTGAATATCTCATAACCTCTATTCTTGTCCGACGCCGCGATGACTCCTGCTACAATGTCATCAATATAGGTAAAATCTCGTCGGGCTGATCCGTCTCCGAACACTGCAAACTCTTTACCTTCTGCAATCGATTTCGTAAACAGATAGGGAGCCATATCCGGACGGCCGCGCGGGCCGTACACTGTAAAAAAACGCAGGCACGCGATATCTATTCCAAACAAGTGATGATACGTGCTACACGTCAATTCTCCAGCCCTCTTTGTGGCTGCATAGGGGGAGATCGGATGATCGACAGCATCGTTTTCGCTGAAAGGCATCTTCTTGTTACTGCCGTAAACGGAGGATGACGATGCAAACACGAATTTTTTCACGCCAAACTCACGGGCAGCTTCAAGCAGCACAGTTGTCCCGCAAACATTCACGTGCTGATACAGCAGTGGATTTTCCACTGAAGAGCGCACACCAGCCCGCGCTGCTAGATGAATGATGCGATCGGGCTTCTCTTCGTGAACGATTCTCCTGACCGACTCTTGATCACAAATGTCCACGCGATTTATCTTGAAGAATGGATTGCCTGCGTGCTGCGCGATATTTCTCTCTTTTTGCATGGGATCATAATAGTCATTGAAATTGTCAATGCCGATGACGCTGTCGCCACGCGCGAGCAATGCATCGACCGTGTGACTGCCAATAAAACCTGCAGCTCCCGTCACCAAGATTTTTTTACTCATTGTTTTCTCCACTCCTTTATCACTTTCTCCCAGCGTTCAAACGTGCCCGTGTCAAACCATTGCGCTCTCGACGGGTAACCGAAGAGCCTCCCTTGCTTTGCGACGTTCGGGAAAACCTGCTTCTCCAACATGAATGATCCCGCAGGCGGAATCAATGACGGAATCATGGAAAACACTTCCGGACTGAAGATATAATATCCAGAACTGATAAATCTTGAAGGCGCCAGCTCGCGAGGTGGTTTTTCTACAAACTCAACAATCCTGTTTCCTTCAAGCCGCGCAACACCAAAAGCGCTCGGGTCATCGACTTCTGAAAGAGCGATCGTAATGAGCGCGGCATTACTGCAATGTTCTAAATCCGGATGCGCGCAATCGATCATATTCATCCAGCCGCCCGTTCCCAAGGGAGTATCTTCTACGATGTAGCGCATATCCACACCGAACCTTGAGCCATCGCCGAAGTAGTCCATCACTTGTTTTGCGCGATATCCTATACTGAGATACACTCTTCGAACACCTGCCTCCTTGAGCAGATCAAGGATGTGCTCTGTCAGCGTTCTGCCTTGAACAGGGATAAGGGGTTTTGGGATTTCGAGCGTAACGGGATAGAGGCGTGTACCGAGACCTCCGGCCAATATCACTGCACATTGGAGAGGTTTCGTGTCCTCTTCTATTTTTCTTTCATGCCAATCTGCCACCGTTCCTAAACCCCCTCTACTGGAAAAACAAAGCAATTTATAAACCTACCTTGCTGTGATCGTAAACTACCAAGAATTTCTCAGCGCACGCCTTGTGAACAAAAGAGACACTTGAGCGGCCGATCAGCCACTTCTTCCGTAATCATCAGAAAGACGCACAACATCATCAAGCTGCGGAGTAGAAACTTCTACCAGTACAATATCATCAATCGCTTCAACGCGGTGGATTGTATGAGGAGGAATTATAATCGTACGGGGGGCAGCAAACTCTTCTCTTGAAAGTTCGTCGGGTCTCTCAACGTCATTGCCGCTCACAAAAGACATCCTTCCCTGCAACAAATACATAGTCTCGTGCTTCATCTTGTGATATTGCAGTGAAAGCCTTTTACCGGCCTTCACTTCGAGAATCTTTCCAGCATACTGCTCATTGTGCGCGAACCATATCTCTCGCCCCCAGGGCTTTTCTACAATCTTTGGAACAGGAGATTGGGCGGCCATAAGCATTGGATAGAAGTATGTATATAAGAGCTTTTTGCGCTTCTAGCCCTGTAGAAAACAGGTGCCGGCACAAGAAGCTTTTTACAGAGCCGTGCTTCTCCTTGCTGTCTTGTCAAAGTATCGCTCTTTTTGTGTTTTTGTCAAGTGATGGCGTTCCGGAGTTCCCGCGCGTATATTGGCATCACTTGTGCGTATCATTCAATTCGACTGTGATTTCTCCAGTCCTCTCATCGACGCCTTTGATCATCGCGTGGCCTTTCAGTTTTGACCTGACCTCTTGCCATGAATATTTCTTCTTCGCTTCCAGCAATTGCTTTAGAAGATCATTAATTACTGTATAATTTTCGTAGATGAGCTCTGCCTTCCGTTGATTCTCAGATTCAGCCTTCTGCAAACCCGCCAACCTTGATTGCTGATCAGCAAGTATTTCATCCACCTTCGCAAACCTTGATCTTGATTCAGAGATCTTCTTTTCCTCTTCTAAAACTTCAAACTTTTCAGAAAGGGCCGCATCCAATGCCTCGCTGAAAGATGAAAACTCCTTGCGCGGTTTCTTTGCATGGCCGGCAAGGTCAATTGGAATAACATCGACGATCGACTCATCCGCGCCACATATAATCATTGGCTGAATCTTTGCTGAACGCAGGTCTTGCAGCGCATCAAAAACCTTTTCTACTTCTGCAGCCTTAAGGTTCTTGCTATCTGTCAGCTTGTCAATCCCTGACTGAAAACAAACCTCCTCTGCATACACTCCACCAAGGCCAAGATCAATCGCCAAGGTCTTCACTACACTCTCTTTGTCTGACTTGGCGAGGATTGCCTTGAACTGATCTATGTTCACGGTTAGAACATTCGCGTCTTTCTTTGGATACTCGTATCGGTGTTTTGGTTCCAGGGTGCGCTTTCCCCACTTCTGCTTCTCAAGCACTGAAAGTATCATTTCCTTGCTATCACACAGGACGATGTTGCCCGGCGTGAAAAGCTCAGCGTACAACAGGAATGACGCGATGCCTTCCCGACTTTTGCGCTCAAACGAAAACTCTACAATGCGCTCAAATCCAAGCTGGCGAACACCCACTAATCGAGCATTGTTGAGCCTCTTTCTCAAATAAAGACAAAAACCAGGAGGCACCTGTGGCATGGCCGGCTTCCGTGCTGCAAGATACAAGAATTTTCCAACCACGATCCGCAGATACTTCTTTCCCGCACCCGAACTATGAAGGGAGAAAAACAACTCGCGCTTGTCGCGCTGATAGACTTGTTCAACCTTGGCTCCTACACATGCAGATAATTCAGAAACAACATAATGCAATTCAAGGGCGGCTATCTCAGATTTCATCGTAAAATCGTTTCTTGCGTGAACCGGCCTATCCATTCAACTCGCTCATGCGCCATAAGAAAAAACGAAAGAGCGCAAAAAGGGATGAACAAATAAAAAAATATTTACGGGATAGTTCCTGCAATCATTCCTTTGGTGCCGGAAACACACGAATGGTTGCCTGTGATGCCAACGTAGAGAGATACTGCGGAACCAGTACAGATTTCTTCTGATCCTTGAGCATCTTCGCAATATCTTCCCGCGATTCATCAAGCGTCCTTTCCTTTGGCAAGCGCAAGATGACATGATACCCAAACTGACTCTTAACCGGCGCTTGTGTCATCTGGCCTTCCTTGAGTGCGAAAACTGCCTCTTCAAACGGCTGAACCATCTGTCCCTTTTCGAACTCACCCAAATCGCCACCATTAGCTTGGCCTGATGGGTCCTTGGACTCTGTCTTTGCGAGTTTTTCAAACTCGGATGGCAGCTTTGCTACAGAAAACTTCTTGAGTTTTGCAATTGCCGACTTCGCTTCAGCCTCTGTTTCGTACAGGATGTGCGCGGCATGAACCTTTGCATTGTAGAATGCTTCAACCTCATCATCAGTGGCGGTTACCGAACCAAACAGCTCTTGATCCAATAATTTCGTGATCACCAATTGACGGCCGTAGACATCAAGCAAGTAATCCATCGTGATGTTCTGCTCCAAAAGCTTCTGATCCAACTGTTCTTGTGTAATCTGCGCTTTTGCCATCGCATCACGCAAAACCAGAGTCACTTCGTCCTTTGTTATCGTGACTCCTTTCTTCTTTGCTTCCTGCAACAGCAAAACTTCATTGATCGTCTGATTTACCAGGACTTCGCGAGTAATGAATGCCTTGAACTGAGCTGGAATGCGTGCGTACTGCTCATTGATGTATGCGTTTGTAATGTGCTCGTCATTCACGACTGCCGCAATAGACTTGTTCTCAGCAGAACCCTTTCGTTGGAATAGATAGATCGCTCCAACAATAACAAGAAAAAGAACGGTTGCAATGATGGCGTACTTGACGTTGCTCTCTTTTTTCTTATGACTGTGTGATCTTGGCTCAAAGCTCTCCTTACGTGCCTGTGCGTGCGGCTTTAGGTTGTGAGAAGCGGAATGCGAAGTATGCGGGCCGTGAGACGTTTGTGCGTGTCCACCGCCATGTACTGGACTGCGTCCTTGCTCTTTTTCGTTATCCTCGCTCAATGTACCCCCCTCCTTATTTACCAATCAAACTTGACCAAACTTGATGGCACAAATAGGAGTCGGTTTATAAAACTTCTGACTTTTCGTACGTGGAAAGCTTAGACGAACTTTCATTGACGCCGACAAGGGGGATGCCCCATCGGGGAATGTCGGCCTTAGATGAACTGTATCCGCTCACGAGCTGGCTGTGGCGGAAAATGAGCGAAGATGCGCGTAGCGCGTCTGAGCGGTGCTGGTCGTACATATGTGGTGAAGTTCGCTTACCGACAAAGCTTTCCACGTACGACTTTTCTCTCCATGCCGCTTTTATTTTCGGCAATACATTAAAGGCGCTGGGGCACTGTCCCGAATCTCGCTTACGCTCGGCCGCTGCACCGCTCGCTGTGGAGGTTTGAAGCGATGTTGTCGCCGAGAGGATGTCTAACACAAGGTAAATCGTTTCAGCTCGCAGGGTGTCAGCGGCAGATTCGTGACAGAGCCAGGCGCTGGAGACGTTTTATAACTTATTAGTTATACTAAAGATTTAAATGCGTTTTTCGAGCCTGTATGTTTTATGACGCGCGACATCATAATTGGCCGTACGCCGCAAGATCTTGCGGCTTTTGGTAGTGAAGGTTGTGTTTTTCTCGGAAAGCAGTACATTAAGATGGGCCGCGTAACAAGCCTCTCAAATAACGTCTATCTTGATGTTGCGCGATCCCATGTAGTATTCATCTGCGGAAAGCGCGGCGGCGGAAAAAGCTACACCATGGGCGTCATCGCCGAAGGCATGGCAGATCTACCGCACGAAATTAACCAAAACCTGAGTTTCATTTTTCTTGATACGATGGGAGTCTATTGGACGATGAAGTACACCAACAAAAAAGATGAAGAGCTCCTCAAAGCATGGGGGCTTAAAGGAAAAGGCCTCGACATAGTTATCTACACCCCAATCGACTATTACTACAAGTATAAGGATCAGGGTATTCCCACCGACAAACCCTTTGCGATCAAACCAGCAGAACTCGACGCAGCAGATTGGATCATGAGTTTTGACATTGGTTCTAATGACCCGATGGGCATCCTGATCGAACGGGTCGTCAATCAACTACGCAAGATTCAAGACAACTATTCTATCAACGATATGGTTCAGATTGTCCAACAAGACGATCGCAGCGAGCAAACTGTTAAGGATGCTCTTGAAAACCGGCTGAGAAGTACCGAAAACTGGGGCGTGTTTGATGTTCAAGGCACGACCATTGAAGAGCTTTCTGCGGGCGGACAAGTCACCGTTCTTGACGTGAGCTGTTACGCGACGTCACCCGGAGGCTGGAAAATCAAGGCTCTCATTGTCGGGCTCATCGCAAAAAAACTCTTCGTCCAACGTATGCTTGCCCGCAAGAACGAAGAGTTTCAACAACTCCACAGCGCCATCGATTATTTTTCAGCAGAAGATGTCGCAAAGAAAAAACAGGAAATGCCGTTCGTCTGGCTGGTGCTTGATGAAGCGCACGAGTTCTTGCCGCGCCAGGGATCAAATGTCGCTACCGACCCCCTTGTTACAATCATGCGTGAGGGAAGACAACCAGGAATCTCGCTTATCCTCGCAACCCAACAGCCGGGAAAAATCCATACTGACGTTATGACACAGGCCGATACAGTGATTTCGCATCGCATCACTGCAAAAATTGACATCGATGCCCTTGGTATGCTTATGCAGAGTTATATGCGAGAAGGTCTTGCAGCACAGATCGACAATCTCCCGCGCGTCAATGGAGCTGCGCTCATCTTTGACGACACAAATGAAAAAATGTATCCAATCCGCGTACGGCCGCGATTCACCTGGCACGGGGGAGAATCACCTTCCGCAGTGAAAATCAAGAAAGTAGAAGAATAATTTTCTCATTTCTCTAAGGATTTTTGCTTTCACTCTTCATTATAAAAATAGTTTCATTGCTGATAGGAAAAAATTCATTTCCGTCGAAAAATAGTGTGCTTTTTTACCAAAACATTGTATAATGTGTTTCGCTGCACCAGTTGCATGAGCTTTGTCAAAACATACCCACGAGAAATCCCTGGCTCGAATAACCCGCGCTGGGAAGAAATTGTTTTAGAACCACAAGAAGAACGAGAAGAAGAACAACGAGCACGCCTCGAGAACATATACCTCCTGCGGCAGTGCATCGCAGACGCCCGAAACGTTATGATTGATGAGGACCTTGGCAACTACCATAGCCACGTCATCGGTCTCGGGATCGCGCTTTTCAAGAAGCGCGCCTCGCACGCGATCTACTACAAGGAAAACCGTTGTCGCAAGAAGTTCGAGGAATTGTTTCTTCAATGCGCCAAGATTCCACCCGTCTAAAACGAGCAGAATCTGTTGCATCCCAAACCTTCGGTTTGTGGGCTTGCTATATAGCAACAGTCAAAAGCACACTTTTTGTTGAAGAACGCGCGAAAGCGTAGCTTTTCTCCTTCTTGTGTTTTTTCTTATTTTTGTATTTGTTTAGCTGATTCTATCGCAGCGTCGGCACGACGCTCGCCGTGCACGTTGAGGCTAGTAAATAACCTAGAATGGCGTGACCGGTGGTGATCGTGAGCTTTTGACACGCAAAAACCAGAAAGCCACGCGCTTTATCACGTGGATGAATGGCTTTCTAGCTTTGGTGCACAAAAATCACTATTTTTGGCACACAAAAAGCTTAGCTTTTTGTTGTGTCCTAAAAATTATGAATGAGCAAGCGCTGAACAAGCCCGGCACTTTATTGCCAGGTTAAGCGCTTGCCATAATTTTTATGACATTAAGAATTCCAAATGTCGGCTTACTTATTATGAACGTGAGTTTTGTGATGCTCGCTCCCGTGCATCGGTGAGAAATCTTCAGCCATCTTGAGCTGTTGGTCAATCGGCGCGTGTGTCATTGAAATGAGAGATGCAACAAACATCAGCGCAAAGACAAAACCGAAGGTGAAACCCCACGTCTCACTCAACTTACCAAACGAGGTGTACACTACAGAAATCATGAAACCGAGCATACTGATAAGCATAAAACTACTCTTGAGCGGAGCGACCTTCATCGTTTCACCTCTTTAAGATAATAATATCTACTTAATACATGCTTGATTTAAATAGTTTTCGAGAAATACGACGACTGTGTAGGTGCGGATTACTTGCGCGTCGATGAGGTTGTGCGATCATGACCATAATTTGGCACTATAATGCCATTCTCTTTTGCCTGCTTAATGATCGCTTCTACCTCTTCAAGAAGACCCGCTTGAGCCTGCACACACCCCCGCATGAAGAATGAATTCACGAACACTGCCAGACCATCATCAGAGTCTGCAGAAGCACTTGACTCTAGCACGCCGAACCACGCACGACCAGCATCATACCCGTTTTTCACGCTTGATACAATGCGCTCTACGGTCTTCTTATCGTCCTGCCCGACGTGGCAATTCATTTGAGGGAAACGAGGAATCGTACGTATATCTCGAACAGCAGAGGTTTGTGAACCATTATTATACAACGAACTCCGCGGGTCGTAGCATACATCCTCGACAAAATGCTGAACACAGGCCATCGTGGACACCCGTTCTTCTAAACGACGGAGTGCTTGCTCGCGTTGAACCCTGCCCTTACAGTTAGGATCGTTCAACGAACAAGACGCGCGTGGCGCCGGGGTACTTGTTGACGCACACGCTGAAGATAACAGAATCAGCCCAACCGAATAGGGTACAATCTTACTTGCAAGATATTGGAAGACCATCACTATCACCCACAACTGCGCTGTGATCGCACTGTAACAGCGTTTAAGAACCTGCTTGCTATATAATTATTTTGATAGAAAGACGCAGAAAAATGCATAAAAAACGCTAAAATTTCACAAAATGCAAGGAATCCAGTTTACTTTTTGCCCGCTCGATCCCTTTTGCCAAACCATTCATAAACTTATCCATACGTTCCACAGCGTCCTGTTTGTCCTTGCCGCACAATAATGTCCCTCGCCGGCACGTCTCGTGAACATGATCAAGATCCCCATCATTCTCGATTATATGTTGTTTATATAGCTCAAATACCATACAATTCTCCGGGGTGCCCCCGATGCGGCGCTGTTCTGCTTCTGTCTCTCTCCCACCAGTCAGTGCGCGTTTAAGCTTTCGAGTCAGCGGCTTCATGTCTTCAGGAAGTTCAATGCAAGACTCGGGCATCGACTTTGACATCTTGAGATGGCCGTCGAGCGCTGGCGTGAATTTGTGATAAACTGATGATGGAGCAAAGAAGCTTTTCTCTTTCATACGTGCGACAACATCGCGCGTCAGCCTAATATGCGGGTCCTGGTCGATTCCCGTGGGAATAATGCCCGGCATCCGTTCTTCTAACTGCGGGTAGAGGATGTCAGCAACTTGTGTCACCGCACTCATGATTCTACCGGGATCAGCATTTCCATAGATCGCCTTGAACTCATTAAGCGTGATCTTCTTTGCACACTCGTATGCAAGATGCACGACATCCTTATTCTCAGACTGAAAGTAAAACGTCGTCCTCTTCGGATCAAGGCCCAATGCAAGATATGCAGGAATATGGAACTCCATTGCGCGCTTCTTTGCTTCTTCAAGGGGGACGCCTCTCGCTGCTGCAGACTCCAAGTCCGCAATCAAGATATATGCCTTTGCACCTTGCTCCTGAAAGTAGCGGATGTTCTCGACAACCATCTTGGTGCCAAAATGAATTTTGTCTGCAGTAGGCATGATGCCGCTTAGCACATAGAACTTCTTGCGGTTTTTGATGCAATCCGCGATGCGCTGCAGGTCTCGTCCAGCGAAAACAACACCACGACGCATGATGCGGTTCGGCTTCGGAAAGAGCGAATAATCAAACTTCTCAAGGCCAAAGTCAGTGATGATCTTTGAATAGTCTTCAACAAGTTCAGCACCGTATGGATCGATAATTTTTGTCATAGGATGAAAACACAGTTCTCGTTATATAAATTTAACGCTGACGTTGGCTCTGTCCCGAATCTGCCGCTGACACCCCGCGAACTGAAGCGATAAACATGTTGGTCAAAAGAGCACTTTACAAAGAACAAGCTTTTGACTCAGCGAATTCCACTAGTCCCACACACTCACTTACATTCATAGGTTTGAGCATAGCTCAAACGAGTGGCGAAATTTCAGCGCATTAAACATCCCCTCGACGACAAGATAACCCCGAATCTCCACAGCGATCGGAGCGCCGATAGGTGTGCAGCGGCCGAGCGTAAGCGAAATTCCCGACAGAGCCGCTCACGTCTGATTGTGCGACTCAAAGCTTTGCTTGTGCGGAAGCCACCCTGAACAATTCTTCAACGATACCCTCTCCAACCTCTTTTCGCACAGGATATGCTGCCAGCGCCATCTTGATATGAAAACAGTTGCCGCTATCCGTAATCCACCAACGATTTTCTTCCAGTAATTTTCGCTTATCCAATCGTATAAAAAAACGGCAATCTTCATCCACGCGAGATCCCCGTTGGTCAATGACAAGCTGTCGCTGATCATCGCTCAATTTTGCAATGAATGCCTTAAGGAAACGGTTCACTTGTCCTTCCTTGGTGATCATGATCTCGAGAATGTGGACGTCCTTGTCATCGTGACTCTTTGCAATTGTGTCTTTGAATGACAATTTTTCTTTCTCAAGGTCTAGCAGCGCAAGGTCTTTGAGTGTCGACCTGATCCGTTCGATATCTTCGCCTACCTTGGAAAATGCAGAAATCGCGATACTATGCACGTATTTCATGGAATGGCACAAAAAAGAAGATTTATATAAGGTTATGCAGCTTAGTAGACAATGAAACACAATTTTACCGTCACGCTCATTCTTGTTGGAGTTTTTTTTGTATCACAAATTCTGGGGCTTTTTATTGTCAGTAAGTACGTTGCGGGCGTTACCATCAATCCTGAAACAGGAGAGATTGAGAAAGTCACATACAAGAACCTGCCACTTGAGATGCAGCGACCAGATGTTGAAGAATCGCAATCGTACCTCTATATCCTTGGGGTGGTCCTTATCGGAACGATCCTGGTGTTGCTTCTAGTCAAATTTCAGGGCCTGAGGCTCTGGAAGATATGGTTTTTTCTCTCCGTTGGATTGTGCCTGACGATCGCGTTTGCGGCATTTGTCAACCAATTCATTGCAATTCCGCTTGGCATCGTCTTTGCAGTGCTGAAAATCTATAAACCAAATGTCTTTTTGCACAATTTCACCGAAGTCTTCGTCTATGGCGGGCTTGCAGCAATCTTCGTGCCGATCATGAACATCTTCGCAATCATTGTACTCCTGATTCTCATCTCGATTTACGACGTGATTGCGGTGTGGCAAACCAAGCACATGATCACGATGGCAAAATTCCAGACAGCGTCAAAAGTATTCCCCGGTCTTTCTATTCCCTATGCCGCGCGTCCACAAGCAAAGTATGATGGTAAAAAAGTAGGAGAAGAGTCTGCTGCACCTGCGAAGAAAAAAACAAAACGTGAGAGCAAGAACGCCATCCTCGGAGGCGGTGATATCGGATTTCCGCTTATATTTGCAGGAGTCATCATGAAGACAACGCCATTTATGAAGGTGCTCATTATCCCGGCAG
Organism: Candidatus Woesearchaeota archaeon; assembly: GCA_016208715.1. Taxonomy (GTDB): domain Archaea; phylum Nanobdellota; class Nanobdellia; order Woesearchaeales; family UBA11576; genus JACQX01. Next base: position 38,054 of record JACQXV010000011.1, on the reverse strand, counting down.
TCGTGTCTGTTGCACTGTTTTTGCTTCTCTATTTTGCAGAAAAAGATAAGTTCTACCCCGCGATGCCATTTCTTTCGGCAGGATGCTTCATTGGATACGGCCTGATGCTGCTCTTGTGACCAAATCGATTCTTATCGTCTCAACATGCCATTATATAGCGGGTGCGCTTCGTAAAGACGCACCAGAATATCGTCATCTCGTCCTGACTCAACACCTTTGAATGTATTCAAAAATGCCTCAAGCGATCTCTGCTGGGATGTGAGAATGCCCAAATCAGCACAATCATTTCCCACAGATTCGTACACGATGTCAAAATCTTTCCCATACACAAAATCAAAAATTCTCTTTACGCGGAAAAGATGATAATCATGAGAGACAACCACAAGTTTCTCCCAGTTTCTTGGCACGACCACACTTCTCTTCGTAAACAACGCTTGCCCTACGGTATCTAGCGAATGCTCTTCCATCATGACAGCCCGAGCATGCACGCCTTGCGAAACCGCATAGTTTTTCATGGCAAGGGCATGCGTACAAGGAATTAAATTTTGTGCGCGACCGCCAGCCACCGTCAGCGTAGATGCAACTCCTTGAATAAGAAGGTTGATGCCGCGGTCAGTTCTTTTTTTCGTCTCAGCGTCCAGCGTACGGTCGGGATTGATGTGGTGGGATAGAATAATTGCAGTGTCGTGCTGAAGTTCCATACAGTCACCAATACAGTCCAGTCACCATTATTTTCTCTGTTTTCTCTGGAAATCTTTTGCGTTGCGTACCCCCAAAGCCAGCCTATTGAGGTCGATGATGCCCTTGGCGTAGAGGAGACGAACCTGTCGATGCTGCTGACGCCGAGGGCAACCAGCCGCTCTGCATTCCTATTCGTGGCAGTCGGCGTCCATAGTCGCGCTTCACGCAGCATTGTGTTCTTACGTGAGCTGCGGTACTGAAACACCACCTGCGTGTTCATAACCAGCGACAAGGAAACATACCACCCTTGTAAGACGTGCAGAAAATCACACTCATATAAACCTTATTGATGTTTAATTATTTGTGAGTAGCAATATGTTTTGTGATGAGTCAGATGGTCTCAGCAGCATTTTTGTGACGGCATCCACCTCCCTGCGAAAGATATATAATAAAACCCCTTCTGGAACCCCTTGGGCAGGCTAGGCTGGCGGGTTAGCCCTCCGTTGCCACCGCAAACGGGCTTTAGGCGGAGTTGAAGCTGAAGAAGAGAGATTTTCGTAACCGGACAGTCTTGGTTTTAACGATGAAATTCTGTCCTTAGGGGTCTATGCTTTTGGAAACCGAGTCAGGGCAGGAATGCAGCAGCTCTAACCGATCGTGTGGATGTCTTAAGGGGTGCGGAATAGAGAAGAAACCAAGGAAAACTGTGTTGGTTACGGGAATTCCCATTTTTCGGCGTGCCTGCCCACTTTCTTACATTTTTTTCTTTTTTTGTTCATGGTTATTTAAATAACACATAATAATTTCTATAACAAAACAGAATGTTTAAATATTATGAATGCGTAGATATTGCTTATATGGTGCCTTCAGAATCAATGCATTATTGTTATGCTACGATTGAAGGTAGCAACCGCGCTATTACCATTTTAAATTTTCCACAGGTTATTCTTGCGCTGATTGTTAAATATTTGGCGTAAGCACATCCCGACCAACAACACCGGGACATGATGTGCGCGCCAATACCATTTTCTGTTGTACACAATCGTGTCCCTGTAGCAAGAATGCCTGTGTTAAGAAAAACGACAGCAGGGGCAACCAATGCATAAAATAAGCACACAGGACAAAGCACGGGCAGAAGCATCACCTGCACGTGATGCCGCATTTGAAGGCATTCTCAGCGTTCCCGTCGTCTCAAATGTTGGAGCAGCACGGACAGTCCATTTGTGCGAGCTTCTTTCTACAATTAACTGCAACTTCAACATCATTCATCCTGAAAAAAGACTCGTACTCATCGATCGCAATGAGGAATACCTTTCAGCGTTCATACACAAGATGCTTATACACATAATGCCTTCATATGAAGCGCACGAAACCACGCACCAAATGCCGCACTACAAGGTTTCAGAAAAGGGATTCATGAAAACCTACGTTAATAACACGCAAGACATTGTTGCAAAAATGATAGCGCGAGTTAAACATCCAGACAGCATCTTTGAGAAGATTACGCGAAAACAAGCATGCTACGGAACCCTTGAAAACACAAATAGCTCGCTCGCCATCGATGACGTTTTCGGTCTCACCTGCCTTGCGCGGCAACACGAACATGTTGATCGGCTTTGTGCACGCCTCAAAAGTTTTGATTTTCTATGCATAGATAAGGTAGAAGATCGTTATCATTGCCCTCCAGACAACGGCTATACGGCACTTCACTATAACACGCGGTGGAAAAACGGAAATCCCGCATTAGAAAACATTAATGTTGAAATCCAGGTGACTGATCTTGATAATTATGATTACAACGTGCACGGACGAGAAGATCAGCCGCACCGTAGCCACCGTTTTTATGCACAAGATAAATTATCAAAGAGACACGACCTTGGACAGTATCAGGTTGTAATTGTCGACTCAAGCGTGCGAATTCCTGCAGAATACCTGCTCGGAAAGCATGAAGGTTCAGAATCTCTAGAAGTTGCACGCATCGATACAATATTCGGCAAGTATATTCTCATTAGTACGCTGTGCGCTACAAGAAAATAACACTGCAGCTTTACCTCCTGCTCTGTCTCGAATCATAGCCTAACTTGTAGTTTATTCGTATTTGTTTAGCTACTCACATCGCAGCGTCGCCACGACGCTCGCTGTGTAAGTTAAGCCGCTTACCGAACCGAGAATCGTGCGAGACGATGTGAAAGCCGTTAGCTCGCGGGTCGGTGGCGACGCTGCTAAATAAATACGTTTATTCAATAACGATGGCGGGCTTTCCTGGCATTGCCTGCTTTGCCTTTGGATGCTTTGAATCCTGTTCTTTGACAACCTGAATCGGACAGCCAAATGCTTTCAGAAGGGCTTCATTGCCTTCTGAAAATGAATCCATCTCCCGCTGCGGATCTAGAACTACCTTAGGAATCTTGCTCGTATCACTAAGCCATTTCGGAACAATCCTTGTGATCTCTTGACCGTATACTTTCAAGCCTGTGTTCATCAGCAACTTTAATATTTCGCCAGGAGTCCTTGACTGTGCAATCGCGATCTTAAATTGACGCGCGAATTCATACTTCCACGGCTCAGCTACGATGAATGTGATTTCTCTGGGTTTCTCAAGACGCAGGAGCGATAGAACCGACTGCACGTCTGATACCGCCTCTTGCAACATCAATTCGACCCACTCGGCTTCTATGTCAATCTTCGACTCATCAAACTTCGGCCAGGGTGCAATGGAAACAAACGGCTTGTTGCCGAGGCGTTCCCACATCTCTTCCGCAAGGTGCGGCGCAAATGGCGACAGGAGGAGTGCAAGACTATTTAGACATTCCTTCCAGACTTCCTTCTGCAGGCGGCCAGAGTCACGGTATCTTGCAAGAACATTCGCGAATTCCATAATTGCACCAATCGCGAGGCTAAACCGAAAGTCTTCAATTTCTTGCGTCACTTTCTGGATTGTCCTATGTAATTTTCCTAAGACGTGACGGTCATTATTGGACAATGCGCGATCGACAACAGCCGAGTCTGTTTCCACGAGATTCCATGCACGTAACAAGAAACGGTTCACGCCTGCAACACCTTGATCATCCCACTCAAGTTCCTTTTCGGGAAGCGCCGCGAAAAGAATGAAAACGCGCGCCGTGTCAGATCCTTGGTTTTCCATAATGTCTCCTGGATCGACTACGTTGCCACGGGATTTGCTCATCGTGACTCCTCCCAGAGTCACCATGCCCTGACAAAGCAAGCGATGAATTGGCTCATCAATCGTCGTCAGACCAAGATCCTTGAGCGCTTTGGTAAAGAAGCGCGCATATAGCAGGTGCAAGATCGCGTGCTCAATACCTCCGATGTACTGATCAACAGGCATCCAATAGTCGGCAATTTTCGGATCAAATGGAGCAGACGAATATTTTGGGGAACAATAGCGTAAGAAATACCAGGAGCTATCGACAAACGTGTCCATCGTGTCAGTCTCACGCTTCGCGGATCGCCCGCACTTCGGACAAGAGGCATGAATGAATGTATGAGATGCAAGCAGCGGATTGCCTTCGCCAGTAAACTCGACGTCTTCAGGAAGCTTTATGGGGAGTTGATCGAGAGGAACTGGAACTGTCCCACATGTCTGGCAATACAAGATAGGAATGGGTGTGCCCCAATACCGTTGTCGAGAAATCAACCAATCTCGCAGTTTGTAATTGACGGTGCGTTTTCCCCGGCCAGTCTTTTCAATAAATTTAGATATCTCTTCGATCGCGTCACGATTATGCATTCCAGAGAATTTGCCCGAATCAAACAAGATCCCATCATTGGTATACGCGCGTGTCGCTTTGTTTGCATCTATAGGACTGCCGTCTTCAGAAATCACAAACTTAAGTGGAATCTTATACTTGCGTGCAAATTCAAAATCCCGTTGATCGTGTGCATTGGCCATCACGATTCCTGTACCGTAATCTATGATTACAAAATTTGCCACGTAAATAGGGATTTTCTCGCCGTTCACTGGATTAATCGCGTGCACTCCTAAGAAACAACCGAGCTTGTCATTGCCTTCGGACGTCGTACGCTCTGCAATTGTCTGGCGCTTAATGTTTGCAATCGTCTCGAGCGCCGCCTTCTCGAAATTGGTCCCTTTAATAAGTTCAAACACAAGAGGATGCTCTGGTGCTATCACAAGGAATGTTACACTAAAGATTGTGTCAGGGCGCGTCGTGAACGTTTCAACTGAACTATCGCGATCTGTTAGCTTCCACGAAATCTTTATCCCGAATGATTTTCCGATCCAGTTGCGCTGCATGATTTTGACTTTCTCCGGCCAGTGTTCCAACGAATCGATATCCTCCAGAAGACGGTCAGCGTAGGCAGTGATCTTCAAGAACCATTGCTCAAGATTTTTTTCAGTAACCTGATTTTTGCAGCGCCAGCATTTTCCATCTTCCACCTGTTCGTTTGCCAGAACTGTTCCACAGTCCGCACACCAGTTGATCGGCGCCGCCTTCTTATACGCGAGTCCCTTTTCAAAGAGCTTAAGAAAAATCCACTGGTTCCATCTGTAGTAATCCTCATCAAAACTCGCAAACTCGCGCGTCCAGTCGTAGCTAAGACCAAGTTGGATCTGTTGATCCTTCATCATCTTAATGCAATTTTGCGTCCAGGTCTTGGGATGTGATTTGTTCTTGATCGCTGCATTCTCTGCGGGCAATCCAAACGCGTCGTAGCCCATCGGGTAGAGTACATTGAATCCGTTCATGCGCTTGTAGCGCGCATACGCGTCACCAATAGAATAATTACGGACGTGACCCATATGCAGCTTTCCAGATGGATACGGGTACATCTCCAGACAATAGAACTTTGGCTTATTTGGATCGGACTTCACCTCGAACACGCGGTCTTTTTTCCAGCGGCCCTGCCACTTCTCTTGTACTTTAACAAAGTTCACCATAGAACTATCTGTTTTTGACAGCTTTATATATTTTTTTAGAATGAGAGCTCTGTCTGGAATTTCGCTTACGCTCGGCCGCTGCACACCTATCGGCGCTCCGATCGCTGTGGATATACAGGCAATATGCGGGCAGTACAATCAAAGGATTTGCTGTTCTTTTTGTATTGTTTATTTGTATTTGTTTAGTAGACCACTTGACGACGCCGCTAAATAAATATCTTATTGCTTGTTCTGCATAGTCACCAAGATTTGACGATCGTTGATCGATGCCGTATCGATTTTTCCTTTATCGCGTAGTTCCTTGATGTATGCGTAGAAGGTTGTCCTGCCGCAAAGTTGCTTTTCCTTCACAACGATATCCTCGATTTCCTTGGTTGAATAGCCGCTTGCAGCAACAGTCTCAAGAATTAGGTTCATGATATATGGCCGCCGATTTGGTTTTACCCGCGCAATCAAGTGTTTCTCAAAATACGCGGAGGAAGATGATTGAGGCAGCGAATACTCACTTTTTGATGAAAAAACGCTCGAAGCCACAGGCTCGTGGCCCGACTGAAGCTTATTTAAAGCAGACTCGACCACACCAACACGGTCCTTGAGCACGTTATTTTGGTCCTCTAAATCGCTTAATGAGGTTTTATAGCTCTTAAAGATGTCCTGAATCTCCTCTTGCAGTTGTCCCATATCATCCTTAAGATGTTTTTCTGACGTTTTCTGATGCTCTAAAACTACAGAAAAACGATTCAGCCATGTCTTGATATCGTCAAGCTCTTTACGAGTTAGCTGGGAACTGTTAGAAATTGTCTTATGAGCTTCGGCAACCGTCTCTTCCATTCTTGAGAGCTTCTGGATGGCGTGCTCGTTGGAACCCTGTATTTTTTTGTGATTTCTGTCTAGTTCTGCATGTTTTTTAGTTAATTCGCGACCTTGCAATGCCACAGACTGCTGGTTTGCGTGCAGGACTTGCTGATGGGAATAAAGGTATTCAACCCACTTGTTGAGGTGTTCGAACTGCTTCTCGTTATTCTTGAGCCCTACGTCGACATCAGAAAGGTCAGAACGCAATTTTGTAAACGCGGCCGTTATCCTCTCTGAAATCCCAGTCCATCTGGCTTGGGAAACATCCTGTTTTTTGCGCTTAAAGATCCAAAAGACCACGTATCTGCCCCCTTTGATTTGAAATCTATGCAAAAGAATATGCTTGGTTTTTATTAAAGTTGCGTTTTCTCTCGTTTTGATCAAACAACGTTTGAATCCAGTACGCATTGAATCCGAATTGAAAATCAAAAGGCAAGAATAACGCTAAATCACAGGACTCGCCAGAAGCCCACAGCGCCACCCGAAAGCCAGATATTTGACAAAAAGGCGTTATGAAACTTTTGTCTTGAACTATAACAACCAACAATAACAACCAACAAAAATACACAGAAACACAGGACTTCTTCCATAGGTATTGTAAAAAGCTTGCACCGCACACCCCGCTGGTCGTATACCTATAAACGCTATAAAGCCAGAAATAAAGCGTTCGGATAGAATCCGAACCGGACTTTATTTGAATGGGGTATGAAATACCAGAACAAAGTTCAATGCACTGAAATTCCCGCTCGTTGTAAAGCGAGCGTGACATGAAACCAAAGGGCGAGCATACCGCCAGTGTATTCACTGGTGGTGGTCGCGAGCTTTTGACAAGAATCAGAACTTCTTGAATTCAGACGCTGCATCAATCAGATCGACGTGGCCCATCATCTGCTGGCGACAGCAGTACCGGTCAAGACCAAGATCATCAAGAATCTTTTTCTTTTCATCGCCCTTATCGCGGCGCATCTTGTAGTCTTCCCACAAGTGCGCGATCGGTTTTCCACAACTCCAGCAACGGATCGGAATAATCATGTTTTCACCACAATAAGCGTTTAACACTAAAATATTAACAGGACAATATAATACTAACTTAACGGTATGACTTCTGACGCTTGGCGCGGGCCTTTGAATCGTTGGGCTTACGCTGTTCCTTTCGACGCGTGTCAGCGACAAGGAATGCGCGATCATAATTAAGTAGGACCTGGCGAATCTTCTCACCGCCTGCGGCTGCAAGCGCGCGACTAATGGCAAGACGAGCGGCATCTGCTTGAGACATGATCCCTCCTCCGTTAACGTTCACATCAATATGGACTTTGGTCGCTACATCACCCGCTAACATCAGAGGCTCACGAAGCTTCATACGCACAAGCCTCGGTTCTATAGTATCAAGAGATTGACCATTGATGCGCACCATGCCCTTCCCTTGGATAAGGACTGCGCGAGCAATCGATCGTTTACGCCTTCCAGTGGTATTAACTGTCTTGGGTTTACTCACACTTACCACCTAGGAACTTCACTACATCACGAAGTGATACATATCGCAAATGAGGAACTTTTGAAACGTGCGCATCTTTGATCGACTCCAGCTTTTGGCTTGCAAAAGGTTCTGGAACCCCTTTCCAGCACATGATCCTCTTGTAGGCTTTTTTTCCTTTTTCTTGCTTGTAGGGAAGCATGCCACGGATGCTTCTTCGCAGCAACCTGTCCGCTGAACGATAAAAAAACGGGCCTTTGGCCCAGGTTCCCATGTCAATGCGCCGCTTGTACTCCTTGAGAATGTATGTTCTATTTCCTGTAACTACTGCCTTTTCAGCATTCACGATATCAATCTTCTCGCCAAGCAATGCCCGCTTTGCAACTGTTGATGCAAGGCGTCCAACAATTAAATCAGTAGCATCGATAATCATAACCATCAACCTATCCCATAATCCTGACGGCGGATGCTTTGGGGTTTTTTACAAGCAACTCTTCAATCGAGAGCACGTCACAGTTCTGCTTAAGCAGCTTCTCGACTGCGCCGTCTGAAAAATCAAATGCCGCGATCGTTATCTTATGGTCAATTATTCCGGAACCGAGCACCTTTCCTGGAACAATGATCACTTCATTGTCGCGTGTGAAGCGATTCAGCCGCGAAAGATTAACCACGCGGCGCATGCGTGTCGGCTTTTCAAGATCAAACGCGACTCGCTTCCACAATGGCACGCGATCTACCTGAGCCTTCTTACGCAGCTCCACAATCAAGCTCTGCAACTGTGGATTTGAGGTCCCTGTGCGATTTCCCATGCCAATATTTGTTCTTGTCTCGTTTTGTTCTCAAAGATAGACTATTTAATGATAAACTATTAATGCGGGAGACGGGGTTTGAACCCGCGCAGGCACTAAGCCACACGGCCCTCAACCGTGCCCGTTTGACCACTCCGGCACCCCCGCATATGGAGCGGGACGATCAACCATTGAAACGTGAATTTTGTATTTGTTTATCAGTGTCGCCACCGACCCGCGAGCTGAAGGTTTTTACATCATCTCGCACTATTGTTTCTCACACGGTTATCGGTTCATACGATTATTGGTTCATTAATCAGCTAAACCTATACTGCGAGCGTCGTGGCAACGCTGCTACGAAAGCTGCTAAACAAATACGATTATTGTATAAGCGAAAATGCAAATGATGATACCGATTGTACCAGATGACCGCCGCGTCATACACCGTCACTTTCAATCACATTATGCGTTTAGTTGCGCACAAAAGTCGTCGAGCTTCTTCTTGAATATCTCAAGTGAACGTTCAACCATTTCTTTTGGCGAGAGTTGGCCCCATGACTCGACAAAGAAGACAACTTCCTTGTCGCTCTCGTTCAACTTAATATGGTTTGGAGCAACATCAACACAATTACCACACAGGTGGCAACGCAACTCATTATCTTTATTGACAATTACCTGATTATTTTTCAAGTCAAACACGTCAACCGGGCACGATTGGACAACTTCTTTAGGATTGGGTATTCCCTTCGCGAGTTCAATCTGCGGTCTGTATTTGTAGTACACCGTTCCAGGGCTCCACTTCGCATGGTTCTTCCCTTTGCCCAAAACAGCAATAGCTTCAAACTCGAGGACTTGCCCTTTCCCAAGATTTACGATGGGAGTCTTCGGAAAGACCGGAAGTATTTTGGGATCTTTAGGCACAAGTTCGGAAGCATATACCATGCCCGGACCTTTTGCTTTGAGTGAAAAAGATACTTGGCATTGACTGCAACCTTCACCTTTGCACGTGCACTCATCGGGAAGTTTATACGAGTCAATGTCCGTAACGAGTGGAATAAGGCCGAGCCGATGCGCAATGATCTCGTCATATAATACAGACGTGTTCTTACGAAATTCAACGTTCTCGATTGCGAGTGTCGGCACCTCATCCATGATTACACGGCGCAACATATTAGCAAATACAGATGACGTATCCTTAAGGATGAATGAAACACGGTTGTATTTCTTCTTGTTTTCCAATATCGTTATTTCCATGATGACCACAACAAAACTCGGCTGCGTTTGAATCTTCGAGTGATTTTTGTTCGAGTTTTTATTGACTACCGATCTTAACTACTGATCTTATTTGGCTTGCCGATCTAAATCATACCCTCCGTCCCCTACGACCGCCCTTCTTTCTGCATCCATCGTGAGGGATCGGAGTCACGTCCTGAATGACGCCTATTTTTAGGCCCATACGTGAGAGCGACCTGATAGCTGCTTGAGCTCCAGGACCAGGATTGTTGGGACCATTGTGCCCGCCGGGCGCCTTGATGTTGACATGGATGCCTGTAATGCCTTTCTCAAAAGCAACCTCTGCAACTTTCTTTGCGGCAATCATCGCGGCAGTGGGCGAACTTTCCATACGATCGGCTTTGACGACTTGTCCACCGGATGTGAGTCCAATGCTCTCCGTGCCAGTAATGTCAGTAACGTGAATGATAGTGTTATTGTATGATGAGTAAATATGACAAATCCCCCACCTGATAGGGCGACGCTGACGTGGTCCTTCATACTCTGCTTCCCGTGCGTGCCCGCGCCTTTGTTGCTGATTGTCCGGCTGCTGGGCCACCGGTGCTTCTTGCATAGTCGCGCCTTCTTGGGAATTTGCTTTGTTTTTTTCTTCAACCATGAACCTTTCTCATACCAGGAGCATTATGATCCGTTGCCCCCTCTTTTTGCCTATGCGCTTGTTTTTGACGTTGGCGCTGTGGTTTTCTACCCGCGAATCTTCCACGTTCACCCTTCGTGTCGCCATTGTCTGGTCTCGGCGTCTTTGTCTTTTTTGTAACAAGCATCGCTACACGTTCAGGGTGATCTGCATTAGAAAATGAAGAGTGCGGGTGATATACGATACTCGCTTCATCTACGAGCGGCACGACATAACATGGAGAAGTGACGGTCTTTCCGCCGATCATGATGTGCTGATGCGTGATCAGTTGTCGCGCCTGATCAACGGACGACGCGAGAGTTTTGCGGTACACTTGCGTCTGTAAGCGCCGTTCCAGAACGTCGCGTAATGTTATGGACAATATGGAGTCTAGGGAACTTTCCGTCTTAAGAAGTCCCAGGCGCTGGAGTCGAGAAAGCAATAACTTACGTTCACGTTCTCCTTGCACATCCGTTTGCGTCACGAGCATCTTTGCTTGAGCTTTTGCGTGACGCAAAAAGGAATTCATCTTCCAGATCTCTCTTTTATTCTTAAAACCGTACTCCTTCATCAGTGTGCGCTCTTCTTCAATACGTGCACGCTGCCACGGATGTCCCGGTGTCTGGTATTTCTTACGAATTTTTCGTGGATCTCCCATGGTGTATAATCAGGTTTAAACTTTCTATTATTTTTGGCTGCTTTCTTTACTTTTTCTTAGCGCCAGCTTCCACTTTTGGTGCAGAAGTGGCAACTTTCTTACGTTGTACGCCAAGTGATGCTTTCTTTGCGCGCTTATCGCGGAAATTTGACTTGGTCTTCTGTCCCCTCACTGGCAGTCCAAGCGTGTGGCGAATGCCGCGATAGGAACGGATTTTCTTAAGCATCTTGATATCATTCTCAGTCTGGAATTTCAAATCAGCGCCAATCAAGTGCTTATTTTCACCGCTCTCAACATCGTGGCGCCTATTGAGAAGCCACACAGGAAGACCAAACTGCAAAGGACTGCGCAATACCTCTTCAAGGCGGCGGACGTCATTCTCTGTAATGTACCCCGTCTTTTTTCGTTTGTCGATGTTTGCGCTGTGGCAAATGGCATTTGAAAGCATAAAACCAACACCATGAATCTTCAGAAGAGCATGAGAAACAGGTTTATTTCCATCTAAATCGGTGTTTAGTACACGTACAATGTAATTAAAGTCCTTTTTCTCTTCTGACATTCAAGCATCAACCTAATTTTGTTTAAACCGAGACAAAAGGACTCAGAACAGCTCATATTTATCTTAACAACGTAAGATAAACCCTATGAACGCCCAATAAGTCATTGAACTCGGGTTTTATTGTGTTAAGTGGAGAAGTCTGTGTTTTATAAAGCTTTGGTCAGAAGAGGCTGTTTAGTTAACGGCGAATATTCGCCATACGGCTAGGCGTAAGGTTTTGTTTATGAGTGATAGAAGTGATAGAGATCGGTTTCTTGAGGGGTTCAGTTCTATTTGTGCCTGCTTGCGCAGGGAGTTTTTCCTTGAAGGGTGGCAGCGGGCACATTCGCGATAAATCCGTTAATCTCACGGAGAAATGGGAGGGAGGTCGGCGGGATTTGAACCCGCCCGAGGGGATCCACAGTCCCCTATGCTGCCAGGCTACATCACGACCTCCAAAGAGCAAGCATTTTGCTGATTTCATATTTTTATAAATGTATCGCGGCCAGTGGCTCTGTCCGGAATTTTGTTTTCAGCGGCCGCTTCACCAGCGTATAATCAAACACGGAGATGGAAACCGGCATTGGGAGATGCCGAGTTTCCCATAACGAGGAAATGTTTAGCGGCGCCGCCGCGGCGCTCGCTCACCATAGCTGGCAGAGAATGCCGGCGAGTATGTATTTACTGGTAGTTATTTGCTGGTAGTTTGACGCGTGAGAAAAAACAGTCTTCACAAGACCCTGGTTTGATGACACACGAAATCAATTATTCACTGTACGATTCGCTGCGATTCACTATGAAAGTTGCCCGTTTTGCTGCTCGCCCGACTGCCGCGTAGCGGCAAGTTCTGCCTTGTGTCTTTTCTCTTCGAGAAGGTCGTTCCATTTGTACCACGCATACGCGGCTGAGAACGCGAGAACATAGATGACGCTTAGAACGTAGGGATTGTGCTGCACAGGATTCTTGATTATCGCGTTGAATCTGTTGGCAAGTGTCACCATCACAAAAATGGTGATCAGAGCAATGGAGGGAATAAACACGCCTGCCATCACATGATGCTTAGCATCTATGTGCTCGATATCACGCAACAGCAGATTGAACATTGCGCCAAAGATCGCGCCCATAGAGCCCAAGATAATGTACAGTTGTACTGAATTAAGAATCATAAGAAATGGAATAAAGACGACTGATATCAGAAGATTGCCAACGATGGCCACGAGAAGGCCTGCCCAATAAATGATCGGGCTTGAAAAGTGAGCAAACCGTGCGTGTTTTTCTTGTTTTTCTTCAGAATAGAGAATATCAAGCGTTCTATCGATCTCCGCTTCTTGCCACCCCTTTTCTATCAATTTCTGACGCAAACTCTTGGGCATACTAATTTTATAATGATCTTACGTTAATAAAGCTTTCTTGATAAGGGCTCTGTCCCGAATCTCGCTTGCGCTCGGCCGCTGCACCGCTCGCTGTGGAGGTTTGAAGCGATGTTGTCGCCGAGAGGATGTCTAACATAATGTAAATCGTTTCAGCTCGCAGGGTGGCAGCGGCAGATTCGGGACAGAGCCCTTGATAAGGGGCTCTGTCCGGAATTTCGCTTTCAGCGGCCGCTTCACCGGCCTATAATCAAACACGGAGATGAAAACCGACCTTGGGAGAGGCAGATTTCCCATAGCGAGAAAGTATTTTGTTCAATGAGTAAATTAGTCATCTTTGCATCATTCACAGTAAATTCAGAGAAAATCTACAACCCAATTTGTTCCACTATGCTTGATCTTGGGTCATTTACGAAGGGAAGAACGTCCCGCAAACATAGGCAAAAAAATCATTCGTCTTCTTAAAGTAAGACGTAATCGTATCGATATCGATCTTCACGATCTCATCATCTCCCAACACCACCGTCATGGTCACGTGCCGCCGAAACTCCGATTCCCTTGAAAACTCCGCCTTGTTGATCTTGCGCAAGTGCAAATAAAAATCAGCAAACTCACTAACCCTATCATCATCCGCAAACAATTCCTTCATCAACAGAGCTTTTTGGATTGGCGCCTGCGGAACTTCTTTAATAGTCCCTTTCTCCTTGCCCTCTTCAAGCACTGCAGTAAAAATAAAATCCAGGCAATTGATGAGTCTCTCGATCACGTGTTTGATCACGTCACACGTGCGCGTGTACTTCAGACTAACGAAAATCAAGTGATCTGCCCGCTTGAGTTCTCCTTTTGCAGACTCGAGTGTCCCGTTCATTTCACTTCAACTTCATCAGTTCAATCTTGTTGCCGATCTTTCTTGCCTGCGCAAGCCACATATTTGCGACATCGTATGACACAATTGTTGCATCATAACCCGGTTTACAAATAACATACGCGTCTTTTCTGGCAAATTCAACGTCGCTTTTCTTATGGTCTTCAATGAGCGTGTGCATGTCCATGATAAACTGCAATTCCTTTGCTGTCACCGTGTACTTTTTTGCAGCCTGCGCCTTGAACGCGCGCATGAGTTTTTCAAAATTTGCAGTGGTCTTGTCTGTGGAAATCTCTTTTTTCGTCTTGCGCTTCAATCTCGAAGCGTCAGTTATTGCCGCCGCCATCCAGCACTCAAGTCCAAGAAAAATATTCTCGACTGCCGCAAACAAAAGCTTCTGGTCTTTCACAACCATGTACGTTCGTGCAAGGATGTGATCCGCAACCTGGATGTATTCTCGCGCATTCGTATATAATGCGTTCGCCGCTGCCATGAGCTTTCTTCAAACTCAGACAGTTATAAATAACTTATGGAGCGATAGGTTATGTCCGGAATTCCGCTCAGCGGCCGCTGCACCGCTCGCTGTGGACGTGAAGGCAGCGCAAATTAAAGGATTTGTTGGTCTTTTTGTATTTGTTTATCAGACCACTTGGCGGCGCGGCCACGACGCTCGCCGCTTCCTGTCTTTTTTACTTTGTGCGATCTTATCATTTGTGATATATCATTCCTGCGCCGCCCGACATCCTCAAAATCATTCCGTATGATGTGATTATAACGCGGGTGACCGCAGCGAAGCGAAGGTCGCCCGATCTTGCCAGCGTAGATTTACGCTGCAGGGAAACCTGTCTGGCGGTGACGGACTGCGTAGGACATCTGACAGGGTTCCTCAAAATAGACCCGTCAGGTATATTTCGTGGGTGACCTCGCAGCAGCGAGCGTCACCCGATCTTGCCAGCGTAGATGTGGTCACTATCGTTTCCACACCTCTCTGAGGTTTACGCTGCAGGGTTGCCAGATGTCCCAGGAATGATCATGAGAGAGCCAAACGCTTCTCATCACACTCTGACAAGCAAGACGTTTCTATATCAAACAGTGGCGGCCGCTGTAAGAGTGATTAGCTAAACAAATACGTTTTATTTTATAGTTTTATAAATGAGGCCAGATGAGTTTAAATAGTTTATGCCGCTTTTGCCGCTGTTAAGGGCTGAATCATGACAGAACTTGCATATCTCGATGACTGCTACGCACAAGCGTTTGAAGCAAACGTCACGCGCGCCGCTGGAACGGTGGTGGTGCTTGATAAGACACTTTTCTATCCAACGGGCGGAGGCCAGCCCACTGATGTTGGCACGATCCGCGCTGCAAGCGGCGAGTACAACGTTCTCAACGCCAAAAAGGCCGGCCAGGATGTAGAAATACAATTAGATCGCGAAGGACTTTCTCAAGGAGAAAGAATTACCGGCAGTGTTGACTGGAACCGCCGCCATACCCTAATGCGCTACCACACTGCATGCCACATTTTCAGCGCAGTTGTGCACGAAGCAACAGGCGCACTTATCACTGGCAACCAGATCGAAGCAGAGAGGGCGCGAGTGGATTTTGATCTAGAGAAATTTGACCGCGAGCAAATAACTACGTTTGAGAGCAAGACGAATGAATTGATTGATCGCGGAATACCGGTCACGATCAAGAATATCTCAAAGGAAGAAGCGTTTCAGATACCATCGGTCTTCAAACTCAAAAACATCCTTCCACCATCCATCGAAACAATCAGGATAATTGATATTCCTGGTTGCGACACGCAGGCGTGCGGAGGAACCCACGTCCGCAATACTTCTGAGATCAAAGGCGTTCAAGTCACTAAAATTGACAATAAAGGAAAGAATAATAGACGAATTTATTTTGTTCTCAAAGATTAAAGTGGTTACAATATGACTATTGATAGAACTATTGAAACTGTGAAACAACATGGGCATTACTCTGTTATAGGCCCAGTTAAACTTCCATTAAGTGTCGGCGATAAGATTGTAAACTTCACCCATGATGGCTTTAGATTTCCAACTGGAAGATATGGTGCCAATCTATAGGGGAGATATTCAAAATTCTGATAATCTTCTAGTACGAGTTTCTTCTAACTGCCAATGGGCTTTCTATTTTGAAAGTAACTATTGTGATTGCAAATGGCAAATGGAGGAAGCAAAAAGAAGGGTTGTTGAAGAAGGGCAAGGTCTAATCATTTTTGCCCACGATCAGCATGGGAAAGGCGTTCCTATTGAGGACCATTGGAAGATTTATGCAGAAGGACAAAGACGAGGGTTGGAATTGGTAGTGGATGCTTATGAGCAAATTGGATTTAGAGAATACTATAGAGAATATGACGATGTGATGGGTATTCTTCAGCATTATGGAGTTAGAAGTGTAAGATTACTCACAAATAATCCAAATAGAAGAAATTTTTTGAAGATATGGGCATTGGGATTTCTATAGAGCAATTAGAACAACCTATTAATGAACATTTGAAACAAGAGTATAGTTTTCAAAGAAACATAAGTTGGGGCATCTGCTAAAAGTCCCTGATTCTGACTTAAAATAAGTACACGAGTTTTCTAACATTAAGGTTTATTATCGTAGTGTTTTCGGGGCATTACAGCAAAAAGGCGAGAAAAAATTTGGAGAAATTCGGGAAAACGCTTGGCGTTTTAGCGATAGCGACTGAATTTCTCGTTAAATTCCTGTTAAGTTCGTTTCCAGTTACGAAGTTCTGGAAACTTGCGTCCGCAAAGTAATTTTTAGTGGCTCGTGTTCAATCAAAAGAGCGAAGCGATACATAAAGAACATACATCAAGGGGGACATTTCGTTGTTTAGTCAGTTAGTCGTAGGGGGCGGGGCATATTTTTTATAGGAAATACTTCTTAAGATTATAATTGATGATCTATCCACAATAGAAATCATTCTTCAATCTTTATAGAAATATTGAGCTGTTTGACAACTTCTTTGCTCTTTGGGATGTTTAGCCGTGCGAGTCTCTTGATTACACTACTTTGATTTAATGCAAATATTTTCGAGGGTTTTACTCTACTGTTAAACATTAAAGAACCATCATCTAAATCTTGATTATTTATCTCGATACTTTGATGATACTCTCTCGGATTACTTGTAATGGCACAGCAAATTACATCTTCGTTATGTGTATTGTATTCACTATCAGAAATAATTACGGCAGGTCTTTTTTTTTCTTGAGATAAATCAGAATAAGGGAAGGGAATTAGAATAATGTCCCTTTGTTTAACAGTTGTTCCATTGGTCATCATGCTTATTATCCCACAATTTGACAAGCGATTCTCCCGTAGTCAAAATTTTAATTGTCTGTAAGTCTGCTATCTGTCTTTTAAGTTTTTGAATTTCAGAAGTTAATAACATAATTGCGTCTTCTTTTCTATATGCTATTTTCGTAACTATTGTAATCTCTTTTGATACTTCAAAAGCAACATCCTTATCGATTCCGCAATTGTCAAATGTTATAGTTTGTGTTTCGCTCATTTTTTCCTCTTCTCAATAATTCTAATAAACAATTCTAATAACTCTGAATTTGGGCTCTCAACATGTAACACTTTATTTTTTACTTCGTCATTGCTTATATGATTCAAAACAATAGGGTAAGCTTGCTTTTTACCCTCAACATCAAATTCATTCATAAATACAATAGTAACAGGAAATATGTCTTTTCCAGATTCGTTTAACTTCTCTAAAAATTCTTCTTTAAAGATGTCCTTTAAAGAAGCATGCTCTATTAAAACTTTTTCGGTTTTCGCCATTTTAACCATAGATAAGACTTATTTATATATAAACGTTGCCTTTAGATTTATATATTTTCGTTTTGCTTTTTGGAAGCTACTTGTTTCCTATTTTTTTGTTTTTTTCTTTAGAATATTGTATCATTTCTCGTTCGCCCCCTCGTCCGTTTTTGTTCGTCGTTTAGAAATGTCCCCCTATAAGTCGTTTAGCCACTAAAAATTATTGAACTTAACATGTATTACCAGCATATTTAGGAATTCTGATCTGCAAGTGGCGCGGCGCCGGTTGCTCTCATGAGATAATCACTAATTCCCTGCTTAATAATGCGCAGCATCTCATCGATCTCAAATGGCTTACAAAGCGCATAATGGGGGAGCACGCTTGGAACATCCTGTGTTCCAGGATAGAATTTTCCAGCATCGTCCACGTTCGTGCCGCTCATGATAATGCGTGTAGCGGTGGGTCGGCGTTGTTTAACCCTCTCAAGCAGTTCGTCACCCAGCAGCTCTGGCATGATATAATCTGAAAGCACAACACTGTATTCATTAAGTTCGATCAGCTCGAGCGCTCGCAGTGGAGACATCGTAGTATCCACAAGTGTTCTTTCTTTACCAAGTTCAGCGCGAACGATACGTTCTACTGACCGAAGAATTTGTGGCTGATCGTCTACGATTAATAGGCGGCTTGTTAGTACACTTATCCCATCATTCATCATTGTTTTTTCACCATATTTTCGCTATAAATTGTAGTTTTATACGTAAATTTATCCGTAAAGGTTCTAAGCATTATTTTTTCTTTGGCACTTCGCGAACAACTGAGATCGGAATCACGTTCGCTTCAAGCTCAAGCTTTGCGATCTCGATCGGGTTATAGCGAATCTTTTCAAGGCCCTCTTTCTCAAGTTTCACAAGAAATGGCGCGCCCATGGATATCTGCAACGCTCTGCTGCCGATGATACGCGCCTTCTCATACTTGCTGAGTTTTTGAGGTTCACTTGTCTGTTTTTCTGCTGCCATTGCTGTTCCCCCGCAAGTTATATTTGTTAATCATCTTTGTTAATCTTCTTTGTTAATCGTCTTTGTTGATCCGTCTTTGTTAATCTCCAATCATCCGCGCGCGATTGTAGATTGTATTATCGCGTACGATCACAGCGCCGCACGAAGCACCTGACTTTTCTCGATAGCGACATTAAGTATTTCCGAAAGATCCTCAATCGAAAAAGCCTCATCGCCCCCTTTCTGCATAGACGCAAGCGATCCATCCTCCAAGATCGAGACCGTGAGGCGCGAATCATAAGCGAGTTCTTCTTCCTGCATCGGATCAACCAAAACATGTTTTCCATACTTGTAAAGCGTCAATGATATCGGAAGCCTCTGCAAGGGAAGCGGCTTATCGGTCTTCTCATGATAGTCGATCTTTTCACCATCGAATGCGGGAAACGTTGTATTCTTGACTGCTGCAAGCGCTGCAAGAGCAATCGCGTCAAACAAGTTTCCTGCATCGTTGACTGTACAGATGTCGATCACAACCATCCACGCTTTTTCGCCGGATGTGATGCACAACTTATGCAGATCGATCATCTTACTTTCACGGATTGCCCGATCAGTCACTCGCGCAAGCTCAATGGCATCCCCGCTTGGAGGGCCTGATTCAAAATCAGGGCTCGAGAGCGCTAAGAGCTCAACATTAACCATCAAACTTCCTTGGTCAGCAGTGTCTGGATACGGCTTCATTACCTCCATCTTTACGCCGGCGATTACTTCTGTCTCTCCAATGCGCACGCGTGCAGACCCCTCTGCATTATGCGCAACGCCATATTCTACACTTATCGGACGAAAATCTAAAGAAGACCTGCCGTCAAGACGGGTCCCTTTCACGAGTAATGAATGAATTGTGTGTTTAATTTCTTCATGCATAAATAATCACCACATATTTGTAACAGTACATTTGTATTTTCCTATTATTTGCATTTTCGTATTATTTCGTATTATTGGCATTTTATTTTCTTCGTTTTTGTCAGTGCGCGGCGATGTCGAAGCGTTCCTTCAGCGCCACTTTCTGCACGTCATAGATTTCATCAACAGCTTTCTTTGCAAGACCAATTGCCTTCATAAGCTCCTCTTTTGTGATCATCCCGTCCATCTGCAAAAGGCTGATCTCTTTGCTGTTCGCCAGCATCGCGATCGGAATGTCGACACCTTCTTCAGCAGAATCCTCGTCATACATCAGATCCAGGATGATCTTGTCTTCCACTTTTCCTGCGGAGACAGCACACACAAGATCCCGCATGGGAATTCCAGCATCAGCAAGCGCCATGCTTGCAGCGCAAATTCCAGCACATCGCGTGCCTGCATCTGTCTGCGGCAGCTCTACAAAAACATCTACAACAGCATTCGGAAATTGGCTCAAGTCAACCACGGGGCGCAATGCGCGTTCCATCACGAGCGAAATCTCCTTTGCACGCCTATTTGATCCAGGACGGACGCGTTCGCCCGAACCTGAAAACGGCATCATGTTGTAGTGGCAGCGCAGAAATCCCTTCAATGGATCCTGCAGGAATTTCGGGTAGAGTTCACGCGGGCCGTACACTGCCGCGTAGGCTTCTGTCTTTCCAATCTTAAACCACGCAGAGCCAACCGCGCGCGGAATCACACCAACTTTTGCATCTATAGGGCGAAGCTCGTCAAATCTGCGGCCATCGGATCGTTTTTCATATGTCATTATCATTTCACCTTAGTATCTTTATATTGTCTTTGTCGTTTTCTGTTTGTGCCTTGTGTTTTTGTTCCTTGCTTGTTTTTCTTGTTTTGAGTTTTTTCTTGTTTTTAATATCTTGTTTTTAGTATTTTGTTGGGCCAATTCTATCACACCGTCGGCACAATGCTTGCGATACGGGTGTAGCTGATTAACAACTCCAGAATCGTGCGACACGATGCGGATCATCAACTGCTCGTGAATCGGTGGCGACCGCTGCTAAACAAATACTTTTTTATTCTTCTCGCTCATCATATTGCATATCGGGCACATCTGGCTCCTGGATGCTCCTTCCGCTGTGCGGCATCTTGTGTTTTTCCAAGTATGCACGCACGCGATCCGTCAGGCCAGTTAGGTGGGCCTCTCTTTCAATCTTCTTGATCGTGTTTACAGTCAAGAGTTCTTGAGCGGGATCATCGCCGCTGATCCAGATCACTCCATTTTGCCCGACGAGAATCCTGCAGTTTGTATACTGCTTGATCATTGACACCATGGATCCCTGCTTTCCAATAATCCGCGGGACCTTATGTGTGTTCACGTGCACGATGCGTCCACCCTTGAGCTTGCGGAGGCCAGGTCCCTTCATCGTAACATCAACTAGGTTCTGGCTTGTCACATTGATGATCTTCGCCATGACCCAGTCTCCGATGTCAAAATACTTGGTCAGGTCAGCGCCTCGTGCGATGAATTCGCTTGTTGCGTCCTTCATGTTCATAACCGCACTGTATGCTGAATTCGTGTCAATCCTCCAGCCCGACAACAAGATCTCCGTCACTTGGCCGATGATCGTATCTCCACGTTTTGGCAAGTAGACACCCGACAATGGAACAAGCTTGAGCACTTTTCCTTCAATGGCCACAAGACCAAGTCTCGACGCCAGGATTTTATCCTTCTCCCTGTACGTCCAGTGGCTTGGCAGATAGTCCATGCCAACTGCAAGCGTCTCGCCGGGAACGACAATCGCCTTATCTTTCACCTTTATTTCACTCATGTTTTCACGCTCAAATCCATTTACAATCTTTTCCATTTACAATCTTTTGTATTTGTTTAGCTACTCACATCGCAGCGTCGCCACGACGCTCGCCGTGTAAGTCACTGTGGACATTAAGCCGCTTAACGAACCAAGAATCGTGCGAGACGATGTAAAAACCTTCGGCTCGCGGATCGGTGGAGACGGTGCTAAGCAAATACAATCTTTTTACATCCTTCTTCAGATCGTTAACCTTCTTCAGATGGTTAATGTTCTTGTTCTTTTTTACTGAATCTCTTCAACCTTTGAAATCTCTACCGATCCCTTCGTTGCCTTGTTGAGCTTGTCAATCACTTCTTCGCGCAACCCGGCAGGGATCTGCAATTTTGCCATCAGGCTGCCATCACTGCCCCACGACTCGCCGGAAAGATCCCCCAATTTCTTGAGCAGGTCAAAGCATTGGCTCGCACAAACAGCAGGAACATGCACGTTCATGCGCAGCTGTTCAATCTTGATTGGCAGGATTGGCCGTAGCTTTCTGATCACACCGTCGAGTTGTTCTTCAGCGGTTTTGAATTCGTCGATGTGGCAGCGCGCCTGCTCAAATGCATTCTCGATGCGCGTGAGCGGATGAGGCAGCTTCGTTTTTGGATCAATCGCATTTCGCTGGATCAATGAAAGGATGCGCTTACGCTTCTCCTCGCGGATTTTGTCCCGATGTTCTGTCGTGAGCTGAATCTCCCCTTCCTTGAGGATGATTTCTGCAACCTTGAGCGGGTCAGCAGTCCCGAACAATGACTTAAGAGCGGTTTCGGAAGCCAGCATTCCCTTTTTTGCATCAGTGAACACCTTCTTTTGATGCAACACTTCATTTAGGTTGCCAGATTTTTGATGCTTATACGCGATCGCCTTATCAGGGTCGATCGGAACTTCAAATCTGTTGCCGCCTTTGTCCAGGCGCGCCACATTAAGATGACGAATGCGTTCGTGATCATACGTGACTGGCGATCGTCCTTTGCTGATCATTGTCTCTCAACCTCATTTTTGATCTGTCTTTTGAAATCTGTCTTTTGAATTTTTAATTGTCGGTTCGACGTTCTATTCTGATCATCTGTACTTAGTATGAATTTATTTACTGTGCTTGAATACGCGCTCAAGTTCTTTTCGATCAAACTTGTTGAATTTGCGATCTTCAGTCTTTATGTACGCTGCATCGAGACGTTCAGGACCAAACTTCTCGTCAAGTGCTGTCTTCAGTGCGTCGATGCACAACTTGAGGCCTTCGGCAATTGTAATGCTTTGTTTGTAGCGCTTGTGCAGCACCGCTTCGATCGCCTCTTCACCCTCGCCGATCACGACAGCGTGATACTGGAAGAAGATGCCGGTAGGATCGGTCTCGAAGAGTTTCGGACCGTCTGAATCGATTCCTGCGATCAGGATTGAGACTCCAAAAGGCCGGTAGCCGCCAGACTGCGTCGTGAGCTGCTTCAAATCACAGATGCTCGTCACGATCGATACCGTATCTATTGGCGAATCATACGTCACGTTATGTTGCTGCGCCTTCAGTTGGGCGTGTTCAATAAGCACTCTCGCGTCGGAAATAATCCCCGAAGCGGTCGCTCCGATGTGATCATCAATCTGGAATATTTTCTCGATCGCTTCAGCGACGACCAATGGATCGACAATGCGCTTATCTGTCACGAGCAGAACGCCGTCACTGCAAACCATGCCGATCGCAGTCGAGCCCTGCTTAACGGTCTTCTTCGCATACTCTACCTGCAAGAGTCTGCCGTCAGGCGAGAACATCGTGATCGCGCGATCGTACCCCATCATTTGATGATTAATTGGTGATGACTGCATGGTATCCCCTCCTTCTTTTTTTATGAATGATTATGCCGCAAGATATTTTCCTTGTGCTTTTTTGAGAATTCCGGAAACTCCGCGTGAACGTATAATTACTTTTTCATTATTGATATTTTGAACCAGTGCGAGGCTTGCACGAAGTTTGTCCACGTACGTGTGATTGATCCGGATGATTCCTTGCTGTTTTTCATGGTTATATTTGTCCGCAAGAATCCAGATTCCGGCTTTTCCGCACTCCAATTCACCTAGGAATTGTAACATTGTGGACCAGATCTGGTTTGAGACTACCTTAAAATCCCCGATTGGCTTTTCTGAGATGATTTCAAACGCTAAATAACGTTTTCTTTCACGAAACGCCGGTAATAACGGTTTCATCTTCTGTTTAATGCCCAATCACCTAAATCTGTCAATAAACACTGAGAAATTCGCTTTGGGCTTCATTTCTCTTCTTTCTTGTCAAACGTAAAAATTCTTTAGTTGTATATAAAATTTGGGGTGACTGGACCTGGTTAGTTAACGTGGAACTGTAATGTTGACATAAGGCGTAGGTTTTGCTTATGAGCGATAGCAGTGATAGGGGGTCGGTTTCTTGTTAGGTTCAGTTCTATATTCGTCTGGCGCACACCAAGCCTCACAGAATTCACAGCCCTGCAGAACGGGACATTTATGTTTTTGGATACACGAAATATTATATAGCGCCATCACTGTCATAAAGCTTGTTTTACGGCCTAATAGTCATCTTCAGAAGAACGAGCTCTCCTGCCACGCATACCGCGCATTTCTTCTTGTGCAGGCCTTGCCCGCGGTCTACGCTCATCCCCACGTTTCACAAGATGAGTAGCGTACCCGGCAACAACGTTGCGTAGCTTCTTTGACTGGATGATCGCGTGCTTGGAAACGATCGATTTGTTCTTATTGAAATCTTCAGTGAATTCCTGTTTATGCTTCTCAAGGAGTTCTCGTGTCACTCGCTTGATTAGCGCCGTCTTGATTCGTCCCATCTTTCAAACCTCGTACTTGTTCTAATTCCTTGTTTAAATTTGCGTATTCCTCTTCGAGCTTTTTGTAGTATGATCGCTTGCTCTCGTTGAATTGGTTATGTTCTATATCCCAACGCAGCGTCATCAGGGCTCTGCGCACCTCTTCGGTACGCTCTTCTAGTTGATTAGTAGTGCTTGCCATGGTTATCAAACTCACGATTTGGGGGTTCGAGTTATTATATATATAGTTTGTGCTGAAGAAAGTTCTGTAGAAAATGACTGGTGCCTGCACACTCGCCACCGCGGCCCTTTTGCGAGAGATAGGACAAACAGATGAGCGCTGACAAGGAATGCCCCTCGGGGATTACGTAAGTGGGCTGCCGAAGGCATGCCCGCTCTTGAGCTGATAAGAGCTATGCTCTTATCGTGGAGGTGATGAGTGACGCGTCGAGCGTCACGGTGCCGGCAAACAAAGACGTTCTACAGATCCTCTAGTGTAGGCTCTGTTCGGAATATGCCATTTCCAGCCTATCCTAGTTTTACATTGAATGAATAATTAATTTCCCTCTTCATGTAGGGCTCAAAGCGGTATTTCTCATTTCGCTTATCTCCTAATGGGTGGAGGATGTGAGCACATTTCACCGCCGTATCCGCAAATGTCTCAAACCCATGATTTTTTGCGTTCACGAAGAACATGACATCTTCGCCAGCCATTGATTTCTTGTTGTAATCAATCTCAACCGTTTCGAGCACTTTTCGGGAGATAAGTGCGCAACCAAATCCTGCAGTGTAGATCTTGATAAATCTATTTGGAAGAACTTCACTGATGTCAATCACCCGCACTGTTTCTTCCCCGCCAAAATCATAGATACATGGAGCGATGATGTTGACGCCATTTAGCTTCATGTTAGTCAGCACAACACCAGAAACGATGTCCTTGTTTCTTTTGAGCAATCTTGACAACGCAAAAGGCGGAATGACGACGTCGGTATCGACAAAAAACAAATACTCATACTCATGATGCTTGAGCAGGTAGTCGCGGACTATCTTTCTGCCATTTGTAATCGTCTTAATCTTGTGGTCGAACACCGCAGAATCATGGATCACCGCTGCGCCGCTCGACTTGAGTTTATTCTGATACTCTTGCGCAAGATCGCCCCTTGAATTGTCGACAAAGAGAAGATCAAAATTCTTGTAGTCCAGCTCTCGAATCGCGTTCATGAATTCATCAAAGCAGAATGCGTGCTTGTAGAAAGTGACTGCCGCTATCAGCACTTTTGGATCCTGTTTCTCTTCTTGTGTTGCCTGTCGTTGTTGGAATTCCATGACCCTCATGGCACCCGAGATTATGGTGTGGGGGTGAGGATTCGAACCCCAGTAGGCCTAAGCCAACAGGTCCTAAGCCTGTCCCGTTTGACCACTCCGGCACCCCCACATGTAGAACCCTGCGCGTTGCCATTATAAAAACTTTTGTAGAAAGCGGGCTCTGTCCCGAATCTGCCGCCGCCACCCTGCGAGCTGAAGCGATAAACAGGTTGCTTAAACATCCTCTCGGCGAGAAAGATGACAAGCATATTTACAGCGAGCGGTGCAGCGGCCGAGCGTAAGCGAGATTCGGGACAGAGCATAGAAAGCGCCGTCAAATACCCAAGCAGGCGTCCTACTCCGCACTAAAGTGCGGAGTTTGAACGGACGCCTGCATGTATAGACCGATTTGTCAGAAACCTTTGGTTTCTGAGCATGCTCAGAAATGCTTTGCATTTCTGACATTTAGGATGCCAAAAATGTCGCCATAAGGGGCGGGGTTTCAAACCCCACACAAAAATGTTTGGCGACATTTTTGTGCATGCGACCTTTCAGCTTGCAGGCCGGTGGCGACGTTATTAAACCAAATAAGAATATACGAATCATTCGCTGCACTTGACGAGAAGTGCTTCGGTTTTACCAGGGACCTGGGCGCTGATGCGATTAATTCCTAATGCAAGTCCATAACGTGCTTGGTCAAAACCTATCTTATCGCACACGGTGCTTTCACCTGGCTGGAGGAGTTCCTTGTTGCAGCCAGGATCAGTGTCCACAAGGCCACGAATGCTGAAGTACGTGTTGAATCCTTTTGCAACGCCGACGTGGCTGATTTTGAGATCTTCTTGCAGCGTGTTGTATAGACGAAGACTTATGTATCTTAAACCGCTTTCTGCGTCCCGAGTACATTTCAGATTGGCGAATAGCTCTGGGTTTTCTGTCACATCGATCGATTCCAGATTCTTCAATGACTCCTGTGCAACAACAGAGTCTCCCAATGTTTTCTTTTCTGGTAAGGTGGTGGCATCATCGTTGTACTTCTCTTTTTCTATAACTGGTTTTGTTGGTTTCTCGGGTATTTGTTTTGTTGTTTCATCGTCAGAATGAATTTTGGCATCTGGTATGACTTCTCGTGACTTCACAAACAGCAAGACTCCGACGATCGCGATGATCGCCACGACCCACAGGATTATCTTAAACTTACTTGGAGTTGCGTGTTTTGACGGCGTTGACGATTCTGCCATCTTCTTATGTAATTCTTTCTTTATCTTATGTAATTCTTTCTTTGTCTTTCTTTTCTTTTGCTGGTGCACGCCAGCCTCTTTCTTTGCTTGCTCGCTGGTTTGAACGTACTTTGATTTCTTTGGCTGGGCGGATTTTTCGCTCTTTAGCTCCTGCGGTTGTTGAGTTGTATTGCGGGGGGATTTGTGGAGTATACCTTGGGTTATCTCTTTTTCCTTTATCTCTTTCTTCTCTTTCTCTTCCGTTGGTTTTGGATCGAGATTCTTTGCAGCGGCTTTCTTCTGCACTGTTTTCTGCACTGTTGTTTTTTTCGCTATTTGTTTTTTCGCTATTTGCTGTGAGGGAGCGTTTTCATGATGTTCGGCTGCGGGTTTCTCGTTCTGTTCATCGTTCTGTTCAAAACGGCGCGGCATAGAATCATCTACAAGGTACATATCGTCTGCCGTGTCTTCTTTTCCGGATGGAGTTTCAGGCATCATTGCTGTGAACCGTTTTTACAAGGTTTTCGGGGGTTTAACGAATCTATAAATAACTTTCTGGATAGATATTGTCATTACGTGGTGATAAAAGAAGAAAATCTTAAATATTGCGTCATTACGCATTTGCTGTATGTTCTCCGCAAAATCAGGAAATGAAGTCTACATTTCGGGGAGCATTCACAATCCTGCTTCTCGCAGATATTCATGTAAGGAGTGTAATGAGCAAGTATTCTACGTGCAGCGGTCAACACGCCACATTACGATGAGTGATCGGCATATATCCATTCCTGAACATTTTCGACATGGCCCGCGTCTAAACCATCCGGTACGTGACTTCAACATTCCGCGTGCAAAGGCGATTGAAGCGCTGCTCAATAATTTCCGAACGCGAGAACATTATACTATAGAAACAGAACCGCGGTTTTGCGATCGGGAACGCACTTATCTTGCGGACCTTTTTGTGCACGATGAGACCCCCACGAAGACCATTGATACGGTCATACAAGTTGAAAGCGGGCCATTCCGCTCAAATGATGTATGGAATGCAGCAACGTACTTCAGCTCGCGAGGAATGAACTACCTGCTGGTCTTCGTCGAATGCGATGCAGCGGTCAATCCGCAAGGAAAATACTTCCGTCCAGAACGACGAAACGCAACAGCACAGATTGTGCGTGTCGTGGATGGAAACGAAAAACTCGCCTACAAAGCATTCAAGCGCAACGTTTACTTTGCGCCTTCAACTGCAACCTTCGCGGTTGTGCAATTTTGCGATTACGCTGAACGTGTCCAGCATGATATCTGTGCACCCAACGGGCGTGTCATCATTCAAAAAGACACTCTGCGAAAGTTGAAGACAAGAAAAATACCGCTCTTTGAATCACGGCAACACGAATTTATGCTTGATTATGGAGTTGTCAAGCATCAAGAAAGAACTATTCATATAGCGCGGCCCCTGTCTATTGATTCTTCACTTACGTTTCGTAAACTGCTTGAGTTGGAAAGGCGCGCGATAGAAATGAACGACGGAAACCTATCAGAACGCGCGGCGATCGCACTACTTAACAAGGTTTCGAGTCTTGACGCACGATCACGTGAATTTGTAACACGCGAGTACGGCACTGAACTTCGACATCTTCTTTAGACCCAAGAGCGTTGTACTTCTTCGTTTTTCTCCGGTATGGAATTTCAATCATCGAGATCGTATAATGTAATGAGCACATCTTGCTTTTTGTCAAAAGGCGGCAGGGGACCACCAGTCAAACATACTCACTGCCGTTCGTAGGTTTGAGCATAGCTCAAACGACTGGTGGCATGTTCGCTTCGCTCACCCCTGCCGCCTTTTGAGCAT
The DNA here is from genome assembly GCA_016208715.1 of Candidatus Woesearchaeota archaeon. GTDB lineage: Archaea > Nanobdellota > Nanobdellia > Woesearchaeales > UBA11576 > JACQX01. The sequence continues at coordinate 9,261 of JACQXV010000011.1, read as the reverse complement.
GCTCAGCATACCACCACTTATCCACCAATCATAGATTGGTGGTATGCTGACATGTCAAAGAAAGCAAGGCAGTGCACGCCTTCGGTCTTCTGAAGGGACAAATGAATACACTTTGAAATAGTACTTGTTTAAGGTTCTGTCCAGAATCTCGCTACGATTCGCCCGTGGCGACCGCTGCTAAACAAATACAAATCTTTTTATTCACCAACAAAAACAGGTTTCACTGTTGCACGGCAATCATCTAGCGGTAGGATACGTGCTTTTTGTGAATAATCCTTCCTGCGACGCTCGGCATCCTTCAGCGTAAATCTACGCTGGCAAGATCGGGCGACGCTCGCTGCTGCGAGGTCACCCACGAAATATACCTGACGGGTCTATTTTGAGGAAACCTGCCTCGCGTCGACGAATGACAGGGATCCCAAAAAATAGTTTAGTCTGTACATGTCGTAGGTGACCGGAGGTCGCCTGATGTTCCCAGGGTACATCTACGCTGCGGGGTTGTCATGAGTCGCAGGAATGATCATGAAAAAGCCCAACACGCTCAATGCACCGACAAGCAAGTCGCGCCTACATCAAACCACCGCATTCGCTCGCAGGTCGGTGGCGACGCTGCCTAAACAAATACAAAACAATAAAAAACGGCGCCATGCGACGATAGCTGTCTACATCAAGAAAACTGTACGTTCTGCAGCAACCGGTATGATCTCAGAGGCTACTTTCTGCTACTTTCTTAGAAGTCGATTCCGCTGTGTCCTTTCAAGAAATCGTCCGAAAGGATGTCGTGCGCACGTTCACTTTTGAGAACGTAGATCTCTGTTCGGTCGCAGTTTGGACATTTAAGTGCGGGAATGCGTGCCACTTTCCAGAATTTGTATTTGCATCGCCCGCACAGATACTGCACACGATCTTCTGTTGACTGTGAACTTCTGGAAGGAGATCGAGTGGGTCGAATTCCTCTTGATTGACTAAACTCTATCGGTGGTATCGGCTTGTTGAGCACTGGTTGCGGTACATCATCTTTTCTTTTACGATACAAGCAATCTCTGCAGACTAAATCCCTGCCATTAGAATCATAGCGCATTTCAGACACTGGAAACGTTCGTGTGCACTTGCAGCACACCATATCAATGCTTTGATTAAAAACCATGCCAACCCTCTCTTATCTTCCATGGCAGGAATACGGAATTGGTATATATAGTTTATCGATTCCATATAAATAGAAATACAATATCATAAAAATCGGTCGCAGGCGTCCTACTCCGCACTAAAGTGCGGAGTTTGAACGGACGCCTGCATACATAGACCGATTTTTAGGATGCCAAAAATGTCGCCCTAAAGGACGGGGTTTTAAACCCCGCACCAAAATGTTTGGCGACATTTTTGTGCATAAATAGAAAATAGAGACGAAGGGACGCTAAAAAGGCGCTATGTGCCTTCTTTCCAACCGCATTGGTATCTGATCTGCTCTTTAGTCTTGGCGTCAATGCGTATGCCCATTGCTGCGAGTTGCAGGCGGGCGATTGTGTCATCTATCTCAGAAGGCAAGGTGTAGATTCCAGCGGGAAGTTTTCCGGCATGCTTGATGAGATACTCGACAGCGAGCGCTTGTCCGCAAAAACTTGTGCTCATGACTTCCGAAGGGTGGCCTTCGGCACAGGCAAGATTGACTAGTCTTCCTTCTGCACACAAGTAGAGGGTCTTTCCTTTCACAATGTATCGTTCAAGCCCATCGCGAATGACTTCATGTTTTGACGCAATTTTTCGTAATCCTTCAACGGCTATTTCGACATCAAAATGGCCGCCGTTTGCAAGCAGCGCACCGTCTTTCATTTTTTTGAAGTGTTCATTGCTAATGACATCCTTGTTTCCTGTAACTGTAAGAAAGACGTCTCCAATAGTTGCAGCGTCATGCATCGGCATCACGTTGAATCCGTCAAGGGCCGCTTGCAGCGCATGGAATGGGTTAACTTCACACACAACGACACGTGCGCCCATCCCTTTGGCGCGCAGCGCTACACCTTTGCCGCAATCGCCATACCCGACGACAACAAACGTCTTTCCTGCTATCAGAATGTTGCTCGCGCGTAATATCCCGTCGATGCTTGACTGCCCTGTTCCATAGTAATTGTCAAGGAGGTGTTTTGTCTTGTTGTCATTGACTGCAATTACTGGGTAATGGAGTGCTCCTTGTTCGTGCATGACACGCAACCGGGTCACGCCCGTCGTCGTTTCTTCGCAGCCTCCAATGATGTGCGTCAGGCGCTGCGGATTCTTGAGATGGATGCGTGTAACCAGATCGCCTCCATCGTCGACCGTGATGTGGGGTTCGAATAGGATCACTTGATCCAGAAAGTGGTAATAGTCCTCTTTGGTTTCGCCTTTGTAGGCGTATACACGACAGTGCTCGCGAGCGAGTGCGCTCGCTACATCATCCTGTGTCGACAAAGGGTTGCATGATGCAAGTGCGACCTCTGCTCCGCCTGCCACGAGTGTTCGCACAAGCACCCCCGTCTCTTTGGTGACATGCAAGGCCATTCCGATACGCACGCCTTTGAATGGCTTTTCATGGGCAAATCGTTTTCGCAAAGCGAGCAAGGCGCCCATACGTTGTTCAGCAAGTGCAAGACTCTTTTTGCCTCGATCTGCTAAAGAGAGATCACGAACACAGTAGTGTGAAGAGACGTCCATCGATACCTCTTTTTTCATCGTATGATAAATGGCGATATGGAAAGCACAACAGATGACAACATAACAATGACAGCGTGATGGAGGACTAAAAATAATGTATTTGTTTAGCTACTTTCGTAGCAACGTCGCCACGACGCCGCTAAACAAATAATACGCTCCAAAAATTAATAAAGCTTTGTATCCCTTTACTGAAAAACAGGACTGAAAAAGGTGAACAAATGGCTCAGGTTCTTTTCATCATCGCTCAACATGACTTCCGCGATGAGGAACTGCTAGAGCCTAAACAGGTGCTCGAAAACGCGGGTCATACATGCCACGTAGCCAGCACGAGTACTGAGCCCGCGTATGGAATGCTTGGCGTGATCGTCGATCCTGATGTGGCTTTTGACGAGGTCGACATCAAGGCGTATCGGGCAGTCGTGGTCGTTGGTGGTCGCGGAAGTCCGGCTCTTGCACAAAACGAGAATGTGATTTCTGTATTACAGCAAGCAAATGAACAGGGGAAATTAATTGCATCGATTTGTCTGGGCGGAGTTGTTCTGGCAAAAGCGAGGGTACTGACGGGAAAAAAAGCAACCGTGTTCAAAACTCCTGATTCAGTTAAGATCCTCAAAGAGAACGGAGTGAATTTTGTAGACCTTCCGCTCGTAACGGATAGCGGTTTGGTGACCGCGCAAGGTCCGCAGCAGGCAAAGGAGTTTGGAAAGAAACTTGTTGAGATGCTGCGGTGAGAATACCGATCAAGAATACGACGCCAAAACCTGCACTGCAAGCGCCTGTGGAGCGTTCGCCTGCATGGCGTGCATATGTTATCATTTTTTGTGTCCTTGCTGTTTCTTTGCTTGGGGTTTGGATCACTAAGGAGTTGCTTACAGAAAAGGTGTGCTTTCAGTCAGGCTCAATTCAGTCAGGCTCAAAAACATCCGCCTGCGTATATGTCGAGGTTGCGCAAACGCAAGCTGAGCTTGAGAAAGGTCTCGGAGGTCACAGGCCGCTCGGGCGTCAAGAGGGGATGCTGTTCATCTTTCCGATTAGAAAAACGTACAATTTCTGGATGAAGGATGTTTCGTTCCCGATCGACATCGTGTGGATCGATGGCGAAACGATTGTGGACTACCAAGAATATGCACAACCGTGCCTCGATGGATTGTGCAGTACCTACAGTGCAAACGTCAATGCGACGCGCGTGGTAGAGCTGCCCGCAGGGTTCTTGCATAGGGCAGGGATTGAAAAACAAGATTTGGTCTTGGAATCATAAAAATCGGTCGCAGGCGTCCTACTCCGCACTAAAGTGCGGAGTTTGAACGGACGCCTGCATGTATAGACCGATTTTTAGGATGCCAAAAATGTCGCCCTAAAGGGCGGGGTTTCAAACCCTACACAAAAATGTTTGGCGACATTTTTGTGCATGATGTTTTTAATGCAAAATTACCAATCAAAATTTAAGACAGTTTGAAAAATCACCTCAAAAAACAATAACGAAGAACCCCCTATTAATGTGTAACATTAATTAAACATTGTCCACGAGAGGCTCTGTCCCGAATCTCGCTTACGCTCGGCCGCTGCACCGCTCGCTGTGAATATGCTTGTCATCTTTGTTGCCGAGAGGATGTTTAACAAACCTGTTTATCGCTTCAGCTCGCGGGGTGGCAGCGGCAGATTCGGGACAGAGCCTCCACGAGAGCAAAGCTTATAAAGCCCCTGCAAATTCGATGGCACAGAACCATGGCACTTTCACAAGCGAAGGCGAAAAAAAGCCCTACGGGGGCTAAGTACAAGCAGTTTCGGAAAAAAAAGCAGTTCGAGTTGGGCAGCAATCCGACACTTACAAAATTGGCCGATAGGAAGAGAAAAAGCGTTCGAGTGCTGGGCGGAAACCGAAAGAATAAACTGCTTTCAGCGAAGACCGCAAATGTTTTTGACCCAAAGAGCAAAAAATTTGTTCAGGCAAATATTCTGACCATTGTTGACAATCCAGCGAATCGCCACTTTGTACGACGAAATATCATCACCAAAGGGTGTGTTATCAGCACTGAGAAGGGCAAAGCCCGCGTGACATCAAGGCCAGGCCAGGATAGCGTAGTGAACGCAATTCTTATTGAATAGGCCGTGTTCTGGTTTCTTTCAGTTTATCTTGTGCGATCGTTAAGTTATGGCGCAAATGAGCGTTCTGTGGAAATCGCTCGACATGTTTTTTGAGAAGCTGGACGGCTTTGTGGAATTTTCCCTGGTGCATAAATGTGACAGAAAGATTGTTGATTGGTGACGGGTTTTCGGGGTGGATGCTTGCACAGGTTTCGAAATACTGCTGTGCCAGATTGTACTGTTGTCGCCCAAGATACACCTTCGCTATTTCTGAATGGACTAGCTTGTAGGAGGGGTCGCGCTTGGCTACTTCAAAAAAATACTGCAAGGCTTCATCTTCCTTTTTTTCTTCAAGGCTTGCAAGGCCGGCAAGATAGAGGAATCTTACATTTTCAGGATCGTTCGCTAGCTGTTTCTTGATAAGGTCAAGATACGTCTTGATCTTCTTGCTCACAAACGAGGCGGGCTTGAGCAGTCCAAAGTGATGGATCACGATGGAAGAATCCAGGATCTTCCCCTGATGTTCACGGATGGAAGGCTCGACAAGTTCGTGGATGGTATAGCGATAACGAATCTTGGGCGTGTTCTTGAAAAGACGCACAAGTTTATGCGAAACGTAGTATGGATATTTGCTGACAAGCGGGTGTTTAACGAGGTTCGGCATTGATTTGAGTGTTGCGATCTTTGAGTATGAACGTTGGTCGAGCTGAAAACCGATCAATTCGCTATCCTTAAGCGAAGGGTCTTGTAGAATTGCCCTTAGCGCTGCAAAGTCTGGTAAAAGCAGTTGTTCGTCTGCGTCCAGAACGAGGATCCACTCCTTCGTTGCGTATTTGAGGCTTTCGTTTCTCGCAGCGCTAAAATCATCACACCACTCAAATGAAGATACTTTTGCACCAAACTCCTTTGCGATTGCAATCGTGTCATCAGTACTGCCGGTATCGATGATAATCAGTTCATCAACAAAGGGGTTGATCGATTCGAGGCAGGAGCGAAGATACTGCGATTCGTCTTTTACGATCATGCATAAACTAATGCCTGGTTCCATGCAAACAATACCTCTTAATGATAAAATATGATAAAATAAGAACGAGCGCTTATTTTAATATTGTGTGTAATATTGTGTAGCCATCGCCAATAAATGCACTAAATGCGCTCACCAGCGAGCGGGCTCTGTCCCGAATCTCGCTTACGCTCAGCCGCTGCACCGCTCGCTGTGAACATCTCCGGCGATCTTGTCGCCGAGAGGATGTTTAAGCAACCTGTTTATCGTTTCAGCTCGCAGGGTGGCAGCGGCAGATTCGGGACAGAGCCCAGCGAGCGTGCATATTGTTTAACCAGTGGTTTTGACAAGTTTGCAGAACAAATTAGGCAATCAGCATATAATGCAATCAGCACTTTCGTACGCGTTTAAGAACTTTCTTCTTCTGCCAGGCAAAGGAACGAACTTTGCTGGTTTTACCGTAACCGCAACTCGCGCAGCGTTTCTTGCGTTTGTGGAAAGTATGTTTTCCGCAACGGCGGCAGTATAAGTGAGTTTTCTTGCCGCTTCTGACACCCATCGATGCCGTTCCTTTTGACATGGTAGATAAGAACCTCTAAACTTTTATACCCCCGCGATCTTATGCTGGAGATATCAATATGATTGCATCTCCGCGTAGGAAGACAACTCCAAGCTTCCGCTTGAGTTCTCCTTCAATGCGCTCTTCAGCATCTTCCAAAACGACATTAATGTGGATGTCGAATGATCGAAGGAGGCCGATGAATTGTCGCCCGTTCTTCAATTCGACAATGATCCTCTTGTTTCTTGAAACATTAAGCGCATCTAACGGTCTTGTGGCATCCATTTGAGCAATCCCTCCATAAAAACAGATAATAAAGAGCCAATGGGGCTTTTTTCATTCATGGCAGATTTATGGGGAATATTTAAATGTTATGGTGTTCTTCGAGGCTCTGTCACGAATCTCGCTTACGCTCGGCCGCTGCACCGCTCGCTGTGAATGTGATGGTCATCTTTGTTGCCGAGAGGCTGTTTAACAGCAGGTTTATCGCTTCAGCTCGGCAGGGTGGCAGCGGCAGATTCGGGACAGAGCCGGTGTTTGACAGAGCAATTTCCGCCATCAACTTTCCCTTAAAGCTTAACTTTGCCGCAATAGACCAAATACAACCAATCGAATAAAATATTTCCTCGTTATGGGAAACTCGGCTGCTCCCGCAGCCGGTTTCCGTCTCAGTATTTGATTGTTGGCTGTACGTCTTGGCTTCGGGGCTGGTGTATGAGACGCAGTGTGGCAGCGGAACGTCCAGAGCAGAGCCAACGTACACATAACATATATAATATACTGATAGAAAAAAGTCAATCAAAGAAGTCGCAGTGCTGAAATCTTCATTGACCAATGATGAAAGGCTTAAACTGCTGAATTCATGTGCAACAGGCTGTTTTGAAAGATGCAACTTTGCAACACCCTTCCTTGTTACGAAAACTTTATAAGACAAAATTCTCAATTTTGACTTTGAAAGCAGTCACATTAATCTACAACGACGACAAAGGCAGGGGACGACAACAACGACAAACGACTACAACACACGTAAAGAAGTAAGAGGTGATTTTACTTCTTACACAAAAGCCTAAAAACGATAGAATAAGCCGAACAGATCAAACACGGAGGTGTTTTGTTGATGAGAGTTAAAAAGGCAATAAAAAAGATTGCTGCACTCGGAGTCGGCGCTACCATGATGGGAGCGACCTTACTAGGAGCAACTGCAGCATTATACGACCTCGGTAAGTATCCAGAACCCTGGGTCAAAAATGGAAAGTTTAACGGTCTACTGGTCGTAGGTGATGATGCAGCACCGGCAGATATCATTGGCGTTACTGACATCGCTATTGCGCTGCAATTCAGCTCAACAGTGAAGGAAGTTGTCAATGTTGGCGGTGCTGGAGCAGGCACAGTTTCTCTTGCAGGTGATAGCGTCAAGTTCAGCCGCTCAGGAGACGTCCTGGAAATCAATGAATGGCTAGGGACCGCGGTCGAAACCTTTGACGGATCAGATTCTACATCTCTCAAGAGCTTTAAGGTCTCAAACGACAAGGGAAGCACTGATGTCAACCAGTTCCTACGCTGGAAGTGGGGAACAAGTGGCACGCAGCAGTCGAACGCGTCAGTCGTGTATTCAGAAGACGATAACGACAATGTCGGGGACTTCCTATACTCGAACTCGAGTTCGAGGAAGGCTTTGAGTCGGATGTCGAAACCGACAGATCCCTTGAAGATCTTGAAGATGAGACTCTGCATATCCTCGGAGAGGACATGGCAGTCACAAAAGCAACCTTCTCAACTGCGTTAAAGCTCACCCTTGAATTAATGGGCGGAGCAGTCCACGACACTCTCGAGGAAGGCGAAACAAAGACCTACACCATTAAAGGCAAGGAGTACGAGACAACAGCGCTCATCATTACCGATGTCTCGCCAAACAAGGTCAAGATGAAGGTTAATGGCGAAGTGACAAAGGCACTTAGCGATGGTGACACAGAGATACTCAATGATGGAACAACGCTCGGAGTGAGAGAAGTTCTCTCAAACGAAGCAGGAGAAACCTCTGGCGGAGACCTTGTCGAGTTCTACCTTGGCGCACATAAGCTGCACTTGGATGATACTACAACGGGTGCGGCAACAACCGACGGTAATGTCGAAGCCTCTGAAGAAACCATCGAGGATGCGGAAGTCAACATGGACTACACAAACACCTCAAGCACCTTGCGCCTCAATAAGCTCTCGTACGTGTTGACAGCTGATGGTTCTGGCGGAGATGATGCCTACATCATGCCTGGCCACGGCCTGCGTGAGATGCTCGATGAGCCTCAGGGAATGCTTGGAAACTATTGGGACATTCGCTACGAAGGTCTCAGCGCACCAGGTACCTCGCTCGTTGAATTCAAAGCAAGCGGTGATGATGAATACCGCCTAAGTTTTGAGAACAGCCAGGGCGTGAAGTACGATGGTGTTCGGTTACTCTTTGCAGATGGAGCGACCAGCACAAAGTATGGAGACTCGGACGACTCTTTGTGGTTCAACCTAACCGTGGACACGACTGGGTTAACCCTTGGAAACTACAACATTGACAAGAATGACTGGTTTGTACTCGGTCACAACAGCGGCACAAAGACCGGTGTTACGCGGATCATGAAACTGGATTCTGTCGATACATCAAATAACCAGCTCCAGTTGACTGACGTTGGAACTGGCGGTCAAGTGACGTCGCAGTACACGGCCAATAACGCAACATGCTATGGGGCCGGTAACTGTACTGGAACCTTGAATGTTGGAGGGTACACCTTTAATTACGCCGTAGTCGTAACAAGTGGAGACTCAAATGATTCGAAGTTCAGGTTGTTAGTCGACTTGGATGACGATGGAACACTTGGAGGAAAAGCAAATGTGAGCTTGCGTGGTGGTGGCTGGCTCGATCTTGGAACTCAGGGTCCTG
>JACQXV010000094.1 GCA_016208715.1 Candidatus Woesearchaeota archaeon | reverse complement strand
TGCCCATGTAGCTCAGTTGGCAGAGCACATCCTTGGTAAGGATGAGGTCACCGGTTCAATCCCGGTCATGGGCTCCAGAGCAGAACGGCTCGTATTGAGAGGGTATAGTAATTAAATATCATTATGTTTATAATAAACGCTATCTGTTAACCGTCAAAAACAAGGAGGACAAATGGCTAAGGCTAAATTTGAAAGGGTAAAGCCCCATGTAAACGTAGGAACAATAGGGCACGTAGACCATGGCAAGACAACATTAACAGCGGCAATAACCAAGTATTTATCATTAGCAGGCAAGGCACAATACAGGGCATATGACTCAATAGACAATGCGCCGGAGGAGAAGGCAAGGGGGATAACCATAGCAACAGCGCATGTAGAATACGAGACAGACGCCAGGCACTATGCGCATGTAGACTGTCCCGGGCATGCTGATTACATAAAGAACATGATAACAGGGGCAGCGCAGATGGACGGAGCGATACTGGTAGTATCAGCAGCAGATGGGCCGATGCCGCAGACGAGGGAGCACATACTTTTGGCGAGGCAGGTAGGGGTTCCGTACATGGTGGTATACATGAACAAGACAGACATGGTAGACGACCCTGAGCTGATAGAATTAGTAGAAGTAGAAATAAGGGACTTATTAAACAAATATAGATTTCCCGGGGACAAGATACCCATAGTAAAAGGGTCAGCCTTAAAGGCAATGGAATCAGGGAGCAAAGACCAGAGTGCAGAAGAATTCAAGAGTCTTGCAGAATTACTGAAGGCGTTAGATGAATACATACCGACGCCTGAGAGGGCAATAGACAAGCCGTTTTTAATGCCGATAGAAGACGTATTCAGCATATCATGCAGAGGGACAGTGGTAACCGGGAGGGTAGAGAGAGGAGTAGTAAAGGTAGGAGAAGAAGTAGAGATAGTGGGATTGGGAGATACGAAGAAGACAGTGGCAACAGGGGTAGAGATGTTCAGGAAGCTGTTAGATTCAGGCATGGCCGGAGACAACATAGGGGTATTATTAAGAGGA
>JACQXV010000093.1 GCA_016208715.1 Candidatus Woesearchaeota archaeon | reverse complement strand
GTTGACCCTGTTCGCCCTTCGAGCGATTTATCTCATCTCGTAAACGCTGGTTCTCAATCTGTAAATCTCGTAAGTCTACGGACAGTTTCTCGATCAGATTCAGCAACTCCGCGATCAACTGACGAGCGTTTTCTTCATGGATACCAGACAGATCAATGTTCTCAAGCACGTCTGTAGTTTACCCGCTCTCTCACTTTTTGGGAGAGGCTTTTGACTTTTCCGTTTCCGCTATTTATTGAGAAGATACAAGTTATCGCAATTGCTTCAATAGGCTACGAATAACAAAGATAAGTTTAGGGCTGACTTTAAAAATTGTCGTTTTAGACCATAAACTTTCCAGTCGCTGCAAAAATTGTTTGCGTTGCTCTATTGGCATTACATCTCGCCTCAAACGTTCTTCCAACTCTCGCGCTTGCAGATGGAAGATGCGTAACGCATAGCCACCGATCTCTGCCAAGGTCAAATAGTTGGGGATATATGCATTCAGGGCCTTCTCAAAGTAGCCTTCATCAAAATCTAAATGCGCTTGAATTATGTCTATAACCGCATTATACAGGTATTCATGATAAGCTGCCCCATGTAATGTGCCACAATATTCTGCATAGCGTTTAACTTCATCTGAGCGCTTTAGGCGCAAGGCAATTGAAGCAGCATGGGTCAAACCTTCAAAGCTCTCATGGTATTGATTAAGCGCATCTGCTTCTAGATAGCTAATTTCATATAACCTTTGAGCTTTTTCTAGGAGATCGAGTTTCTCAAATTCCCTATCTGGAACGCCGATGAGGACATATTCATACTCGGGTGAGCTATAAGAAAATTCTGTGCTGACCTGTATTAGTTCGCCAATCCTCTGACGGGTAGTTTCATCAGCACTAGTGGGTCTCAACGCATGTAATTCTATATAGACACTGCCCAAGCGGCGCAAAGCATCAGCCAAGTAGAGCTTGGTATCCGATTTATCGCAGAGTTCGACGGCTGTACTCAAGTCCTTAAATGCTTTGGCTTGATATTCAATGGCAGCTATGTCTTGACGATTTTCCCGCGCCCGTTGTCCTAAAGTAAATAAGTTAGTGCCTCGGCCTTGAAGGAATTTGGCACGATAGGCATCTCCTAAACCAGACCCTAATCCAACTGCTTTTTCATAATGCTCTTGTGCGGTTTCGGGGCGATCATCATAGCGTTCAATTTGCGCCAAATTGAAATAAGCGTTCGCTATATCAGCTGGTCGCGCCTGAGAATAATTCTCTAAAGCCTCTATTGCCTGCTGGCAGCGTGTCCGCGCCACATCATAATCGCCCATCTTCCCGTCCAGAATCGCTAAAGCCGTGTTCGCTTGCGCCCACGAGACTAATACGTTTTCGGTTGGATCCGACTCGGGGGTAGATGTTTCGTAGAGTTCTTTCGCTTTGCTCCAATTACCAGCAGCCTCTTCAATTGCGCCCAAACCTTGATTGAAAGCGTTTTGATAATTCTCATTGCCAACTTCATTGGCAAACATCAAACCCAACTCATAAACGACTTTAGCGTTGTCCAAACTTTGGATCCGTTTTTCAAAGGTATTTGCCTCCAGCAATTTAAGCGGTGTCGGATTAGTGTACCGTCCCATTCGTTGAAATGTATGCCCCAAATTCGCCAGAGCGTATAACCGTCGAACAGGCGGCTCGCCATGATCTTTGGCGATAAACTTGTAGAGTGACTCCGCGCTTTCATACTGTCCGGTGTCCGATAGCCACTGGGCATGCTCACGGAAGATTTCATAACCCCGTTCAGGCAAGCGATCAGCACAAGGCAATATCTCCGCCAGCAACAACTCACCCAATTCAAAATCAGATGCAGTTTTGGCTTCGGCGAAGTATTTGCGATAACACTCGACCCCTGCGTCTTGAGGATCGAAGCCGAGCAAGTAACCCAAGTATTCGCCGATCAAAATGCGGCGCAACGTTTGCTTGTCAGGTTGATCTTTGAGTTCGGTTTCAATTTGTTGGGGATACCAGACCTCCACGACTTCTTCTCGCAGTTCCTTCCTCAATCTTTCCCACTGGCGACGAGGGGCTTCGGGAGAAATTGGGTTGACCCAAGCGTGCTCTTCAAACATCCGCAGCACTTCGTCGTGCAAAGTCAATACTTGTCCCTCAGAGCGATATTTGACGATTGAGTGAAGTTCTTTAAATGAGTCGTTCTCAAGGAATCGCCGGCGTAGTGTTTCGTAATCAGTTAGGTCAAGATAACTTTCAGGATTTGTCTGTTGGCGGAGGTCGAAAATACCCGGCGCAAACCGCCGCTTGAGAACCGCCATGTCTTGAATAACAAGAGACACAGATTGGCTGGGCGTGGTAAACATTCGAACAACGGCTTGCTCGGTTTTCTTCTTTTTTGCCTCACGATCTTTTTCGTTTTTCGCCGGTTCCAATAACTCTTGCAACGAACAGATGTTAGCGTTGCGAAAATAGAACATCAAATCCATTAGCAAAGGGTGTCCGTTGGTAGATTCACATAGTTGAGTCACTTCATCAGAAGTGACTTTCCACCCATGCTCTTGGCAGTATTCTCGGGTTTCGTCTTTTGTAAAAGGTTCAAGCTCATCCCAGATCACGTTTGCCGGTAAGGAAAGGATGGGCGCGGACGTGCGACCGGCAACCGCAATGAGACATCGTTTGGTTCGCTGGTCATCTAAAAATTCCAGGAACCATTGTCCGACGCGCAGAGTATGCGCCACCTCAAATGTGTCAAAATATAAACCGACATATTTCCCTTGAACTGCCCGCTCAAAATCAAGAAAGAATTGGTTGTCCACACGGCGACTTAGAGCATGGACAGACGAACTCGTTGGGTCTTTCGTTTCCAAAGAACGCAACTCACCCTCAAGTTTTTTGAACGCGTCAAAAAACTCCCATCCCAAACGATCAATGATGCTGTGCCGCAAGCCACCGACCGAGCGGTTGGCAGTCTCAAAAAAATCAATGATTGGGTTTTCAACCTCCGGGGGGGCGATGTGCCAACGAGGCTGGCGGCGGCAATCTTCTATTAATCTCTTCAAGACCCACGTCTTGCCCAAGCCGCCGCTGGCGTGATAGTACACAGCATTGCGCTGCTGGCGATAGCTAAGCAAACTGTGATAAACCGAGAGCGCTTCGTTGCGCCCGATAAACGGAAGAAACTGTGTGTGATTCATAGTTCTCCTCCTCTTTAGTTAAGAACCGCCTCGAGCTTTTCAAGCGTGGCTGGTTTATAAACTGACGGCAACTCTTTTTCCACCATTTTTCTGATGCGGTCAAAGGACGTTGAAGTAGGATAACTTTGTTGGTGAAGGGTTCTGACCGTGTCCTGTAATTCATGCACAGCTTTATCATCTGGATCATCTAATTGTGGCGGAGGGAGCAGTTCAGATTCTTGCAATTTGGTCTTGATCTCAATCGGCATCGTGTCTATATCATTCCAAAGCTCACCCAAGTAATATAGCCTATCGCCAATCGCCGCAAAATCCTTCTGTTCAACTTGCTGCTTAAACCACACCGCCGCTTTAAGATAGACAAGGTAATAAATCTCCCTCTTTTTCATCTTCATATATTGAGTCAGTATCAATCGTAAAAGTCGTGGCACCGCATATCCGCCCGGCAAAGATTCCACTAAACGGGTGCCTAACAGACGATTGAATTTATTGCGTATAACGCGCGAATCTATGTGTAGGTATCTCTCTTTCCATAAACTAGCGGCAAGGTCAGCAAATAACTCCTCGTCAAAATGATGAAGCAATGACACGGCTAATAATTCATCTTTGAGGTCTTTGAGATTTCCTGCCGCCCCAGCATGACGTGTAAAGATAATGTCGTCCACCAAGTACGTTAAAAGTTCGTCGGAGGAAGATTGGGGGTGATCGTTTAGCCAACGCGCCGCCTCATCGTTTAGACCGGGCAATCCGCTTGTGTAGCCCACAAGCTCTTCGCCGCTTATTAAAGATTCGCCAACTCCGATCTCTTTTAATTGAATCGATGTTTGCCCGCCATCAAAAGGCTGGAGAGGAAACTTGACCAAGCCTGCTTCCAACGGATAGATGAGATCGTATTCGGCGGTGCGTGGTTCAGCCCGCCCTGCCATGATGATCAACTTGCGGAGTTCGTCATCATTTAAGATCGGCGCAAGAATTTTTTCTTGCATCCAGCGAAATACTGCTTGATCACAGGATTCAACAGTGTCAAAGAATAAGACGAAGGGGCGGCGTTGGTTAGAGCCAGACAAATCTCGGATAAAAGTGAGGAGACGGCTGGCGGCGTCAGTAGCAGAAGTGTTATCGGTGATCGAGAGACCCGGCACAAAACGCGAGGCGGATGACAGTTGATCCATGAGCGCCTGCGCTATCCGTCTCTGCAATGCCTCTCTATCTTTTTCCATCTCGTCTTCAAAATTTATGAGCGCGGTGGGGATACTTTGAGTTGATATCTGATACCTGATCTCTTTGAGAATAGTGGTCTTGCCCACCGTTGGCACGCCGTACCAAAAGAGAACACAATCTTTGCGTGTCACGCCGGAGAACAGTGCCTCTAAACGTTGCAGGGCTTCGCCGATCTCTTGATCCCGATTGACGACAGGCACAAAACGCGATTCAATTAGAGTAGTCATGACTCACTCCTCTCTAAGCCTGCTCAAAACGCGAGGCGACTTTAAGGGCGACGTTTGCCAAGCGATCCAAGCGCAACCGCGCCACATCGCGGTCACTCCAACGCATTCCGCAATTGGGGGTGATCCCCCAGATGTTTTCTGCGCCGTAGCGATCTGCCATTCGTAATAGATCGCGTTCCAGTTGTCGTTCAGTGGGAATCTCATTAGCATTCACAGGCAAACACCCTATAGCTAACTTCTTGCCATGATCGCGCAATAGTTGAGGAGTAAGGTCTCTGACTCTGGTGAGATGCTGCCCTTCTACATTTAGAATATCCACCTGTATATCGAGTAGTTGATTCATAATCGGGCTAATATCCCCACACACATGAAGAATGACCGGGACTTTAGAGGCTTTGGCAATGATCTCAATTGCCTCTTTAGCCAACGTTGAATCAGCCCCCGCCGTAAGAGGTGGTTCGTCAATCTGCACGTATTGAATGTTTAAACTAGAATTGTTTGTAAGTAAACGAGTTTCTTCGGCTAAAGCATTAGCTATATCTATGATTAAGTGGCGACGCAGATCGGGATCATCATTACGATAAAGGACTGGCGAGTTCTCCGTGAGTTCTATTGAATTATGCTCTGCCATGAGCATTGCCCCGGTGATGTGCGCCTTCAGGGGTTTGCCGTCAATCGCTTGATGAGCAATCTCCAATTCACGCAGTGCAATTGGAGTTGTGTGCTTAATCTCACTCACCACTTTAAATGGCAGGTGTTCCCCCTTCAGACCGTCTAAACCTTTGGCATAGATACTCACGATGTCATCTTGTGGTTGCCCACTTACGTAGAGCCAATTGACGGGTCTGCCGCTTACAGCTTGTTGCTGTTGCTCAACCGCAAAACGAATAGAAGGTTCAGCCTCCTCAATGGTGAGAGAGCGAGGAGGGTCAATATCAGGATGTGGCGGATAACTGCCGGTCAGGGTGACAATGAGTGACATAATTTTCTGACTCCTTAGTGAGTGTTTGGACGCAAATTCTGAAAATCAGATTCGATCTTGTTATCGGCAAGGCTTTGAATTTCCTTCAAGGTCTTATCAAGAACTTTCACATCTTTTTGGGATTCGTTTATGATCTTCTGCAACGAATCGGGAATCGCTTGAACGCCAATGGCTTTAAGCAGTTCCGCCCACTCTTTTGGATCGCGCTCTATTTTAAGCCAAATCTCACTAACGCGCTTTACGCTTCCCTTTGCCGTTCTAAAAACGCGAATGTCAGCCCGCCCATCCGAATGTTCGCTTGCCATGTCTTTGAGATAAGGGATAGCTTCTAAGCAACCTGTAATGCCCAATGATTCTGCGAAGGCGATCCAGTCATCAGATTCCATTGGGGCTTCCAATTCGGTTTGAAGATGATCCCATCTTAGACTTTGCCAGTTTTCGGGTATGTCTCTCTGTCTTTCGCCAGTTTTAACAATAGCCTTACGACGAGTAGCAGTATCTATGGTCTTGGATACCACACTCATCATATATTCCATCGCCTTTTGAGCGTCCTGATCTTTGGACAAAATATCAAGCGCGCGATTTTGAAGTTGAGATGCTACGCTCGCCACATCCACAAGATATTCAGATATTAAATTGGGCAAGGAAACGAGAGTTTTATCAAAGATGGCAAAAACTGTTTCGGGGGCGCGGGCAATCAAATCCTGCAACCAATCAGTTCGCGCCGAAAGAATTTTCTCGGCTGTTGCGCTTATCTCACCAATATCATCTCGTCGGGCAACTTGAGCCAAAACATCGCGGATGTTTTTCTCTCGTTCAATATATGCATCCGGATAGGGTCCTAAAAACTTTTCCTTATTTACTATGGCGAGTAAACGAATAACGCTACCACGAAAATCTTGAGGCTCGCCATCGGTCACAATGATGTCAATCAGAGCTTCGACAACGCTTAATCTATCGTTGTCATTAATACGTTTGTTGCAGATCGTAAGCGCCAAAGCATATACGGCGCGAAATTTTGCCTCAATTGAAAGTGAACGATTCTTATCTTTGAGCAACTGTTTGAGAGGACCGATAGCCCTTGAGCTCTTCAATTTACCTAAAGCAAAAATTGCTCGGGTCAGGTCGTTCTCACTGTCGGTTTTCCAAAGAAAGTCTATTAATTGGGGAAGCCGCTTTTCATAAACATCTATTGAACTAACACGCGCGGCGTACTTAATCAAACTTGGATCGCCGCTCCACAAAGCCCAGCTACTTTCGATCAAGTATGATGCTGATGGCGCGGGCTCCTTCAACAAGGTTAGACAATAAAACAACTCATTCACGCCAAATTTTCTATCTAGTGTAAATGTTCCGAGTAAAGCAAGTACAGGGTGATTAGAGTTGATAAAGGATTCAATCATTGCGGCTGGCTTGTTTTCACCCGCACCAGGCTTAGGGCACCCCAAATTAGGCGACAATATTTCTTCTACTTCACTTTCGAGGCACACTTGATTTGATTCTTTTCTCGCCAACGTATGAAGATCAAAGAATAATTCCGGATAGCAAAGAAACTGCTGAAAAATATCGGGGCAAGAATCTTGAATAACAACTAAAGCGGCTAAGATGCCTCGCAAAAAAGCATGGTCTATATCAACTTCAAAGAACTTTCGTTTTTCGACGATTGCCCAAATAAGGTAAAACGTGTTATAGGCTTGAACGACCTCTCGGGCGTTGCCTTTAGGACCATTTGTTAAGACTGAGCGAACAGTTATTAGCGCGGGGTCGTTTGGAAGAAGATTTTTTAATACTTCTCTTGGAGCCGCTAGGTGGTATGTTGCTTTAGGATTAATTATCTTCCCAAGATAATCATTAGCCCGTTGATTTTTTTTACTTTCAGACACCTGCCCCCAAATATCTTTATAGTGACCAATAATTGCCCATCGGATCATCTGAGGATCTACCGCAATGATAAACACAAAAGGAATTCCATTCGGCTCTAGCCCAAAATGCTTAATAGCCTCTAGGGTAGGCACGATTTGATTAGCCGGAGCGCGATCAAGATCGTCTATTAAAACAACAATAGGGGAGCATGTTTCAGCAACGAATTTAACCACCTCATTGAATTCGTCTTGGAAATTATCTACTAGAATTGGCTCACCTTTGTCAACGGGGGGAGCAGTTAGAGGTTTTATTGGCAAATCTATTTTCTGAGTCAGCGTTGTCTTGTACCCACTGACAAGGGATAAAAGAATTCGGAGAATAAAGTCACTTGATTCAGGAATTTTGGAGATTAGGGCAGAGAAAAAATCCGGGTTATTTCCGAGTCGTTTTTTCCACAATCGCCAATTGAGTTTCAATAATTCTATATAATTTTCCTCTTCGATCCGAAAAATAATTTTTCTCAGTAACGCAATCCATATTTCTTCTTGTTTCGCATATCGCGAAGCGTCAAACCTCACAATAAAGGGGGGCTTTTTACCTTGCTCAGCCCTCATTTTTCCATCCAATAAATTTAGGAACGAACTTTTGCCACTCCCCCAATCGCCGTATATGCCAATGGCTGAGCCCGAGTCGTTTAGCGTTAAACCACAAATATGCTCATAGACAGCGTCAACATGAGCGCCAAATTGAAGATCATCCTCTTCCTTCTTAGTAATCGGATGATGCGGTATTGATTTAATTGGGTTATCCGTCTCTTTGCCATTAACCATAAAACCCTCGCCTATCACCGGGAGATGGGGCTCATCCTCATCTCCCGGCGGGCTACGCGCATCAGAGGTCTTCCCCCAGTAGAAGTGGAATTTCGTTTGTTGATGTAACATCGAGTCTCTCCTAACATATGATTTGGACTCATTACACCATACATTTCATCTTCCACCTCCACACCTCCTCCCCAACCACTTGACACGCGCTATACGTTTGTTCACTCTGTATTATCCAACCGATAACCTCTGCTTTTAAGCGTAATGACATAAACAGGGTTAGCGGGGTCTATCTCTACCCGTTGGCGCGCGCGGTTGATAAGGCGGGCAATAGCAGCGTCACTCACGCCGCTGTTCTTGTTTTGAGTTGCATCGTAGACTTCCAAACCTATTTCATCTTTCGTGCAAACTTCGCCCTTGTGCTTGTAGAGAAATTCCAGCAAACGGACTTGGGTGGCGGCATATCACGACAGTGTTCAGCAAAGATCATATTGCCAAGGCGCATTAAATTGCGGGGCGAACCTTGCGCTTCAAGCACCATCGCTTCTTCTAGCCAACGTTTTAATGATGGGTGGCACAACTCACCCAACCCGCGCCGCCCCATTGTATTGAACGCCGCAATACGCCGCCGCAACAAGAACAGCAACTCGCTTTCTTCTCCTCGCATCATCGTTTCCCATGCCAACGAGATCACGTCCAGACGGTCTGTGCGCGCCGCTTGTTCTAATGCGGCGCGTTGCTCGACAGGCAGAAAAAATTTTACAGCGAGTCCGGGTAGTTCTAAAAATGGCAGGTTGCCCAAAAGCGGACGTAACAATTCGGCGGTGGTTTCAGGGTGATGTTGCGTGAGTGGGTATTCATCCACGCCGTCAATTAAAAAATAAATGGCGCGACACGCTGTGGGCGCGTAGTTAAGCAAGCGCAAAGCAAATTGAATGAACGCCTTAACTTCTTCGCTGGGCGACTTAAACACTAAGCGAAATGGTTCCTCGCCGTAGGTATAAAGTTGATGCAAAAAACGAACTAGAGGAATAAGCCGTACGCTCAGATGAGACGGGAGAGAAACGCCGTGATAAACATGATCGATCAAAGCCGACACTGTTGCTTGCTCTAAATCCGAGTCGGCAAGATTAAACAGTAGACGTAAATTCTCCTCATCCAAAGCGTTGTTAGCATAGCGTTCCAGCCATGCGTTCAATTCGCCAACATCTTTTATGGTCATTCCCGCGTTTGATTCTGGATTGACGGCTAATGCTTTGAGGAGCGTGGGCAACGCTACGGCGAAGAGGTGAGGTAGGTAATCGGCTAAAGTGAGTTGAGGTAGTTGAGAATGTGATTCGAGAAACGGCGAGAAGTCAGTGAACGAGACGGCAAAAATGGAAGAGGTGTAAGCCGCCGGACGGCTCTCGGATTGAATCATAATCCGCGTCGCCGACTTGCCGCCGCCGCGCGGAGCAAAAACAAGCGTAGAGCGAGGATCGTTGAGGAGTTGATCGAAGAAAGGTCGCTTGACGAAGTATTCCTCAAGGCGAGGTTCAATGCCGGCGTTCCACAACGCAAAGGGATTATCTACAAACCCCCAACTCTCCAACCAAGCGCGAACAGCATCACGCTTAAGCGCGTCCGGTGAGTTACCATAAGAGGCATTCATACTGTCCTCTATTCTAGCCTCATCAAAAAACTACGCCAGTGAAGAGCCACACCAGACCCGAAGGGTTTAGTAAACCCTTCGGGTCTTCGCTAGTCAACCACTTGTGCTAACACACTTCCCAACGACTCCACTTCTTGCTTAAACATTTTCACGCCAACGCGTGAGAGAAAAAAGATTGACAGCGTGATGCCGATTGCTTCGACAATGAACACCGCCGAATACGCTTGCGCCGCCGTCAGCCCCAACGTGAGCAGACTCGATTGTATCGCTCCTCCGGCAATTGCCGCAGGTCCCTT
>JACQXV010000092.1 GCA_016208715.1 Candidatus Woesearchaeota archaeon | reverse complement strand
TGGTTGGGAATAATTCGGTTCGGTCGGATGGTACGAGTGGTAATTTTGGTGTGTATGTGGGTTCTGTTGGTAATAATCGGGTGCTTGGTAATGCGGTTAGTTCTACTGGTTCGAGTTCTTCGAATTATGGCGTGTACGTTGCGAGTGCGTCTGGTGTTGTTGTTGCTAATAATTCTGTTAATACGTCGAGTACGGGCAGTTCTAGTGACTTCGGGGTTTATTTTAATAGTGTTTCAAGCAGTGTTGTTTCGGGTAATGTTGTGCGTTCTGGTGGTGTTTCGTCGAGTAATTATGGTGTGCACTTGACGGGTTCGTCTAGTAATACGGTGCATAATAATTCGGTGTTTACTAGCGGTACTGGTAGTGACTGGGGGATTTATTTGGTGTCGAGTTCGAATTCTAATTCGGTTGCGGGGAATGCTGTTGTTACTGGTGGTTCGGGTGGGGCGAGTAATTATGGGTTGTACTTGGCGTCGAGTTCTACTAGTAATGTTGTGGTTGGGAATAATTCGGTTCGGTCGGATGGTACGAGTGGTAATTTTGGTGTGTATGTGGGTTCTGTTGGTAATAATCGGGTGCTTGGTAATGCGGTTAGTTCTACTGGTTCGAGTTCTTCGAATTATGGCGTGTACGTTGTGAGTGCGTCTGGTGTTGTTGTTGCTAATAATTCGATTAATACTAGTGGTACTAATAGTAATTATGGGGTTTATTTGAGTTCTTCTGAGGCGAAGGTTTTGCAGAACTTTATTGTTACGAATGGTTCGGGTGGGAATAATTACGGGGTGTATTCTGACTTTTATTATGGTAGTCCTGCGTCGGTGCAGAGTGTGATTTGGAATAATTCGGTTGTTACTAATGGGTCGTCGAATAATGAGGGTGTGTGGCTTAGTAGGGGTTTTAACTTGTCGGTTGCGTTTAATAGGGTTGTTGCGAGGGGTAGTGGTTCTGGTAATGATGCGTTGTTTTTGGATAGGACGAATGGGAGTGTTGTTGCTAACAACACCTTTGAGGTGCTTTCGGGTCACGGCTTGGGCGTTTTTGTTTATGATTCTGGTGATAACGTGCTGTACAATAATGCGTTTAATGGTACTAATGGGAGTTCGTATGTTTACACGGCGCATGCGAACACGTGGTGGGTTAGTCCGCGTCTTGCGCTTAGTGTTATTGGCGGTGGGGTTGTTGCTGGTAATTATTATGCTAACTTGTCGTATGGTGATTTCGGTCAGACTTGTGCGGATCAGAACTTTGATGGGCTGTGCGATTCGACTAAGTCGCATAATGTGAATGGTACGAATACTGATCCGTATCCGCTTGCGAATTCGACTGTTGGCGTGCAGGTTTGTGGGAACCTTACGACTGAGTGGCGTCGCTTCGTGCTGCTTAATGGTGTGAATTCGACTGGTTCGTGCTTTGCGCTTACTAGTCCGGGTGTGTCGCTTGACTGCAAGGGGTTCTCTATTAATTATTCGCAGTCGACGCAGGGGTTCGGGGTTTGGAGTAATGGGTCTAATGCTTCTGTCATGAATTGTAACATTACTGCTTCTGGCAGCTTAAGTGATAATAATACTGGCGTGTTTGTTGTTGGGAATCGTTCTGATGTTCGTAATAATAGTGTTTGGACGCGTGGTGGGAGCTTTAATGTTGGCGTGTACTTTTCGGCGTTTAATGGGAGTGTTTCGAAGAATAATGTGAGTTCGAATGGTACTGGTTCGAATAATTACGGCTTGTTTTTTGAGCGTGCTAGCGGGGTTAGGGTTGAGAATAACACTGTTATGTCTAATGGTACGAGTGAGAACTTTGGGGTTGTTGTTGTTGCGAGTAGGAATTTGAGTGTTGTTTGGAATTCCGTTTTTTCGCGTGGTAGTTCGGGTC
>JACQXV010000091.1 GCA_016208715.1 Candidatus Woesearchaeota archaeon | reverse complement strand
TTTCAAAGAAAAATAAAAACAGAGGCTTGATAAAATGAAACCAATTAATCCATCGAAGGGAAATACTTACGGGATAACACAGATACTGGTGGTTCTGTCCCGAATCTGCCGCTGCCACCCTGCGAGCTGAAGCGATAAACCTGCTGTTAAACATCCTCTCGGCGACAAGATTGACTGAGATGTTCACAGCGGGCGGTGCAGCGGCCGAGCGTAAGCGAGATTCGGGACAGAGCTGATACTGGTTTAAAAAGGATTTTCCTTGACAAAACAGTCTTTCCACAGGAGATTCGCTCTCCATGCGCAACAAGCGGAGTACTGAGACCTAACCGATAACTTCGCGGCGCGGCAACGACGCTCGCCATACACGACACTATCTGTACAGGCTTAGCCGCTTAACAAACCGAGAATCATACGAGACTATGCAAGAACCGCAAGCTCGCAGGTCGGTGACAACGCTTGCTAAACAAATACAAGAACGTCAGAAGAGTTTATTGACTGCGTCCAAAGTATACAGGATGATTGCCTGCGTCTGATCCTTTGTGGGAGCAAACGCTTCCTGCTTCTTATGAACGGAGAAAATACGCACTTGGTTTATCAGATGAATTTGTTGCGTGATTCCTACATCGAGTTTAATGTTATTTTCAGAAAGTTTTGCTACAAGCGTACCAAGACCGATTCCAGGATTCTTTTCGAGGATATCGTGGCCTGTGGAGTCATAATACTTGCGGTGCAACGCCGCTTCAAGTATCCGTCCACATAGGATGACGCTGCTTCTGTAGCACTCTGCATTGAACGCGCGCCCAAGCTCTTCAACATCGGCGACAATGCCTGACCTGATATCATCGGGGACTTTTGGCGTGCTGAAAGTGGGGCGGGGGAAGGCCGATCTTTGGCGAGCGTGCTTTGGCTCTTGATTGTCTTGATTGTTGTGTTCAGAGAATTCCTTATCCTCTTCAGCATAGAGAATCAAGTCATTACAAAGCTTGTTCATCTTATCGATAATAGGAATGATCTTGCCAGGTTCGTTACTGTATTCTTCCAAAAACTTCATATTAACGAAAATGTTCGCCATGATCTCTGGACTTTGTTTGCTACTTGCTGCAAGTGCCGCAAGGCACGCGCTTTGGTTGCGCACCTCATCCACGCGGCTCTTTAATGAATTTGAAAGGTATTTCTCGCGCTGCGAATGAAAATCATAAATTTTAGGTTTATCTTGAACAGCTCCGGCAGGGATTGTTGTGCTTGCCCCTTTTAAGGCTCTTGCGCGAGCAGCGAGCGCTGCATTTTTGAGTTCGTTTAACGCGAAAAGAAACTTTTTCAGGTTCATGGAGCATATATCTTGTTGAAGTTTAATAAATGTTGTGGTGGAAACGTTAGAGTAGATTGCAGAATTGCCAAAAATAGCTAAAAAGGTGTGTTAAAAATGGTAGAAATTAGTATTCTTCATCATCATGCTCAGCAGATTCGCTGTTTTCATAGGAATCTTCATCATCTTCATCAGAATCTTCAAACTCTGAATAATCTTCAGCGTCCTTGTCTTTTTTCTTCTCTTTAACAGAATCTTCTTTGTCTTCCTCTTCTTCTTTAGCCTCATCCTTATCTTCTGTATCTTTATCTTTACCCTCTTCTTTATCCTTTCCAGCATCATCCTCTTCGTCAGTCTCCTCCTCTTCCTCTTCTTCGTGCTCTGCATCCTCTTCATCGTATTCTGAATCGGACCGCGATCTTTTGTTGTTCCTGAATGCATTATACTGTCGTGAAGCCATTGTGTTAACCCGTACTTGCATATCCCCAACTTGAGCAATACATCGCTAAAAATCACGCTGATTTAAAAAGTTTTTGATATGTCAGGCTCTGTCCCGAATCTGCCGCTGCCACCCTGCGAGCTGACGCCATAAAGATGTCGTTAAACATCCTCTCGGTGACAACATCGCTTCAAACCTCCACAGCGAGCGGTGCAGCGGCCGAGCGTAAGCGAGATTCGGGACAGAGCCGATATGTCAGCATACCACCAATCTATGATTAGTGGATACGTGGTGTTATGCTGAGCATGCTCAAAAGGTGGCAGGGGTGAGCGAAGCGAATATGCCGCCAGTCGTTTGAGCTACTATATATAATTTATATAATTCGCAACTAGAATTCTGAGATTCTGAGCGTAAAAAATGCCCGCGGTTTTTGACACTTGATTCACAGCGTATGTCTAAAACAAATAGCAAACAACCATCAGCATTATGGTTTTCTCCTTGTAAAATAATAAGCTAGTCCTCCTAGGATAACAAGCACAGCAAAAACCGCCCCAACAACCCAACTCACCTTCGACTTCTGAACACCCTCACCCTCAACCACAGGCAACTCCCGCTCCGACACCACAGGAGGCTGAACCTCCGACACACTAGGCGCCACCGGAACCACTTCCTGAACAGGCACAACACCTTCCTTACTAACCATCTCCGGCTGCACCACCTTCTTAGCAGCAGGAGCTGGCGCACTCACCATGCCCACCGGCTGACTCACAAGCAAAGACTTAATCACAAAAGTCCCTTTCCCATTTACAACATTTGACAACAAAATCGAAACATCATTAACAGCATCACGATCTAAATCAACAAGCAAAGTCTCACCCAAAACAACCGTAACAAACTGTGAAAGAGAATCAATCTTCAAATTCGCCGAATTACTACTAATACCTTAACCGAAACCTTATCATTCCTACCCAAAGTCGACTCACTCGAAGCAGTCTCAGCAACATCACCAAAACTCACCGTAACCGGACCAGCACCACCGCCACCGCCACCGCCTCCACCACCACTACTTCCACCACCAGCGGGGATAGAAACGGAAAACGTAAACGAATTACTCCTACCCACATTCCCAACCTCATCAGTACAACTCACATTCCACGTGTAAGAAGTACCATCAACAACACCCTGCGTAAACGACGTCAAAGAATTATTAAGCGACAAAACATTCGTAGAAACTACCGAACCAGCAAAAGTCACATTACAACGCATAGCAGACGAAGCCAAAAGATCAGTCGCATTCCAAACCAACGGCACCGTCGGATTCTGCACAGTAGCACCAACCGCGGGCGAAATAAGCGTCACATTCGGCGCAACATTATTATCAACAGTAAAACGCCGCACCGCGCTCGCACCCCTATTACTCGCATTATCCAAACAACTCACATTCCAAGTAAAAGAACCATTACTAAACAACTTAGAGACATTAATCGAAGTATTATTAGCAGCCATCAAACTATCATTATAAACACTATTCAAGTACAAGCTACAATTATACGGCCCTCCAAGATTATCAGTAACATTAAAAGACATACTAACATTAGAATTACTCGTGTTCGTAAGATTCGCAGGACTATTAAGGATTATAGTGGGGATCGTGACGTCGATCGTGAAGATGATAGAGCTTGTCTGGTTGTTTCCAGGAGAAAGACCGCCATAATCGAATGCAGTGACTGTAAGATTTTTCTCGCCATCTCCTTGAGCCGATGCATTGAACAGGCAGACGAATTTCTCTGATCCCTGCGTTTCATTGGTGCATCCTGCAGAGTTTGAAACGTTTGTGTAATTTGCGATCTGAACTCCATTAAAGTAAAAGTATGCCGCGCTGATTTGCGTACCAGTGCCGTTGAGCGTAACGTTAATGAATGTCGTGTTATCATTTGTGAAGTTTCCCTGCACCGGCAAGTTAATGGCAACAAGGGGAGTATCATTATCCGAGACGTTATATCCTGAGAATCCGTCTATGCTGAACGTCAAATTTCCAATCAAAGCGCCAAACGTCGTATCAAATGGTCCTTGCCTCCAAGTTGTACTCGTGATCGTCTTGCTTGCATTTTCCTTCTTTATTTCAGGTGCTGATCCAAATGGAAGATCGTAAAACGTGAGTGTCGTATTGGTATTGAGCTCGGCAAACTGTGTCGTGTTCACGAAAATAACACTATCCCCAAATGTGCTTGGAGGTCTGATTGTCGCCTGTATGGCTGTCCCAAGTTGGCTGAGCTTACTTGCAGTCTGCTGGCTGCTGAGGTTTATACTGGTTAAATTCATCAACATTACAGTCCTTAAAGTGTTCCCCCAAGGCATTACTGCACCGCACGATGAAGAGCCATTGATCTGGACATACATCAGGAAGTTGACGGCGTTCCAGTTCGTGACTGTTGAGAAATTCGTCGAGCCAGCACCAAAGCGCATGCACCCGGTGGTATCTCCAGAAGGAACAGACATATTATAAAGCAAGACATTCGTTGTGTCTGGGCCAGAATAGCTATTTCCAGCGTAATCTTGTGCAGAGAAAGATATCGTCTTTAAAGCAAAGCTTTGATTGCGCGTGTTGTTCAACCTAACAGTGATATTCCACAAACCATTACCAGTTCCGTTAAATGTAAGGTTCAAAAAGCCGAGACCGCCTTGAGCAAGTTCCGATAAATTTGCAGTAACCGTCGCCACACCAGCAGGCCCTCCATCCGTCGCATTTACGAAAATCGTGATATTGTTATTTTCGTTTGAGTCTGTCACAAAAAAATCTGGTTCTGTTGCATTGATATTGTTTAAAACCACAGGTACCGTGTCTACAGTAAACTGCCTAACCGCACTCGTACCACGATTACTCGCGTTATCAAAACAACTCACATTCCAAGTAAAAGTACCATTACTAAAAGGCCCAATCGTTAAATTACGCAACGTATTATTGGCGACCAACGCCGAAGTATTATAAGCACTATTCACGAACAAAGAACAATTCCCAAGAGTACCAAAATCATCAGTATAATTAAACGAAAAATTAAGCGTCACAGTAGTAGTATTCGTCAAATTCGCAGGACCAAACAATGTAACAACCGGATTCACATTATCAAACGTGAAATCACGCGTCAAAGACCTATTAACAACAACAGTAGCACCATCAGTCGACTGATTCCTACAAGTAACATTCCAAAAATGCCTCCCAAGAGTAAACGACGTATTAGACAAAAGAACAGCA
>JACQXV010000065.1 GCA_016208715.1 Candidatus Woesearchaeota archaeon | reverse complement strand
TCTACGCTGCGGGGTTGTCATGAGTCGCAGGAATGATCATGAAAAAGCCCAACACGCTCAATGCACCGACAAGCAAGTCGCACCTACATCAAACCACCGCATTCGCTCGCAGGTCGGTGGCGACGCTGCTAAACAAATACATTATTTGGAGAATCAGGAAAAGTGTTTTAATCAAGCATCTCGATCTCGATCTTGAGCCCCTCTGGAATTTGGACGCGCATCACAAGCCTTAGTGCGCGCTCGTCAAGGCCAAGATCGATGAGGCGTTTGTGAACACGCAGTTCGTAGCGCTCCCACGTGGCCTTGCCATTGCCACAAGGGCTCTTACGAGTGGTCAACTTGAGGCGTTTTGTAGGAAGAGGAATCGGTCCGCGGATAGTGACACCAGTCTTCTCAGCAATTTCGGTGATGTGTGAACAGATATCGTTGATCTTGTCGATATTGCTGCTTGTGAGTTTGATTCGCGCTTTTTGCATGGTGTCTTCCGGTTTGCGAGTGTCTCATAACAAACGTCGTATTTGTTATGCACATCAAAAATAATTGAATGCACTGAGATTCTCTATCAGTCGCTGAACTGTGCTCAACCCTACAAACGTAAGTGAGTATGTGGGGCGGGTGGCAGCGCAAATCACAGATTTGCTGGTCTTTTTTTTACTTTCGCAATTAAAAAAAGCTGGAAAGGATTTACGCCTTCTTGACGAGGTCGATGCACATTCCTGCAGCGACGGTTGCGCCTGAATCGCGGATAGCGAATCGTGCCATCTGTGGAATATCTTTTTGTTTCTCGAGACACAGAGGTTGCGTTGGCTTGATCTTCACGATCGCTGCGTCGCCATTCTTGATGAAGTCAGGGTTTTCCTGCAGTACTTCACCGGTAGCTGGGTTAAGCTTCTTTTGAATCTCAACTATCTGGCATGCGACTTGTGCGGTGTGGATGTGGAATACTGGTGTGTATCCAATTGTGATGACGCTTGGATGGTTCAACACAACAATCTGCGCAGTGAATTCGGATGCGACAGTGGGAGGATTGTCTACATGGCCAAGCACGTCTCCGCGTGCGACATCCTTTTTGCCGATTCCGCGAACCGAGAATCCAACGTTGTCTCCTGGTTCTGCTTCAGTGATCTGTTCATGGTGCATCTCGATTGTCTTGACTTCACCTACGACTCCTTTACCATCGCGCGCGGGCACGATGATCACTTTGTCGTTGACCTTCATGACGCCAGTCTCGACGCGCCCGACAGGGACGACTCCGATGCCGGTGATGTTGTAAACATCCTGAAGCGGTAGGCGCAGTGGAAGGTGCGTTGGTTTATCCGGTTCCTTGAGGCTGTTCATTGCTTCAAGGAGGCATGGGCCTTTGTACCATGGCATCTTCTCGCTCTTCTTGATGATGTTTTCGCCGACAAGTGAAGCGATCGGTAAGAAGGTCATTGTCTCTGGTTTGAAACCTACGGTCCTAAGGAGCGCGCTCATCTGTTCTTTGACTTCATTGAAGCGTTTTTCGCTGAACTCGACGCCCTTGATGTCCATCTTGTTGACGGCAACGATGAGCTGATTGACGCCCAGTGTTCGCGACAAGAAGACGTGTTCCTTTGTTTGTGCCATTGGGCCGTCGTTTGCTGCGACGACGATGACGCCAGCATCTGCTTGCGCAGCGCCGGTGATCATATTCTTGATGAAGTCTTTGTGCCCTGGAGCGTCAATGATGGTGAAGGAGAACTTTGTTGTTTCAAACTTTTTATGTGATAGATCGATGGTGACTCCGCGTTCGCGTTCTTCCTTCAAATTATCCATAACGAAGGCGAACTCGAATCCGGCTTTTCCCAGTTCTTGTGCCTTCTCTTTGAGTTTTCGGAGCGTTTGTTCGTCTACATTGCCTGAATCGTACAATAAACGCCCTACAGTCGTTGATTTACCATGATCAACGTGTCCGATGAATACAAGGTTCATGTGTGGTTTGCTTCTTGCCATTATTGGTCCTCCATTCTTCTTTTTGTGAATCTGAAGTCTTTTAAGCTCTTTTAGGAACACTTACAGTTTTTACAATCCATTGAAATGATTGGTGAAAATCGGGGGCTATTTATAAGGTTTACGGGAATGGCGGTCTTATAGCTCTTGTATTTCAATCCGAATCTAATTCAAGTTACTTCAAGTTTGAGGCCTTTTCGCTCCCTGATGTGCCTGATTACTTTCATTTGGACTTCGATCGGCATGCGTTCAAAGGTTTGGTCGATGACTGAGGAGCTTCCGCGTCCTTCTGTTCCTGATCGCAAATCGTTTGAGAGCCCGAACATTTCTCCTACAGGAAGTTTGCCGATGACAGCGACCATCTCTCCTTCTTGCTGCATGTCAAGGAGTTGTCCGCGCTTGTTTGCAATGATCTTTGAGATTTCTCCCATGTATTCGACAGGCGCTTCAAATCGCAACTGCTGAACTGGTTCGTACATAACTGGCCCCGCAAGGCTCATCGCTCCTCGGATTCCGTCGCGTACTGCGGGGTACATCTGTGCTGGCCCGCGGTGGATTGCGTCTTCATGCAGTTTACAATCCATGAGGCGCACTTTGACATTGATGCATGGTTCGCGGGCTTGCGGTCCTTTGTTCATGACATCTTCAAACATGTCAAGCACCAGTTCCATGATTTCTCCAATGTACACGATTCCGCGTGTTTCATCAATTAGGATGTTTCCATTGAAGACGTCTTTGATGCTTCGTGCAATCTTTGAATCGTAACCAAGATCAATGAATTTCTGGAACGTCGTTTCGTCTTTTTTGCGCGTTCGCCCTTCATGAATCTCTCCTTTCTTGATTGCTTCTGCGATTTCTGGCTCGAGAGGCTCGACGCGGAAGTACAGTTTGTTGTGTTTGTTGGGCGATTTTCCTTCGAATTCGTCTGTCGACGGCTTCGTGATTGATTCACGGTACACTACGATTGGCGGCGATGTCGTAACCTGGAGCCCTTTTTCTGTTCTGATTCTATTCTCGATAACTTCGAGGTGCAGCTCGCCCATTCCTGAGATGAGGTGTTCTCCGGTCTCTTCGTTGATCTCAATCTTGATGCTCGGGTCTTCTTTGCCGACGACGTGCAGGACTTCGACGAGGCGGGGAAGGTCTGCTGGTGATTTTGCCTCGATCGCTTTAGTGACTACGGGATCGAAGATGTGGCTGATCTTTTCAAATGGTTCTGAAGGTTCTTGCGTAATGGTTTCTCCGGGATAGCTCTTAAGCCCGCCGACTGCAACAATATTTCCAGACGGGACATGGTCTATGATCTCACGCTTGGCTCCATTCATGACAAACACTTGTTGGATGCGCAGGTTTTGCTTTGCGCGGTTAAGATACACGCCCATTCCTTTGGTGATCGTTCCTGAGAAGAGCCGCCCTGTCGCGATTTCTCCTGCTTGGGGGTCTACGGTGATTTTTGTTATAACAAAGTAAATGGGGCCTTGACGGTCACAGCTCATGAGAGATTGTCCGTCTTTGCTTTCAAGTTCGCCGTGCCACAGTTTTGGAATACGATACACTTGGGCTTGTTTGGGATTCGGGTGATGCCTGATGACTGCATCAAGCACGACCTTGTGGATGGGGCACTTCTTCTTGAGTTCTTTTACTTCGTCTTTTTCATAAGCTGTGATGATGTCTTTGAAGGTAACGCTGTTTTCTTTCATGTAAGGGATTGAGAGCCCCCAGTTGTGGAATGCTGAACCGAAGCAGACAGAACCGTCGTTGACATTGACTTGCCATTTCTCGCCGTACTCTGCATCAGCGATCTTTCTGATGAGCTGGTTGACGTGCAGGATTACCTTCATGAGGCGATCCTGCATCGCTTCTGGCGTAAGCTTGAGTTCCTTGATGAGGCGATCGACTTTGTTGATGAAGAGGATTGGTTTGACGCGCTCGCGCAGCGCCTGCCGTAAGACAGTCTCTGTCTACGGCATGACGCCTTCGACAGCATCGCACAGCACGATGCATCCATCGACTGCGCGCATTGCACGGGTGACGTCCCCGCCGAAATCGACGTGCCCCGGCGTGTCGATGAGATTGATGAGGTATTCTGTGCCTTTGAATTCGTGGACCATGCTCACTGCAGCAGCATCGATCGTGATGCCGCGCTGGATTTCGTCTTCGTGAAAGTCAAGAACGCAGGCTTTTCCTGCGAGTTCTTCACTCATCATGCCCGCACCTGCAAGAAGATTGTCAGAGAAGGTTGTTTTTCCGTGATCGATGTGTGCGCAGATCGCGATATTTCTGATGCGTTCAACATTATCCATCGCCGAAAGGACGCGGTCAACCATTTTTGCCATAGTAGATCACCGGTGATTGTTTTTTGAGTTTGATTTTTTATCAGTTTTATTTTTTATCAGTTTTACGTGGGCGGCGAGCGTCGTGACCGTGCCGCGATTCTGCTAAAGGTCCGCTAAACAAATACTTGTAGTTTATTGAGTCTTATTTGAGTCCGCGATACAGGAGATGTTCATCTACGCGTTTCCACACATAAATTTCATCAGGATTGAACCATACGTTGATCTCGCGCTTCGCTTCAGCGGCGCTTTCGGATGCATGGATGAGATTTTGCAAAGGGCGACTTGAGGTGTCTGCCAGCTGGTACGTGTCCATCGAGTAGTCGCCGCGGACTGTTCCGGGGGCAGCGTGTTCAGGGCTTGTCGCTCCAGCGATCTTTCGTACATGCGCGACGGCATTGTGGCCTTCAATCACAAGAGAAATAATGGGGCTCAGGGAAAGAAAATCTATCAATTGTTCTCGTACCATGCGGCCATGCTCGATCGGCGCGCGTGCCATCTTGAGTCCCTTCGCCGCGTATGTCTTTTGGGTTTTCTCGCCGACTGCCTTCATCCATGCCTCATCGTCGGCATAATGCTTGCCTGCCTGGTCTGCGCCGGCGTACTGCATCTTCATGGCGACAATTTTGAGGCCTGCGCGCTCAACTCGTGAGATGATCTCCCCTACGAGGCCGCGCTGCACGGCATCGGGTTTGAGAAGAACGAGCGTCTTTTCGATCACTTCTCTTCACCCTTGGTGCTTCTCTTCGCCCTTGGCACTTTTCTTTGCCGAAGTGCCTGCGCCGCCAGATTCTTTCCAGCGTCTGCTTTCTGCAGTCCAGGGAGTTTCGCGAGGCTTGCGTTTCAGTTTGTTGGTATTCTTCTCGCATTTGGTTGAACAAAAATAATTGACGCTTCCGTCGACACGCACGAACATGGTTCCCGTCCCGCGCTCGATTGTTCTTCCGCAAAATGTGCAATTGACCATCGTGAACACCCGTCTAGTGCTTGCCGCCCTTGGTGAGCGGACGTGCTTCGAATTCGGTTTCACGCAGCATCAGGATGTCTCCCATGCGCACGGGTCCTTTAACATTGCGCCGCAGGATCTTGTTCTGGTCGCGTCCTGCAAGGACTTTGCAGCGGACTTGCACTGCTTCTCCACGCGCGCCGGTGTATCCTATGATTTCTTCGACTCGTGCAGGCACTGCATCGGTGAATGATACTGCGCCTTTTGCGACTTCTTCGCCGCCGCCTCGCGGAGATCCGCGCTGGGGGTAGCCTGTTCGCTGCAGTGGGACTTGTGGTTTTTTCTCTTCAGCCATTAGTGACACCTTCGTGATCAGTTACTTAGTTCTTGTAGCCGGCGAGGTCTTTGAGGATGTTTTTTGCTTCTCCTTCCTGCACGATTGCGACCGACACGGTTGGTACAGTAAGGCCTGCTGCCGCGCCGAGCTCTTCCTTGGTCCCGACGGTAACGCAGAGGACATCTTTCTCCTTTGCGATGAGCGGAAGGTGCATCACGATCTCAGGAGGGTTGACGTCTGAAGCGACTGCAACAAGTTTTGCCTGACCTTTCTCAAGCGCTTTGGTCACTTCGTTCGTACCTTTCTTGATTTTACCGGTGCGCTTCGCTACTTCGATCGCTTCGTATACTCGTTCTATCATTTCTTTGTCTGCCATATTCGGGCACCCCGTTGGTGATTAAACTGACTTCTTATCGTTTCTTATCGTCCTTGTGACGGTTGGAGAATTAGGATTTCTCCTCATTCAGGCCCGCGCATGGGCGCAGCCTTCATCAATCACAGGTTATCTCGCAAAGAAAGTCGGTTGTTTATAAGGGTTTCGGTGAACCTTGTTCTGTCCTTGATCAGGTCAGCGCAACCAAGGCCACAGTGATTTTTCGTGGGTCAAATGTGGCGTGTCGACAAGAAGAACCGCTTGCACTCGCTCCACGAAGAGCTCAACTGTATAATGGCGTTTTTAATGGCGTTTTGTAATCAATCCTGTTCAGTTTCATCGTCAAGAATCTTGCTTAACTCTTCTAGCAATCTCTTACATTTCTTTATCGCGTCTTTGGCGGTGTCAAAGTCCATCTTTCTTCCGTAGTAAATCAAAGAATTTCTCTTAAATCTGCAATCGTCAAACAATCGGAAAACATCTTTTTTGTTCAGAACATCTCTTAAGTAAAATCCTGAACAGATATAATTCGTCACTTTATAGCCTCTGAGCAAAAGCAGGGCGTGAAGCAGCTCCAGAGCGGACGAATAATACCCCTCAAAAATATAATTTGCACTGTCTTCATCAACATTATTATTATCCAGAAAGTGGTTTCTTCCGACCGCTGTATCTCGTAGTGATCTCGCTTTTGCTTTGTCGGGGCTTATAGAAACAGAAGAAGCGCTCTCAATACACTCTTTCCATGTGCTCTCTTTTTTCACGCGAATACCTCAATAAAACCATGTAACATGACGCCATTCAGGATCGCATTGGCCAACTCTTTATTTTCGACGCCACGTATATTTTTGTGAATGAAAACTTGAATTTTTCTTTGAAGTGTTCGTTCAAATTTTTCTAAATTCAGCTTCTTTTTCGAAGGTGTTTCTATATAAAGATCTATGTCGCTTGTTTCTATGTCTTCTCCTCTTGAATAGGAGCCAAAAACGACGATAGCAGGATTGCTTAACTCTTCAATAAGAAAATCAACTAACCCTGACAAAAAAAGTTGTCGAATGTTAAATAATTTTTTCTCGAGCAGAAATCGTGTGGAATTTCTATCCGCCGAATATGTTGTTACATTTGCGATCTCCGATCTTTTGGTGATTCCCTCTCGCTCCAACTCTTTAGTGTAACGAATGGCTGATGGGAGAGGGACTTTTACAACTCTCTCGATCTGTCGTACTCTCAACTTTGTCGTTGGATTGAGGAAAAAGTACTGTTGTATTCTATCTCTGATATTTCTTCGTATCATTTGATAATATAAAATATCAATTGATACTTAAAGTTTTCGTTTTTCCAACCAGAAATCTTGTTTCTTATGAAGAACCTCATTGAACCTCATTATTGGTTCTATTTGACCGGCGTTATTGAAAACCTACTGACTGATCGTGCCGGCATCGCCTCGCTACGCTCGACTCAATCACCGCCACGCCAAGCTCGTGATACGTGCTGTGTTTCCCTTATCAACCCACACTAAGATAGACTTCCTGCGGAAGTCTAACGACTAAATGTTTGAGCGTTAGACTCCGAGCGAAGCAAGTGAGTCTAATCCGAAGGAGGTGAGTGAGGGCGACAGCCATCACTGGGACAACCCCCCTGTCGGCGCTCTTGTAAAAGTTCCATCTCTCGCAGAAATGCGGTGGCGGTGATTGTGCCGGCACTTCAGAGGTTTTCAATAACGCTGTTTGACCAGCAGTGGTTACGTGCTTTTGACGAATGCTTCTCCTTTAGCATACGTTGCTGATTGGTTAAACTCCTTCTGCCAACGTTCGTTCATGACTTTTGCTACTGTCTTGAGAATGTATTGAAGTTCAGTGCTGGTCAAAATCATCTCTTCTTCGCGCAGTCCTATTTTTCTGGCGGACTCTTCATAGAGTGTAACAAAGTCTCGATACTTGCACTTTCGGATATTTTCCGATACTTCTCGAATCTTATCTCGTGTGATGTTGACTTTTGGCATGTCCTGGATAGCGTGCTTTGCACGCAAAAATACGAGAATGTCTTCTCTCCAGATGTAGAGATCATCAACGTAAGCAAAGAAAATCGTGAGGGCCATCATAAACCCTGTCTGGTGCCGAAGGTTCATTAATTTCTCGCGTTTCTCCCAAAAATCGAAATTTCTTTTTCCTTCTGAAATTGTTCGAAGCATCGTCTTCACCGTCGATGCTAATAATGGATTATCAATTACAATTCGAAAAGAGGTTCCTTTCATTGTATTGAATAATGTAGCACCCAACGTTGTTACGGCTTCGGCCCTTGCTTGAATCAGGAAAGTGCGAATGACAAATGAAGGGTTTTGGTAAAGCAGGAACTTTGTTCGGTTATTCGCTTTGTACAGGGCCAATAGTTTGCGTTCCATCTTCTCATGATACTCGATAATGAAGTAATCATAATGGTGCAAAAGTTCATGGACAAGTGTGCTTGTCATGAAGTCAGTCTCTCGTGCCCAGTATTTCTGAAATGGTTCATAGAAAAACATGCTGGCAATCGCGTCAATAGATATAGAAATTTGTCCTTCTTGTGACCTTTCGAAATCGTATGCTCCAAAAGTAAACTTTTTTGTTGTCATTTGATTCGTTATTATGCTGTGTAAAAACGAGGACGGATCAGACAATTCTTTAATGCTGACGTGAACATGCACTGTTTCGAGCGGGTATTCTTTGTCAAGAAAACTGTGGAGAATCTCAGAAAGCTTCTCTGCGATCGCACGCTCGATAGAGGATACGATTTCTTCATCGCTCACGGACGGAAGGGACGGATTGAGATATTTTAGCCTCGAGGACCAATACCCTTCCGGTTGCGGCCAAAACGACACCGTTACAACTACCTGCTTCTTTTTTTCTTCTTTTTGCTGCAGATAATTCTTAAGCCTGTCCCGTATACCCCTGCGTCGATCCCCTTGTCGGTTATCTTTCATAAAAGTCCCAGCATCGCAAACAACCAATTTCCCCACAGCGTTGTCACGATAAACCCCATGAGGAAACTGGGGACGAATGGAATTCCTTCCTTGATGAGCACGTTCTTGATTTTTTTCTTCTTTTTGAGCGTGATCAATTTCTTAATCTGCTCAATCGACACGCCAAGATCCTTCGGACCAGCAATCCGTTTTCCGCCTACGATGATGTCGTTCACGATCCAGTCGCCTTCTGTGAGCTTCTCAGGTTCGACTTCTTTGAGCATGCAGCAGTTCTCGACAGCGTGCAGGAAGATGAAGATATAAAATGAGAAGAAGATCATTCCTCCAAGCAGAATGAGGAAGATGCGCCACGTGGGATCCACCCAGAGGGCCGCAAGCAGAAGCGCGGCGGATGCAGTCCACGTGAGAAGTTTTTGGCGCCGTTTGTTCACATATAGGTTTGTGAATTCAGAAAAAAAACTTTGCCGCTTGCGCGCTGCAAGGTACGCAGAGAACCCAAGTCCGAACAATGCTCCGAAGATGAGCGTGTTGATCGTGAAGCCTGCCATGAATGAATCAAGTTTGAACTCAAATCCGAGCAGTGATCCAAGCCCCATAAGCATCTTAGCATCTCCTCCGCCCCATTGTCCTGCATAGAACATTATAAGTGCGAGGCCGAGGAATATGGCAAAGCCAAGGACTCCTGCAATGATGTAAGACCAGTCCTGATTTATTACTGAAAAGATCAGCCGCAGGCCGAAGCCGGTCATTATGAGCGCATAATTTATCCAATCAGGAACTTCGCGGATCTTGAAATCAGTGTAGGTTCCAACGAGCAGCGCAAGAAACGCGATGCTGTGCAGGATGGTGTTTGGATCCATGCGTTTTTTGTGCTCTGTGTTAATATATACTTATTGTTAGTATTGGGGGATGGTTTCAGGAAAGTGACTGAAAAACTGCCGCTTAACCTCGATGCGAGCTTCCTGTAAGTTAGTTCTGAACCTCAATCCAAAAGCGTGTGCAGAATTTTTTCTATTTTCTTGAGTCTTTTCATTTTTCATCGTTTTTCTGAAGATTTTTCGTTCTTCTGTTGATGTTCTTCATTCTTTGTGAAATTTTGACTGGTTTTTGCAAGAAAGATGTGAGAAGGAAAAACGCAGCGTGATTGTGAGAAAAAATCAAGGGCGCGTTTGTTAGCGCCGGTGTAATCATCTACATCAGTGGTGCCGCCTCGAGGCTGACGCGACTCTGTGGAGGAATACATGTGAAAAAAGAAGCATGTCGAAAACAAGGAAAACACAGAACAAAAAAGTGGGAGATTTCATTAATTGAACTTCAAAACGCCTTAGGAAAGAAATTCAAAGTGACAAGAAGGTTGTCCGATGTATCGGTGGCAGAGACGAAATTCTTCTCATCAAAAAAGAAGGCAAAGAAACAGTTTGACGACTGGCTAAAGTAAGTCGTTAACTTTGGCAGTTAATTCTTTCACTAGTCGCGGTTGATTATAACGATAAACGTCGGGAATGTCGAGTGAAAGGATCCGTTTCTTCAGGTATTGGTTTGGGAAACGACGCGCGAGTTCATTTCTTTGGGATTCCTCCATAACGATAATACTGTCTGCCCAGAATATCTGTTCTTCGGTGACGGGCTTGGAATTGTAAAGGCCTGCCGATTGAGTGTTGAATCTATCCTTGAAGATCTCTTGAGCAGTCTTGCTGCGGTTCTTGTTTTGGTTGCATATAAACAAGAGGTTCATGTTCTCTTATGGGTTTTGTTTAAATTTAAATCTTGCTCTTGGAATACGAAAAAAGGCGTAATTCTATTGAAATACAAAAGAGGGATGTATTAGACGTTAACTGAATCACAAGTTTTTTATATAGCGTCTTGTTGCCTTTATCCCATGTTTTCGCTCATCAAGTGCAAACAACTAAAAGAGATCGAAGCTGAACAGAGACGTCTGGAAAAGGAGTGGCAAAGGAACGTACGTGTCCAGACGCAGAAGATGCACGGCTTTGCGGAGAGCATTTTCTTTCGTGATTTGTGGTTCGATCTTTCAAGTGTGCACGCAGAAGTCAAGAAACTTGTGGCGATTCATTCATTAGAAGTTGCTGCTGAGAATCGCAAGCTTTCTTCTTCAGAGAAGCGCGCACTTGTCCAGCTTCAGGATAGGCTTGATCGTGATCCCGCAAGAGCGAAAGTGCTCGCGAGAAGTTATATTAAGCACTTGACTGCTGCTGATCTTGTCCAGTATGAAAAGATGTTGACTGATGACGTGAGGTATAAGCAGTTTCTCTTGGATAAATACAATGCTATTCTTAAGGGTATGTTTGATAAGGCGGGCGAGAAGAAGCGTCTTTTCTTGCGCCATTATAGATTACTGCAGGATGCGAAGAAATCTCTTGCGGATCCTAAAGATGTCACGTGGATTGACACTCTCAATGTTCTTATCGATGATCAGCAGTTTAAGGAATTTGTTTCATCGGATATGACTTCAATTGATGACGGTGATCCGCAGAACATGCGCACTACGTTGCTTCCCGACGGTTTTTTGCAGACATTGATGACTCACTACACGAAGCTTCTGAACGCAAGTGACAAGTACATCGAGTGGGCACACGGAGCAAAAGAAGAGCTACACGGGATGTCTTTTAATGTCGCGTTGCCCGAGGCGGCGGCAGAAGAAACGCTATTGCAGCAGGAAAGTTCGCCATAAGACTTCTTGTATTGACTTCTTGTATTTGTTCAGCTGTTTTTATATTTGTTTAGCAAACAACTTCGCAGCGTCGCCACGACGCTCGCTGTTCTGTTCAAGCGCGTAACGAGCCGAGAATCGTGCGAGACGATGTGAATTGTCGCAAGCTCGCAGGTCGGTGGCGACGCTTGCTAAACAAATACTCAATAACTGAATTGTCAATAACTCGCTGGTCGGTAGCGATGCTGCTCTTCAGAGGCTCTGTAGAAAGTCTTCAGGGTATCCTTCTTAACTGTTTGATTAAATAATTTTCTTCTCCACCAGTCGATACACTCAGTGCTGTTGCCTCTTGTTTTTCAGCAACGGCTTTTTTGTCAGTCTGCTGCAGTTTCTCTATTCCTTCTTTGAGAGTCAGCTCAATAGTGGATGTCTCTTCGTCGCTAAGCTGCTTTACTTGCCATTCAAGATTCAATAAATCGTTTTCTTTGCGTGGCAGGATGTTGATGGAGAAATGCGCGACTTCCTGTCCGGCGGGGATGCCGTTCTGCACAAGAATGTTCGTCCCTTGCGCGCCGATGCTTTCAAACAATGCGATTGACAGCTTGTTGGCAATGCTAAAAACGTGGCTCGTGAGTGTGTCGTCCATCTCCTCAAAGATCGGAAGATGTTTTTTTGGAATCACCAGGATGTGTCCTGCGACTGCCGGCTCGTCTGGGAGCACTGCGAGGAGATGTTCGTCTTCGTAGACGGTTTTCGGCTGTACTTTTTTTGATGCTATCGCGCAGAAGATGCAGGCCATGGTCTCACGTTGTTTTCACGGGTGTTGCTTCTTTGAGCGCCGCCTGCACGCGTGCAGCGATCAATTGTTGGAGTTTTTCAGCGTCTTCTGGCTTGATCTTGTGCTGTGGCAGTGTAAATGTCTTGACCCCGTCGCTTGCTGTTCGGGGGATAATGTGGATCATCGCGTGCGGCGCTTTTTGTCCTGCTGCGGATCCATTGGCGATGAAAATATTGCTGCCTTCTGCTTTGAGGTATCGAAGCATCGCGAGGGATATTTTCCGCGCCGAAACAAAGAGCGAATCCATCACGGAGGGCGGCATCAGTGGAAGTATTGGATAGTGTTCTTTTGGAAGCACTAGTACGTGGCCCGGATTTGCCGGGTTGATGTCAAGAATTCCGATGCAGAGTTCGTCCTCGTATACCTTTCGCGAGTGGGTTTTCCCTGCAATAATTTGGCAGAAGAGGCAGTTCTGTTTCTGGTCAGCAAGTGCGTCCTGAATATTCTCCTCTTTTGGTTCAGTCATGTGTGTTTGCTTGAGCTTGATGTATTAAAGGTTTTCTCAATTATGTGACTGATGATTGAACTGGATGCGTCAGTGTTCCGGTTCTGTCGCCCCTTGCATGTAATCAACGACGATGTTGATGATCTTCTGAACCGTTGTGTTACAGTTTTTGAAGTACATCCTGTCTAAGACTGCTATTCCTTTTCTCCGTATCACGTCGCTGATTAGGGCGTGGATGAACGACTGTGTTGCGGAGTCTATCCCCTGAAAATCGAGAATCACGTCTTCTCCTTTCTCAAGCGCGGGTAGAATGGATGTAATCCTGATATCACGTGCGATGTCCTTGTTTTCTGCAAATTTGCCGACGTGCGTTTGCAAGGCTATTTCTTTCATATGAATCGCACTTTCTTGAATTTTTCTTTTCTCTTTTCTTTAGTGCCTGTTCGGTATATGCTCCTGATCAGATCCAGGAGGTCGTCAAACGCCCGGTGCCTGTCTAACGATATGTCGATGCCGACCACGGTGCCTTGCCAATATGGCAGATCGTTTCGCATGGATGACTTGTCTGCATCGGGACTGGCATGAAGTTTGATGGACCCTTGTGCAGGCGTCTTCAGTAATTTGAAGAGGCCATGTCCGCTATACAACACAAAAAAGTCCCTGTTCACTTTTGCGATGGATTTGGTGAAAAAGAGTCCTGCCCCCGCGTTAGCTTCTGTGCCTCCGACACGCGTGGTCGATCCCGTGATCCCCGGGGTGAGCGCCAATTTTATTGCCGCGATGTCGTTGTTTGCGGGATGGGCCACAGTGATGGTTCTTTTGATGCCTACACCGACATCGACGACACCGATCGAGATTCTGTTGCTCTTCTTGAAAAACTGTGCGCATACGATCGCCCCGATCGTCGATTGCGCGTGTTCAAGCACATTTCTCACAAGTTCGCTGATAACGTACTTGATTGGTTCGGCTTGTTCGGGTGTTGTGTGGAGAAGTGGAATCATATCTGTAATGAAGGCGCTCAATTCTTCAGAGGTTTTTATCTGCGTAAGGGGAATGAACCTTCCAGCCGGTTCATGCTGGCGGGTCGCAAACGCGGTGATGCCGAGGATGTTATTGAGGCCCATCCGTTCCAAATAATGTTTTGACTTTGCTTCTGGCTGCTCACAACGTATGGGAAGGCGGTTCTCTTTCATGAACGTGCCCAGCGCGCCGCTCATGCAAAGCACTACTGGGTGGACGGATGACCATTTCTTGTTGAACGTGATCTCTAGGTGATCGGGCGAGGCGGAATCAAATGTTCTTAGGAATGCGTCGATGTTTCCTAAGAAGGCGCTGTTTGGAATGTGTAGTTTCATCGAAGTTGTTGAGCTCTTTATAAATGACTACAAAATTACCGGGAATACCGGCAAAATTCGGTAGTTTATATATTTTGCCTGCCAAATGGCCTCGGCTAGCGACCATTCAACAATTGAGCAACATTTATATATGTGGTTACCAGCATTTCCCGAGTTTCCGTTAATTCAGTAATTGGAATAAAGAGGGTGGTTTCCGATTTATACAACCAGTTTGTACAGTATAGAATTTCTAAGAATATTAAGAACAAAAATTATTATAACATACGTTATTAAATCTTGTTTTAAACCGTTGTATTTTTCATATTAATGGATATATTTATATATTAAACATATTAATAATAATTTTTATTAACAAAATAATTATTAGAAAAAAAGATAATAAAAAGAGTGAAAACTTTGGTCTTGGGCCTTTTGCCTGTAACAGGCAAGGATTTCATCAATCGTACCACTGAGATAGATGACATTCTCCGCGCCCTCAAAGATCCGGGCATTCGCGTCGGCTACGCCATCAGCGCACCAGTGGGCACCGGCAAGACTTCACTTCTTCAGGAATTGGCACGCCGGCTTGCACTTGAGCAAAGGATCGTCCCGATCTATTTCTCGCTGCAGAGCCTGTCCGATGTTACGCTAGAGCATTTTGTCAAGCGTTTTACGATTGCAGTCTTGCAGGCAAGCGAATCCAGGCTCAAACTGCGCCACGATGCGAAAGATCTTATGGAATCGCCGCTGACGATTCTTGATAAATTGCTTCGCGACGCGAAGATTTCTGATGAACTGCGCCAGGCCATCATTCTCCTCGTGACGTTCGAGAGGGAAAAAACAATCGACAAGCACGGGCTCGTTGAAGCAGCCGTTGATCTTCCTGAAATGATCGCAAAGGAAACAGATTCTCGGTGCGTTCTTCTATTGGATGAGTTTACCTTGCTTGCGGATCTCAAGTCAACGAATGAGCGATTTGAGTTTGACATTTTTTCGCTCATTCGCTCAATGCATGAAAAACATCGGCACTGTGTACTTGTTATTACATCATCCAACCAAAAAGCACTTGATACCATCACGCTCTCTCCTGATGCGCCGTTCCATCATCAATTTGTACTAAAGCATCTCAAGAATTTATCGCGTGAAGCGGCAACGCAGCTGTATGAAAAAAATCTTGACAAACGCATAGACGCCGCAGCGCTCAAAGCAATCTTTGATTTCACGCAGGGGTCTCCATTCTATCTGCAGTTTCTTGGCAGGATGCTCAAGAGTGCGGCCACTCCGAACATTACGGAAGACATCGCAAAGAATGCGATTGAGGAATTCTTACAGCAGGAAGGTGAGATGATCTTCCGCGAGAAAGTCAAGCAGCTGAGCGCCAAAGAGCGCCTTATCCTCTCCTGTATGGCGCAGCACGACGTGAAAACCCCTTCAGAGATTGGAAAGATCATGAATTATTCGCAGACAAATGTCCGCCGCTTTCTTGCTATCCTCGAAGAAAAAGGAGTCCTTGTCAACACCTCGCGCGGTGTGTTCGTCTTTGAAGACACCATCTTCAAGCGCTGGCTTGCGGCAAAGGGGGTGGATGCATGAGCGTGCAGCCAGCTTTGAATCAGCCGATTCCGCCAGGCGGTGACTGGTGGAATCTTGGCGCTTCGAAGGCGCTTAGAAACCTCTTGCTGTTGTCCGTCATAGCAGTATTTTTCGTGTTTGCCATGGCCAATGTAACATTTGGCAAAGACGAATACAAAAATGTATCATCAAATGAGACCACAAAAGGACTTCAATTCAAATGGTATGACATTATTGGTGTAGAAACGAGTTCAAGCATCACTACTGATAATGCCATACAGACCGGGGTTCCGATAGGCTTTACATTTTACCATTCCGAAACAACATATACCAAGATCAACATAAGTGAAAACGGTTTTCTCTGGCTTGGTGGGGAGACCGTAGTAGAAGGCAATCAAATCATGGGACAATCGGGTGGTGCCGCTTCTGACGTTGTTCATGTGATCGCCCCATTGTGGGACGAGTACGACATTACCAAAAATACCTCTGGAAGAATTTACTACCAAACGCTTGGTAAAAGCCCTCGCAGATATTTTGTAGTCACGTGGTCGGAGATGGCGCACAAGTATTCAACGCCCGGCGATACCGTAACCTTCCAGGCAGTGTTGTTTGAGAATTCAAGCGCCATCCTGTTCAATTATCTCGACGCGAGTTTCGGCAACGCATCAGTGGACTTTGGAATAAATGCAACGGTTGGTGTTGAGAATTCCACATTTGGTGGCACGAATTTCTCTGTAAACAGCAGCTCGCTCAAGAGCAGCATGTCGATTCTGTTCTATTTCAATGACTCTACCACAAGAGGTCTAGCCGCTTCAACCCGAGAGCGAAGCTGTTATATCCCCTTCGATGGCATGGCCATAGCAAACAACACAACGCTTTGTCCAGGAGTATTTAGAATCAATGATTCAGGAAATGATGCAGTCATCACATTAAATGTTGGAATTGAGGATATCGCGGTTGATTGTGATAATACTGAGATAGTCGGCAATTTGACTAACGGTGATCAAATTACTGGCAATGAAGGAATTAATTCGAATAGAAACGATGGGGGCACTATTCGCGGTTGCACATTATCGAATTATAGTTACAACCTGCGTGTGATCGGCGGAGAGCGAGTTACTCTGTTGGAAAACTGGCTTCTATCCGGGTATACCGGACTGCGGGTGGAGGGACCTGGAAACGCGACGTCTGTGAACCTGAGTATTTCGAACAATACGTTTGCGAATAATACACTGGGACTATATTTGGATCAGATGCAGACTGTGAACGTCTCCGGCAATACATTCCGCGATAATACGCAGTTTCATATATCGCATTCGGCAAGTAACTCAACGTTCTGGCGAAATAATTTTATTGGTCTGCCGTCTGGCTCAGTTCCATACCAATCAGCAGGCCAGAACAATTCGTTGAATTACTCCACAGAAGGAAATTATTGGTCAACTTATGATCAAGAAGCAGAAGGCTGCATCAACGCAGCCGCTCCTTTCGACCAATGCGACTCTCCCCTGCCGCGCAGTAATTTGTCACAAACAATTGAGAACATCACTGACTTCTACCCATGGGTGCATCAGATCGACACAAACTGCACGACACCGGCAGAAAATCTAACCATTACCTGG
Organism: Candidatus Woesearchaeota archaeon; assembly: GCA_016208715.1. Lineage (GTDB taxonomy): Archaea > Nanobdellota > Nanobdellia > Woesearchaeales > UBA11576 > JACQX01. The sequence goes on along the minus strand of JACQXV010000065.1, from coordinate 1,946 downwards.
ACGCAGTCGTTGTGCGGTGGTGAGTACCGCATCAACGATTCTGCAGGCCAAGGAGTTATTTTCCTACCTGGAACCGGCCTGGTACTGTCGTGCAACAACACGATTCTTATCGGCAACAGCACGGTAGGCAGTGAAGGAATCAGGGTCACCGGATACAATATGACTCTCCGTGGCTGCACGCTGCGCGGATATGACACAGGTATTAACTTGCGTCTTGGTATAACGAACGTCACGATCATCAATAATTCTCTGATCAACACGAGCAGCGGGATATATGCCCAATACCTCAATAATTCGGTCATCAGAAAAAACCTGTTCCTGAATAACACAGGCACATCCAGCACTGGTGGCGGCCTTGTCATTACCGCGAACTCAGTTAATAACTCGATTTTGAATAATACCTTTATTGGAAATTCGTACGGCATTCATTTTGAAGCAGCATCGGGGCAATTACTACTCAACCAGATAATAAGCAACAATACATTTTGGAATCACACGGTGAATGCTATCTACAATACATTTTCGAATACTAATGGCTCGATTGTTCACAACAATCGTTTTTTCAATACGTCTGGCATCGCGATCTGGTCTTTCGGTGCAAGTATGAACTTCACGAATAACTCGTTTACTAATAATGCCGGGGCGATGCTGTTTTCTGGATCCAATGGAACTAACAATTTCGTTTATTATAATAATTTCACAAACAACTCCAGAACAAATTCTTTTGGCTCTTTTGAGGTGTCAAGCGCGTACGTTGCGAATTACTTCAACACAAGTGTGGGTGGCGTAGCGCAAGGTAATTTTTGGTATGATATTTTCACCAACTCGCTTCGTATTTTTGATGTCGATGTCAATGCTTTTGGCGATTCCGGCCCGCATTACCCATACAATGACTCGAATGGAGGCAATGTCACTGGCAACGTGACTGATTGGGGCCCGATGTTAATCGACAGCGACGGCGATGGTGATCCGGACAACGTGGACTGCTCTCCGAATAATAATCTGACGTTAAATCCGCGCAACATGACGATTCGTAACAATACTGCGGTGACGTTTTGTAATGGGACTTTTAGTTTCTTGTCGATCGATTTGAGTGGTTATAATGAGCTGGTCACGTGTAATAATACGCGTTTTGTTGGACAGTATGAGGGAAGTCTGTTTCAGTTGCTTGATGTTGCGAATGGTGTCAGTAATCTGACGCTGCGGAATTGCTTTGTGAGTAATTACTCTACTTTTGTTTTTTTTGAGGATGCGAGTAGTAATTTTTCCCGCAGTAACATACGTATCTTGAATAATACGCTGGTGAACGTGACCCGTGCGAGTGGAAGCGATTTTTCGGGCATCAATTTTCGCTCAGCAAATTATTCTGATGTTGTTATAGCAAATAATACGATGAATACGCTTCGGAATTTCGCCGGCGCCGCGTCAAGTACAGGCATAGTAGTTGTTGTTGATACTATTGGCCAGTTCGTGGCCAATATGTCTATCTTTGGAAATGACATTCGGGATATGGACTGCGTGGCAAGCGGCTGTGCTGTGTATGGCATTGTTGTTCAGGTAGGAAGGTCTGCTGGCAGCTCGAATATTTCTGTTTTTAACAATACGGTTGGATTCAGTCAGTGCACAGGAGCCGGTTGCTTACTTGTTGGCATTGCACATACCTTTAACACCAGCGTGCGCATTTTCAATAATACCATAGCTCAGTTATCATCAAGTCAGTATGCTTTAGGCGTTCTTACGACTAGCTGGAACGGAACGAACATTACTGAGAACACCTTTACAAATATAACTGCGTCAGGTTTGGGTGCAGGTGTTTACAATTCGTATGGCGGATCGTATGGTTCTGGTGTTCTTGTTGAGCGTAATACTTTTTCGAATGTGAGTGTTGGTGTGCAGTTTGAGCGTGAAAGTAATCATACGATTCGGAATAATACGTTTGTGAATGT
>JACQXV010000064.1 GCA_016208715.1 Candidatus Woesearchaeota archaeon | reverse complement strand
TGATCTGGTAGTTGTTTGACTTCGGGAAAAATATCGTCTGCTTCGGTATCACGGAGCCGGACATGACCATCTTCAGCAGGGCCTGACGCACCTTTTCTTTATTAGTCGATCCCGCATCCTCAAAGGCCTTAAAGAGAACCCGGGCGGTATCATAGCCGAGGGCGCCATACCATTCCGTCAGATCTTCCTTGTACTCGGCATAGAAATCAGCCATGAGTTTTTTTGATTGCGGATAAGGAAGCATGGGGCTCCACCAAAGAGCCGCAACGTTATAATCCACATAGTCGCCGAGAGCTTCGCGTGCGCTCTTTTCCGGGCCGCGTGCGCCGTAATTAACTACCTTGTGATTTAGTCCCTGCTCGACGTAGGCGCGGTGCTGGAGAATGTAGTCCGGCTCGTAGGCATCCGACAGGAAGACATCGGCGCGTGCCTGTTTGACCTTAATGATGATTGGCGTATGTTCTTTCCCCATGTTTTCAAAGGGTTCGTTCAGAGCGATCTCGAAAAGCCCCGGTTTTTCCTTGATCCAGGTCTGAACGCCGTCACGATATTCGCGCCCGTGGTCCGTGTTCTGCCATATGAGAGCGATTTTAGCGGGCTTGGGAAGGCGTTTGGCGTCCTGTTCCAGTTTGAGCCAGTCCATGATTGTTGCGGACAGGGTTTCGACGGAAGATAAAGTTCCGAATATCCACTTATTTGTTGGTTTGAATAGGGGCTTTGACGCCGTTCCTCCCGTTACATAAGGAATTCCATACTTCTCGGGGATGATCGCCTGCGCTTCCCCAAGGGGCGTTGTATAACCGCCGAGGAAGGCGTCAATTTTATCCACTGTGGCAAGTCTTTCCGCCATTCCTGCGGAAACTGTCGGATTGGTTTTGTCGTCATAGATAACAAGCTTTGTCGGGATTTTTTTCTTGATGTCCTTGAGGTAAATTCCACCTTTTTCATTTTGCTGTTTAAAAGCCAGGTCATAGCCCATCTTAAAAAGACGCCCAGGCTTTGCCTGCTTGCCCGTTAGTGGGAGTACGGATCCAATGAGTATTTCTTTGTCCTCCGCATGAGAAGGGGTTCCCATAATAACAGAGGAAGCGAAGACATAAAAAATGACAAAGAAATAAACAACGAACTTTCCCGCCGTGCGGCCATATTTTTCTTCCATTTTTCTCGTCCCCCTATTTTGTTTTTCGGGATCATTATTTCTTACAGCCAACAAATTCGATGAATATTGAGCAGAATCTATGCCACAGGGGAAATAATAAAGAATACTATTTCTCCCCTTTTGTCGGGCAATAACTTTACCATGCTGTTATAGTTAGGTAATTTTAGTATTAAGGCTTTTTTTTCGTTTATGCAGAAGTGAGGGGGATTCCGGGCAAAGAAAAATTCACCTATGGCAAGAAATAATTATAAAGAAACAAATTGCTCTATATTTAGACAATATGTTGCAAATATTTAAGAATTAAGAACATATCGATGGGGGGTCATGTTTCGATGGGACATCATCGTCCAGCAATTGCATTTTTCGCCATAACGTCCCTCTGCTTATCCCTAATGCCTTGGCAACGGCTAAACGATTATACCGGTATTTTTCCAGCATTTTCCTGATGACCTCATTTTCCATTTCTCCCAACGACGAAACCCGGACATTTATGATTTCATCGGGGAGCGCGGTATCTTCTTTCCTTGTTTTGTGCATATCCCCGTTCTGTGCCGGCGGGTGTTTTTTCACTCTGACGGTTTCTTCAAGGAACTCGTCAAAAATCTCTTCAGCTTTCATATCGTTGACAAGGATGGAGTACCGTGCAATGAAGGACTTGAGTTCGCGAACATTCCCCGGCCATGGATATTCCTGCAGTTTTTTTAATAAATTTTCATTTATCAACGTATCGCTGTCATCGGGAAGCTGTTTCTCAAGAAAATATTTCGTCAACAAGTATATATCGTTCTTTCGCTCTCGCAGAGGCGGCACTGTTACGCGCAGTGCATTAAGACGAAAATACAGATCTTCCCTGAACCTCCCCGTGTTTATCATATCGGCCAAATCTTCATTGGTCGCGGCGATGATCTTGACATTTACCGGTATAAGTTTATCCGACCCAAGTCTCATCACTTCCTTTTCTTGAATTGCCCGGAGCAGGCGAATCTGCATGCCCAAGGATATGCAGCTGATTTCATCCAGAAAGATGCTACCGTCGTGAGCGAGCTCGAAAAGGCCGGGCTTGCCGCCCTTTTTAGCGCCCGTAAACGCCCCTTCTTCATAGCCATAGAGTTCGCTTTCCAACAGGCTTTCAGGAAGCGCGGAACAGTTAACGGTCACGAAAGGGCCTTGCTTCCGTAAACTTGCATTGTGGATCGCGTGGGCGAACAATTCTTTGCCCGTGCCCGTTTCCCCGACAAGCAGCACCGTGGTTTCGTACGAACTGAACTTGAGTGCTTGAAGCTTGGCATTGGCAATGGGGCGGCTGGCGCCAATAATGTCGGCAAAGGTATATTTTGCCACCATCCCTTTGCTGTAGAGGACCTTCCTGATATTGTGTTCCCATTTCTGTATCTTGCTGACTTCCTGAAAAGTGGCAACTACGCCGACCGCTTTATCCTTAACCACGATGGGGACGCGATTGGAAATGATCGTGGCCTCGCCGATTTTTTGTATCTCGCCAAGCTCCGATTGAAGGCTGTCCTTAACCGCGATCAATCGGGAATGGGGCACTACCTTGTCAACCCG
>JACQXV010000060.1 GCA_016208715.1 Candidatus Woesearchaeota archaeon | reverse complement strand
GTTGAACTTGATTATCAATTCGTTTTCAATTGAGCCGCAACACAAGGAGAGCAATATGAAGAGTCTGCGCGGTTATACGTTTTTTGCCTTTCTTCTTGTTTTAGTTATGGGTTGTGGAACCCTTGGGACGAGCTCCACACCGGTGCCTGCCATTGAATCGACGTCTACCGTAGCGCCATCGCTGCCACCCACTGAAACACCAGATACAGCCAGTCCTTCACCTCAATTCGTCTGGAGTTTCAACGGCGGCGAGACTCCATTCTTCTACCCTTCGGGTATTGCCATTGATTCTCAAAACAATCTGTACATTGCCGATACCCGAAATCACCGAATCGTAAAGATCGATTCTGACGGTCAATTCATAACTCAATGGGGAAGCGCCGGAGAGGGACAAGGACAGTTCATCTCCCCCACAGGCGTGGCAGTGGATACACAAGATAAAGTTTATGTAACGGAGGCTGGCTATAACCGCGTTCAGAAGTTCGACAGCGAAGGGAAATTCCTAACGCAATGGGGCGGCTCCGGTGGCCGCGATCAATCAGGGTATCCAACCAATATTGCCGTGGATGGGCAAGGCAATGTGTTCATAACGGATGCAAAAAATCTTCGCTTCCAGAAATTGTATGGCACGGGCAAGAAGCTGGCAGAGTGGGGAGGGCAGGGCAATGAGGATGGACAATTCACAGCCATCGGCTTCGTTGCGGTGGATGCGGAAGGCAACGTCTTTGTCAATGATCTTGAAAGTAATAAGGTGACGATCTCAAAGTTTGACAATGCAGGGAATTTCTTAACCAAATGGTCTTCACTGACCTGCGGATTTACAAGACAGGCTGTCTCGCCCGCTGAAATCGGTGGGGCAGGCGGGATGTGGTTCGACCCGCAAGGTTCCTTGTATACTGCCGACCTTTCCTGGGGTCGTATCTGCATTTTCGATGCAAGTGGATCATTCAAGGGTGGTTGGGGTGAAAAAGGTCTGCAACCCGGGCAATTGTTGGCACCAACCGGGATCGTTGGAGATAATGCAGGAAATATATATGTGCTGGATTATTCCAGTGGTCAGGTCCAAAAGTTTAGCACCAAATAATATTCGGTCTTGAATTCACCATCCGGGGCTGTCAATCCTGAATCAAAAACGGGACTGTGGGTGAAGGGCGGCGGGACCTCCTCTGTCCTTCGGACATCTCCCCCACATACGACAATGAACATTTGGGAGGCGGCTTGAGTGGTCAACTCGTCGTATTTCGGGGAGACATGGCGATGTGAATTCTCCTCTTGCGCCTGTGTACAATTGTGCATATAATCAATTTCGATGAGTCACGAATGGGATCCCAACAAAGCAAAATCAAACTTCAAGAAGCATGGCGTCAAATTCGCCGATGCTGTAGGTGTCTTTGAAGATGAAAAAGCCATTACGATTGAAGACGATCATGAAAAAGAAGATCGCTTTATCACCATCGGCATGGATTTTCTGAGCCGTATTCTGGTTGTGGTGTATACCTTTCGTGAT
>JACQXV010000059.1 GCA_016208715.1 Candidatus Woesearchaeota archaeon | reverse complement strand
GCGACCACACAGCTCGTTAGGTTATAAAACTCCGGCAGCCTTTGCTGCCCAGTACACTACCCAATTTCAACCTGCTCTGTCTCTCATTCCAGTTGGACACAAAAACTAAAGCAGGTCAGGTGGATGTGCAGTGGAGATTGTATGCGATGGTTCACAATATCGGCAAAATCCATGCCTTCGGGAGGTTGAATGAGCCATCCCAAACGAGAAAATGGCGGGGGTATAATCCCAACACAGTGAAAAAGTCACTCCGCCCGGCGGCGCGGTTTTGAAAAAAGGACTTTTTCGACAGTCTCGTTAGCCCCTTACGTGGGAATAAATATCATGCAAAATATTCTTACTGCTGCTTTGATTTTTATTTTTCTGACCTCATGTGCATCTTCTGCGCCTACTCAAGCGCAGTCAATTACTCCCACTAGCCTTCCCACTCCGACTAATGCTCAGATTGCAACTGTTACTCCTTCTGAATTTGTTATTCAGACAAAGGACATGCAACCAATTCTCGTAAGTGACAAATTGTGGATAGACTCTATAGCAATAGAAAATTCTCAATCTCTCTGGCTAATTGGTATTGGAGAAGCAACAAACCAAAAATATAGTCTGATAAATTATGATAGAAAAGAATGGCATGTGTTTGAAATTCCAACCAATATGGTAAGTTGTTATGCAAATGCTCCACTGAGGGTTGCTGATTTGGTTGTTGAAGAAGATGGTACAGTGTGGGGAAATAGCGGATGCAAAATTTTCCGTTTTGACAGGAGAAGCTGGAGGGCATATTCTAGCGACGATGGAATTGGGCAAGGAGATATAACCGCATTGGTAATTGACCAACCCGGATATGTTTGGGTTGGTACGGATGAAGGATTTGTATCAAAATTTGATAAAACGCTATGGACTACTTATACCGAAAACGAAAGTACAAATCTCGATAAAATTTACAGCGGCACAGTATCGTCTGACGGCACACTATGGTTTGGTGGACTTGGTGGTATATCACGTTTTGATGGCGAACATTGGACTACATACAACCATCATGATGAATACAATCACCCTATTGAAGCCGTAGAAATAGCACCAACTAAAGATGGTGGAATTTGGGTGGTGGAAAATGCAGTGGAACATGCTGTTTTTTACTTCGATGGTAACAACTGGATAACTGTTGATGAGATTGAAAGTCGTTGTACATCCATATTTGTAGATCAGAATAATTCTGTTTGGCTTGGCGCATTAAATAGATTATTTTATTCAAGTGGAAAAGACTGGCTTGAAATTCCAATTTCAACAGTAACAGGAATGGCGCAAACACCGGACGGAACGATTTGGTTTGGAACACATGGTGGACTTTATTTGTATAATTCAGTTGAACAATAGAACGGGGCTAACATAGCGTTCTCAGAAACCAAGTCACCACGAGCGCCCCGAGACAGTCATCAGGCGCACTATGCCGAATAAAAGCGCCCTCATCATCAGGTAAAAATCAAAAATCTATGCTCAACGGCTGAAAATTATCGAGTTGTGGGTTGAGCCTGTCGAAACCCGGTCTTTGCCAACATCTGTTCCACAAGCACATGAACCGCTTTACGCTCCGCACGAAACCCAAGGTGGATGTGCAGTGGAGGCTGTATGCGATGGTTCACAATATCGGCAAAATCCATGCCTTCGGGAGGTTGAATTAGCCCTCCCAAACGGGAAAATGGCGGGGGTATAATCGCGGCATAGTGGGAGCGCGGCTCCGCCCGACGGCGCGGTTTTGAAAAAAGGACTTTTTCGACAGATTCGTTGGCACGCCCCCTCCTAAGAAAAAATGATAATCAGGACTTTCGCTTTGAGCGGCGAGATGATACCATGAGGTCATGATCACCAAATAACAATATGTCAAATATCTGATTTGCACAATCGGCAACTACAAATATCTGATTTGCACAATCGGCAACTACACAGGTTCAAATCTAGCCGAGCATTTGGATGAAGTCAGCCACGATGTCATCACCGACTATCTGCAAAACGAGCGCCATACAGCACGCGGCTTATGGGAACTGGTAGAAGGGCTAATCCAAGATAGTCCTGAAGCCTTTCTGCTGATGATATCGTCCAAGACAAACGTTACTCGCGGTTCATTGAGCTAGTCAAGCTACAGTACAGTGGTGCAGAACATGGTCTTGTACGTGGCATCGGCATTGTCAATCTGGTGCATAGCGCTGGCGACAAGCAAGATTTCTATCCAATTGATTACCGTATTTATGCGCCCGATCAGGACGGCAAGACCAAGAATGAGCACTTCTCTGAAATGATCATCAATGTGGTTTTTGCCAAGAAAATCAAAGCCAAACGCATCTTGTTTGATAGCTGGTATGCCTCCGCCGAGAACTTGAAACTGGTTCATCGCCTGGGTTTGACCTTTTTCATGACACTGAAAAGCAACCGCATGGTCAGTTTGAGCAAAGAAGGCGGCTGGATCCATCTGGACGAGATCGATTGGACAACCGAACGTTTGCAAAATGGTGTCAAGATCAAATTGAAGGAAGTACCGTTCAAAGTGCAGTTATTCAAGGTAGTTGCCACAGACGGCGACATTGACTGGGTCATTACCAATTGCCCAGATGAGACTTTGACCACACAGTCCGCTCAAGAAGCGAACGACGTGCGCTGGCAAATCGAAGAACTGCATCGTGGTCTCAAACAGTTGACTGGAACCGAAAAATGCCAATGTCGCAAAGGGCGCTCTCAACGCAATCACATTGCCTGTTGTTACCATGCCTGGCTTTCTTTGAAAGTCAGAGCCAAGGCTCTTGGAAAAACGCTCTACCAAACCAAAAACAATTTGTTCAGCGATTACCTGCGGGCTGAACTGGCGTCACCTAGAATTCACGCCTTTTCTCCTGCATAAGCGAAAGTCCTACTATGAATAAAAGTTTATTGCTACTTATTGACCTGCTAACACGAATTGCTGGTGCTTTCACCATAGTCTATGCTGTGGGCATTTGCTTATGGCTGATCGGAAAGATGTTTTTTCATACTGAAATCAGGCTTCTCAATCTATGGGGCGGCTTAATCACTCTATTAAGTTTTTTCTTGCTCAACCTATTAAGAAATAGATTGAGAAAATAGACCTCTTGCAAAAACGCGCCAGAGAGCGCACAATACGCCTTTGCGTAAGAGACATTCTCTAACGTCGGCTGACTTATGCAAGAGGTCAAATGAAATGAATCTACGATGATGATGAAAACTGTGTTGAACAACCAATACAAGAAATTTGTCATTGCCTTGGGACTGCTTCTTATAGGCAGCTGTTTAGTGTCGTTCGTTTACATGACATTATTCCGGTGGGTGGATTATGCTATTTGCATCCCCTCAATTGCTAGAAAAGTTAGTGCACCAGCAACGATGGATGGAATTGAGAGTTACTTACTAGAAACCATCACTCCAGGCATGAGGAGAGAAGAAGCTCTGGAAATACTGAAGAAGTTTGGACCTGTAGATGTGAGGTCTCAGACTGCAAGTTATCCCCCTGGTGAATTCCGCGATACGATCCTTATTAAGTCTTGCAGGCATCCACTAAACAACTTAGAAATATATGCTTTTTACAGTTTAGAAGGTAGATTAATTTCAATAAGTTTGCTAAATAATGATTGAGCTGGCAAGACAATTATTCACTTCCACGCAAAAAGATGAACCAAACTGTTTTGCAGCTCAGCCACCTTTACGTCAGTACCATTTTGGTGATCATCCTTCCACCATGCTCAGGACAAACCTCGGCTTGACCAGCCTCACCACCGACGCGAACGGCGCCAAGGTCTCTGAGATGAGATACAAGCCCTGCCCCCTCGTTACACTTCGGGGGTGCTACGCGAGGGCGAGGTCCGCTACGCATGGACCGCGTCCCTCTCCACCACCCCCGCCTACGAACTGACAAAATACACCTACACCGGGCAATATTCGCACATGGACGACCCCGCCACGGCAGGCGTCACCGAAGGCTTCGGCTTGATGTTCTACAACGCCCGCTGGTATGACCCGTCGCTGGGGAGGTTCAGGCAAGCGGGTAGCATCGTCCCTAGCGGGGCGCAGGGACTGGATCGGTATGCGTACGTCAACAACGCGCTGACGCAGTTTATAGATCCAACGGGGCATTAGAAAACTAAACATGGCATGAAAGTATATGAGCTTTATTTAAGCCTTTACAAGAACAAGAATGGTTGGTAGTGGAAGACCTATGGTGTAGATGGTCATTTTTCTGTTTGGGAATTTATGGCGATGATGTATGGATACGAACTTGATGTGATAGCGAGTGACCCTGCATATTATCAGACAGTTTATCCGGACTATAAAGAGTCCATGGTAAGAAATTCACGGGAATATTGTGAAGTTCTTAGCTGTGACGCATCATCTGCTGTAGGCGCATTCATGCATTTATCATACTATAGTCAGTCTACCCAAAGCAGGGCATATTCGGCAACACCACATTTATATGAATTGAATAGTGCCAGGATTAGGGCCGGCAGGAACCTTATAATGACGATTCATAGTCCGTTTGGTCATCCAGAATGGAATGAAGGATTTGCTCCTGACAGACCATATTTTGTTGGAAATGGATAGCTTTTTGTGAATCCCTCTAATTCCTGGTTGCACAAAATAGGCGGTAGAAACGGCGATGATCCGGCATATGTGTTAACTGGTTGCCAGTTCCTCGATGCGAAAGGATATGTTGACCTGTATACAGCATGGGGATGTGCATTCCCATAATGTTTTATGATTTGGAGGCTTGAATTACAATGAAAGTGAAAATATCTTTGATTGTATTGGTATATATTGGCGTCCTTGGATTCTTGGGTTGTTCGCCGAGCACAGTCCCTGCTTCACCAAGTCCAGTTCTTACGTCAATTGAGAAAGTCATTTCAGAAACGCCTGCCTCAGTACCCATTTCTGTAACACCGACAAATACACCTTTGACGAGTTGTATCAGTATTATCGAACAGCCTCCTCAACCCCCACCTGCTCGAGGGAAGATCGTTCTTTCCGGGACACCTTATTATTCTGGAACGTCTCTCTTTAACCAGTCGTATTTGATGGACCTGAATTCGGAAGAGGAAATCAGCCTGCCCCAAATGGAGAACAAGTACATAATTGATGGGTCCTTTTCAGTATCTCCAAATCGAGAATGGCTTGAATATGCCCAAGCAAGCTCGAATCAAAACGAACCGCTCAAGGTGACAATACATGTTGTGGCGATGGATGGAGTTGAACATAAAGTTATATCTGCTGGTATAAACCAAAGAGGCTCGGTTTGGATAAATAACAACGAGCTTCTTGTGGAGAATTTGGAAGAAAATGCAGCATTTTCTCCTGAGAACCCGCGAGCTACTTTGTGGCTCTTTAATCCTTTCACAGGAGAGAAACAAAAGCTATTTAATGATTTCCCTGACCAATGGAATGGAGACAATTTGTATTGGGAGTTCAACTTAAGTCGCGTTATTTATAATCCTGCTCTAACTAGGGCGATCTATCCCACATTTGTATCGCCTGACCGCGTTATGAGACTAGTTAATGTGCAAACGAATAATATTCTTGCCAACGTACCCACAAATGATTATGGAAAGTTTCCGTCATGGTCTCCAGACGGAAGACAATTGGTCTTTGCTACACAAACGAACAAACAAGCAGATTGGGATTCTTACTGGGATGAAATATTTATTCTTAGCGAGGATGGCAAACTTGTTCAATTAACTCGCTTATCAGAAACCAATGGCTATTCGTATATAACGGGACTTTCCTGGTCTCAAGACAGTCGCCACGTTGCTTTCTGGGTAAATAATTCAGATTGGGAAAAGGGACACACTGGTGTCCATTTAGCCATTGCAGATATACATACTGGTGAGACACGCGAATATTGTGATATAGGAAATTCTGAAGGATTGGTTTATATTCCATGGGATTCGCCCATATGGTCACCAGATGGCAAATATCTATTAGTGAATTTAGAAGATCCTAATAACGAAAGCCATATACTCGTTGTCCTTGTAGAGGTAATTACTGGAAAAACATTCCGAATTGTCGAAAATTACCGAGCTGTAGGATGGCTTGAATAAACAAAGCGCAATAGCATAATTGGTTGTTAAGGAGGAGACAACCACCATCTACTTCGTCGGCGCGCACTACGAATTGACAGGTTCCCAAGTCACCAAGTATTATTTCGCCGGAGCAAGCCGCATCGCGATGCAAAAATACACCGTCCCCCAATCCATGACCGTCGAATACTTCCTCGGAGACCATCTGGGGTCAACGTCCCTCACCACCGACACCAACAGAGCGAAAGTCTCCGAACTGCGCTACAAGCCGTGCCCCCTTCGTTACACTTCGGGGGGGCTACGCGAGGGCGAAGTCCGCTACGCATGGACCGCGTCCCTCTCCACCAGCCCCGCCTACGAACTGACAAAATACACCTACACCGGGCAATATTCGCACATGGACGACCCCGCCACGAGCGGCGTGGAAGGATTCGGGTTGATGGATTACAACGCCCGCTGGTATGACCCGTCGCTGGGACGTTTCGCACAGGCGGATACCATCGTCCCCACGTTCACGCAGGGAGTCCAGGCGTGGGATCGGTATGCCTATGTCAGCAACAATCCTGTTCGATATAATGATCCCACAGGACACTGCACGATGTGTATCGGAGCAGTTGTCGGAGGGTTAGTTAATGCAGGCTTATACATATATACCGAATCCAGACAGCCTGGTGGTTTTGATCTTCAAAGTGATTGGAAAGACCTAACTGTTGCAATAGGAACAGGAGCAATTGCAGGTGCATTAATTGGTAGCGGAGTAGGAGCATCTGCTGGTGCTGCAATGTTCGCCTCGGCGGCGGGGGTCGGTATGGCTGGAAATATTGTGTCTGACCACGCTGAGAACTTTCTAACAGGAGAAGATTTTTCGGCAGAAGAGCACATGATTACAAGTGCAACGGGGGCTGCTCAAGGACTTGTTGCAGGGCAATTGACAACGGTTACAACAGGCGCTGCGGGGATTGGCGCGCAACTTCTGAATGCGGGCATGTGGGGTGGGCTAGACGAGACCTTGCAAAGCGGAATGGAGGGCAGCGCTACACTAGAGGATTTTGGAAATGGTTTTATAAGTAGTGCAACAAGTGAAGCCTTTGCGTTAGGAATGATGAAAATCGTAAGATGGGACGCTGATTCGGGTGTTTGGATAGAACCGCCTAAAGGCGTCGATGATCTTTTTGGTGTTACGATGCCAGCTCATGGAACATTTTGGAATTGGGCTGTAAGGGAAGAACAAAAAAAGTGGAAGAATGGCTATTATGACGCGAAATAAAGATTTGCCTTATGTTTTCTGGCTCTACGGCTGGAATCATACAGGTCGTTTCCTGTCAACAGAGGATCTTATTCGGTGTGATGTTACGTCTGACAACATTCACATCGAATCTCAGCCCATTAAAGACATCCCGACTCACTTAATACAGGAATGCATTGCGTACGCAACAGGTGGAAGTGCATTTATGCGGCACATGATAAGGTTGAAGGTGAAAACAGATGACAAGCCTGAAGATGTTTTTATCTTTCCAGCCAATCCTATTGAGCCAGACAACGAACGAGGCAATGGTAGCGAAGTTAATGCATTTAGTGAGTTAATTAATGGAATCGTCTCGAGAAGAGGCGTAACGATAAATCCAAATCCGTATTGCAGAACCACTGTTCCCAAGCAATGGGCGGTTGAAGAATTAGATGCCTACACTTCTCCTTGGGTGTATTACCATCGTTACAGGAAAAAGCCATCTTTAAAACAGGCTGTGGTGCAAATGGTTGTGACCGTTGTGGTTCTTGCTGTCCTAGTTGTGCTTCTGGCTCTCTTTGCCGAATACTTAACACATTAATAATCTTGCAGACCTGAGTAACCCGTGTTTTGCATTGCCTCCTCCACACAAAAAGACGAACCGAACGTTGCAGTTCAGTCCGTCTCTTGATGTGGGGCAGGGGATGGGTAAGCGTGTGCACGCAAAACATGTCAGGCAGATTGCTCCCTGCGTCGGATGAAATGCCGTTTTGGAACGAACGGATTTCCGATTGCCTTTTCGTCATGCAGAAAAAGAAATTGATAAAAGGAACGCAAGGCACACAACCTGCGGTTCACCATCCCAATCGCATGACCTTCCTTTTGACAATGCTCGATGTACGCATCAATGTCCTGAACTTTTACATCCATGCACGGCTTGTTGATCCAGGCAAAAAACAACTTCAAGTCACTGCCATAGTGCACAGCCGTGCTAGACCGCGGCGACCTGCGCCTCAGCCAACTCACAAACGATTCGATTTCTGGTAACATGGGAACTGCCTCCTGGTGATGGATTTGGAAATGAAACTGACCGGTTTCGAGTTCCAGATTACCACCAGGAGCCTTTCAGGACAATCCCTGAAAATTACGCCAACTCAATGTAACTACATGGACGACCCATCCACGTCCGCGGTGGAGGGATTCGGGCTGATGGATTACAACGCGAGATGGTATGACCCGTCGCTGGGAAGATTTGCGCAGGCGGATAGCATCGTCCCTGGCGGGGCGCAGGGACTGGATCGCTATGCGTACGTCAACAACGCGCCCACGCGGTTTACCGATCCCAGCGGGCATAAATGCGCTGGGGATGACGCTGTGCTTTGTTCGCCAGCCAGTTTGTTGCATATCTCTTCTAATCCTGATAGGCCAGATGATATTGACCCTAATCTGCGGAAAAATGATGGAAGAATTGATACACTTTACAGAATGTACAAAGAAATGTGGGCAAACAAAGACGACTGGTGGTGGGATCGTTACGGAAGCGGCGGCTTTACCATTTGGGAGTTCATGGCAATCATTTGGGGATACGAACAGGCAGGATATCCGAACACGGATAAATTTGTATCGGCTTTGAGCAACAAAGCGGGATTTTGGTGTCATGTGCGTAACTGTGATCCCTTTACCGCTGAAGGCTCGATGATATTCCTTTCGAGATACAGCCAATCGGCTCGAAATCGAATTGCCGCTTACGGCAATGGCAAAGCCATAGATGAACTTTTTTACAAACCGCCTGCCTATTGGGCAAACGACACGATGAAAATCGTTATGGGAATTCAGCAAAGCACATATGCAGGTCATCTTGCGCCAATGGCATTATTTGATGTTGGTAATGTATCGCTGAGGTCCGAGATATTTAGGAGGATGATCAATCTGAATATGATCCATATTGTCTGGGGGGATAGTAAAGACGACCGTCTAGTAATTCTCACGTATTGTCAATCGCTGATGGTAAACTACGCCATCTTCAAACGGCGGGGCAAAGCCATTAATCAGCGCACGTATAATAATTTCTGTGGAGGCTAAACCAATGAATAGAATGACGCCACGTCTATTTATTGTTTGTATTGTCTTGTTCTTCGTCTCTTCATGCGCGGTCAACTCCGAGAGCAGCACTACAGATATTTCCGCCGCCTCAACCGAAGGGGCAATCGCATCCAGCCCTGCAAATACTCTAATCCCTACACCCACTCCCGAGATAATACCAACGCCGACGTCAACGGCAGAACCGTTACCGCCAGTAAAGACGCAATGTGTTAATGACATCAGCGGTTCTCAACGACTCGATCTGCAAGGTGTGATTGTGTTGAAACAACCGGAGGCAAAGATAGATTTTCAGGCTGCCGACGAATCCGGTCAATGGCCCAACCTTCGAGTTGGCTTCTTCTTTTTTGACATCAACAACCGACAAATCCTCAAATCAATCAACAACGGGCGGATGGAACAGGTCTCGCCGGACGGGAAATACCTTGCTTATGTCCATGACGATGCCTCTGGCGATAAACAATTTCTTGGGATATTGGATAGCAGCGGAAAAGTAGTTAACGATTTCTCATTATTCATGGATGGAAGTTGGCAAAGTTACTATAATTGGCAAAATTCGGAGAAGATTAGATTGGTTGCTGCCTATAATACGGTTGAAGCACGCTTGCTTGACCCTATTACCAAGTCGCATTCCCTTCTAAAAAACGATTGGGACAACGCATATAGCCCTACAAACCCTTACCAAGATAAAGTTGCGGACTGGAAATTTGATCGGATGGCAACAAAAACTTTTGATGTGTATGGCGCCAACATTCTTTACGATCCGTCTCTTACCCGCGTGGTTTACCCAAAGGATGAGGGTATCGTTTCACTGGTTGATGTCGAAACACAGTCGGAACTTGCCAGCGCTCGCTTTACAGATTGGGGGCGTATACCCAGTTGGTCGCCAAACGGGGAATACCTTACGATACTGAACCGTGAAGGAGATGCAGACGAGTTCTATCTGGTCTCAAGGGATGGAGGTCAGTTTCAACGAATCACAGATTTCGCTAAAGAATTGGGGGGGGCGACCATAACAGATTACACCTGGTCGCCCGACGGCACACAAATTGCCTTTTGGCTAAATATGGGGCAGGATGAAGTTGCTGATGGAGAACAATCTGAACTTGCCATTATAGACATATCAAGCAGGCAAGTGACAAGATTGTGCATTCAAGGCATAAGTACAAATGCGCATGATCCCTGGGCAATGCGCCATCCTGAACCTGTCTGGTCGCCTGACGGAAAATACATCATGTTCACTCAATGGGATGATGCAAACAATCCCAGAAACTACTTTGTTCTGGTTATTGATCCAATCACGGGTGAATTGGAAAATATTTCGCAAAATACCGCCCCTATTGGTTGGATGGTTGCGCCATAAAATTGTTTTCTACCAAGGTGGCAGCGGCACTCGCTAATGTAGTAGTTACCATCCACTATCTGCTCTTTGACCATGCTTCGACTATGTTCAGCACAAGTCACGGCTCCACCAGCCTCACCACCGACGCGACCGGCGCAAAAGTCTCCGAGATGCGCTACAAGCCCTGCCCCCTCGTTACACTTCGGGGGTGCTACGCGAGGGAGAAGTCCGCTACGCATGGACCGCGTCCCTCTCCACCACCCCCGCCTACGAACTGACAAAATACACCTACACCGGGCAATATTCGCACATGGACGACCCGTCCACGGCAGGCGTCACCGAAGGCTTTGGCTTGATGTTCTACAACGCCAGATGGCTGCGCAGCGTCCCCGTAACGGAGTGGAGGGGATATGACCCGTCGCTGGGCAGGTTCGCGCAGGCGGATATCATCGTCCCGACCCAAACACAGGGCGTCCAGGCGTGGGATCGGTATGCGTATGCAAATAATAATCCTGTCCGATACACAGATCCAAGTGGTCACAGAGTGGATGACGGATGTAGCGGCGAAAGCGGAGGCTGCACTCTTTCCGAGTATCAGAAATGGAAAGACGCCCAAGATCAGGCAATGGCAGAGGCTGCAAGAGATAAATACAGATGTGCGGCAGGAAATTACAGTTATTGTTCTACAGTTGATTTAATCATCAAGCGCCATCCCAAACCAGTTTCTGGCATCCATGTTGGATATAGCGGTCAAGCGGGTTATGGATTGGAAAGCGGTGTTTACGATCAGTGGGATTTCCTGGTCGATTGGTAAGGAAGGAAACCTATACGTTGTCCAAACTGTAGGGACCTTTGGCTACGGAGGAACTCTCACCGGCTTGGAAGGAGATGTTTACATTGGCACTTCAAATGTTCATGGTATTCCTGGAGACGTTGAAGACATTACAGATTATTTAGAAGGACCACAATTTGATCTCTCTGGTTCTGTCAATATAGATGCTGATTTGTTCGCCGGAGGTGACAAAGGGTTAAGTGTGGATTTGGATGAAAGCGGTCAACCAGTCTATAACCCCGGAGCTGGGTATATGTATACCACCGAATCAAGCCTTGTGTTCGGCGGCAACGAATTGCCTAATGCAGTAGATTTTAACATTCAAATTGGCGGGAGCGAGTCGTTTGTAATGAAGGTAGTCCCATTATGGTGGGGCAAATAAAGAACAAATTATGAAGGCAAAAGATTTTGGCTATATAGGGCTAGTGATCTGTGCGGTATTCTGTTTTTTAATAGCATGGCTAATGTACTCTACTCCTGCATATGAGCCAACCATCATACAACTTGATGACACATTTCCGTGTAAAGAAAATAATAGTGAGTGGATTCAAGTCGATAACTTTACAGTGGGTGAAAGCTTTTACATATGTAGTTATGTTAAGTCAAACGTTCCTGAACTTCATAAGCAGATACAAATTCGTATTTACGAAGGTAAAAGAGATTTGATGGAACGTCCGGTTTATTATGACAACATATGGGTCTCGAATGGAGAGATTAGTATTCCTCTGAAAACTTACTTGTATCCTGGTAGTTATACTGTAGAATTAAGCAGTGGCAGGAAAATATTGAGTACACTCCGGGTAGAAATATATGGTGAATAGTGCTTTGTTCTACCAATTGTTTACTTTTTGGGGGCGGCGCATGCTCATTGACCCTGTCCAACACTCGCGCAACTGCCTTGCAATGTCTCAGATGTGTTTGAAAAGTCATATATTGGCTAACTGGCGGATCATCAAACGGATCATAACGATAGCGCCTACACATCCTGGACCTACGACGCGGAGAACCGCCTCGTCGAAGTGAAGAAAAACGGCGTCACGATTGCCCAATTCGCCTACGACGGCGACGGAAAACGGGTAAAATCAGTTGTGGATGGCGAGACCACGTTCACCGACGCGAACGGCGCAAAAGTCTCCGAGATGCGCTACAAGCCCTGCCCCCTTCGTTACACTTCGGGGGTGCTACGCGAGGGTGAAGTCCGCTACGCATGGACAGCGTCCCTCTCCACCACCCCCGCCTACGAACTGACAAAATACACCTACCGGGCAATATTCGCACATGGACGACCCCGCCACGGCGGGCGTCACCGAAGGCTTCGGCTTGATGTTCTATAATGCACGGTGGTATGACCCGTCCCTGGGCAGGTTCGCGCAGGCGGATACCATCGTCCCGACCCAAACGCAGGGCGTCCAGGCGTGGGATCGGTATGCGTATGTAAACAACAATCCTGTCCGATACACAGACCCATCAGGGCATGGAGTGGATTGTGGCATCGGAATGGGCTGCGTTAAGGATTATACTGGCGCAAAAACCCTGAAAGATTTCCGGGATATGGGTTGGAGTGAGAGAAAACATTGGCTTGCCGACATTGTTCACGAAAACGCTCTGGGCCATTGGTTTGATGATATGCTGGGCGCAATAGACTTTATGGCACATAATCCAAGTTTGTCACAGCAAGGTGGAACTGCTGAAGTGATGGATGCAGCCGTGCTTCAAGCCATAAACGATGGCTTACTTATCACCAAGGGCTCAGATCCATTTGGAGGTGGCGGGCAAGGATGGGCTGATTTTTTCAAAGAACGTCAGGACTCTAACGATGAAGACCATCTCATCGCCACAAGACTACGTGCTGAACAGCAGGGTGTGAATTATGCGTGGGGATTGGCTAGTACACAATCTGCATTCGGAAATTCAACTCTGAGCGATCAAATATTTTTCCATCTTTTCAAAACAGGCGCTGATTCATACCGGAGCTCTGCGATTGCATATAGACTAGGAACCCCATATTCAACGATGGCTGTTCAATATGGTGCACCACAATTTACAGGTCCATTAGTGGTAACAGCGACAGGAATAATGACCGACCCAAGGACATCTGGTCCAAGCTTAGTTGGCATTGGCGTGTTGACGTGGGGATTGTACGATCATACATTCGGAGTATTAATAAAATGAAGCAGATACTATTTATTGTACTGAGTTTAGTTCTCTCTGGATGTCAGAGCTACTCATTTCCCATAAGGGAGCTATACCGTTTGCCGAGTGGACAACTTTCAGATATTGCTTGGCTTGATAACGAAACAATTATCATGGATATTAACACGGGAGCCGGTCCTATACTCCAAGCGCTTGATATCAATTCTCTCGCATCAAAAGGAATATCTATAGAATCCGAATGCAAAGCACCTTACATAAGAAGTCTGAAAATTCTTCCAAATCAACGCGCAGGATTTCTTCATGCCTGTCTAGACCCAAGAGCCCAAGTTATACAAGAGGTAAATCTTGCAACTTATGCAACAAATGAAGTTTATGTTGAACCATACATATCGACAGTTGGCAATTTTACATATTCACCTGACCTGAAAGAGAAAGTTCTGGTGGATGATAATGGGATATACATGGATTCAAGTTTATACTATTTGGACGCGAGCGGTAATAGAACTAATATTACCCCAGACTTCCAGCGCGCAGATTTTCCTTCCTGGTCACCCACAGATGATGTAGTTGCTTTCTTTGGTACCAGACCTCGTTTGGAAAATGACACCTTAGGAAATTGGGGGCAGATTGCAAATCTCCTAGATTATCCTTGGAAACTATACATGTACAGCCCGGAGAAACAGACAATAGATGAATTGCCTTTGGAAGTTGTGGGTCCAAATAGACTTAAATGGTCTCCCGATGGGAAAATACTTGCCTTTACTGGAAAGTATCAGAACAAACCAGGTGTCTGGATGGTTAATAATCTTGCAGATCCCAACAACTTATCGATAACCAAAATCGTGGATGGCCTTGCCATTTTCGATTTTTCACCAGACAGTAAGTCTATAACTTTTGCTTATGTTGGGCTTCGAAACACTGACAAGCAAAATATCCTTTACATCGTTGATCTAAACACAGGAAAATGAAATACGCTCGAAGAGTGAGTTTATTGCTTTCTGTCCGTTGCAGTGACAGAGATTGTTGTATCCCTGCCGCTGCTATAAAATTCTTAAAGTGCGAGCAACAAGTGTTATCGCTGCTATGCCAAGACCATCGCAGGTTCGAGTTCTTGCACAACTCCAAACAATTCTCGTAGTTGGAGTGTGAGGTCTAACCGTTCTTCAAAACACAATTCAGGCAATTCCAATTGCTCGATGAGTTGAACTACCTGTACCTTTCATCGCAACAAAGGTATCTCCCCTTCGGTGAAGTGCGCCACCTACCCACCTACCCAACTAACAACCGACTTCGGCTTCACCGGTCAGCGCGATTTGGGTGGCGCAGGCCTGCTGGATTACCGCGCAAGATTCTATTCGCAGTCCCTGGGCAGGTTCGCGCAGGCGGATACGATTGTCCCTGTCGGGGCGCAGGGGTTGGACCGCTATGCCTACGTCAACAACGCGCCGACGCGGTT